>NZ_JANKAF010000006.1:0-196538 GCF_024622765.1 Clostridium mucosae | reverse complement strand
AAACAAGTTTTGATTGTAGCGGATTAACTAAATGGGCGTATAAATCAATAGGTGTTGAGATTCCGAGAACTGCACAACAACAGTATGATTCTATGAGGCATATTCCATTAAATGAAGCTAAGGCAGGAGATTTAATATTTTTTACAAATACTTATGCAACAAGTGATTATATAACTCATGTTGGAATAATTGTTGATAGTAATACTATGTATCATGCAGGTGATCCTATTGGATATACAAGTTTAAATTTGGAATATTGGAAACAAAGGATAGTTTGTGCTGGAACTATAAGATAGAAGGAGATAATATATATGGATAATAGAAAAGTTATGTTAGCGTTAATTTTTGTATTGATTGTAGGCTTTTTTGGATATAAATTAAAGTCAATGGATACTAAATATAATAAATTAGTTATTGAAAATAATAAAAATATTGAATTAGTAAAAGAGCTTACAGAAGAAAATAGAGAGTTGATTTTAAAAGTTTCAAGTAATAAAGAGATTGAAAATATTAAATTAGCAGCTGAAAACTTTTTAAAAGGTATGTTTGAATATGATAATAAAACAGATAGAAGGGAAAGTATAAGAGCATATGCAACTAATGAATTTTATAATAAATACAATTTAAGTTCTACAGAAGCAAAAGTAAAGTATAAATCTACTTATGATAAAGTAGAGATATATGTAACTGATGTAGTAGAAGGAAAAGTATTAGCTAGGGTTTGGCATAGCTTTGAAATTAATAATACAAAAACTACAACACAAACATTAATGACATTAGATTTAGTGACTGAAGGTGAGAAATATTTAGTTAATAATATGGAAATTCAAGGTACTATGAATGAAAAAGGATTTTTAAATTAATAAAAATATAGTTGATGACTATAGTAAAATAGTATGATAGAATAAGAAGTATTATAGATAGATTTATAGTGTAAATAAGTTTATTATAAGGAGTGAGGAATAATGGAGCGTGAAATATTAGAATTATTGAAGGGGATTGACAATAGGCTTTCAAATCTTGAAGAAGGTCAGAAAAGGCTTGAGAAGAAAGTTGATTCTATAGTAGAAGAAACAGCTAATTTAATAGAATTTAGGACTTCAGTAATTGCAAAATTTGAAGAGTTAAAAGAAGTGGAAGAGGTAACGAGAGTAAATTGTTTTGATATAGCAAGATTAAAAGCAGTAAAATAAAATATAAAGTTTATAAAAAGAGTCATATTCAAATAAATTGAGTATGGCTCTTTTTTTTGTTGAATGAAATTAATTATTGATTTGATTGTGTTTCGTCAAAAAAACGTCAAAAATTTATTTCAACATATTTCAATGTATTTCTTTTAGTATTGATTAGAAATGACTATAAAGCATTTAAATAAGCCATTTATAAAGAAAAAGAATAGTTTTTCCTTATTGGATATATTCTCTATGAATATCCAGACTTTACATTTGAGCAAGCAGTTGTTCCATTTGGATTACCAGAGCTTAGACAAAAAGCTAAATTTGTTGCAATCCCATCAACAAGTGGCACAGCTACAGAAGTAACAGCATTTTCCATTATAACAGATTACAAGGCAAAAATTAAATATCCTCTAGCAGACTTTAATATAACTCCGGATATTGCCATAGTAGATCCTGATCTTGCACAAACTATGCCATCTAAACTTGTAGCACATACTGGAATGGATGCATTAACTCATGCTATCGAAGCTTATACTGCATCATTAAGATCAAACTTCTCAGACCCATTAGCAATGAAGGCTATTGAAATGGTTAGAGAGAACTTAGTTGCTTCATATAATGGAAATAAAGAAGCTAGAAACTTAATGCATGAAGCTCAATGTTTAGCAGGAATGGCGTTTTCTAATGCACTACTTGGAATAGTTCACTCAATGGCTCATAAGACAGGAGCAGTATTCCATATTCCTCATGGATGTGCAAATGCAATCTTCTTACCATATGTAATTCAATATAACAGAGGTAATTGTGAAGATAGATATGCAGATATAGCTAAAGCATTAAAATTAGAAGGCGAAAATAATGCAGAATTAACAGATGCATTAATAGAAATGATCAATGATTTAAACACACAATTAAATATTCCACATACACTTAGGGAATATGGAGTAACAGAAGAAGACTTTAAAGATAATCTAGAATTTATTTCTCACAATGCAGTTTTAGATGCTTGTACTGGATCTAATCCAAGAGAAATTGATGATGCAACAATGGCTAAATTATTTGAATGCACTTATTATGGAACTAAGGTTAATTTCTAAAAGACTTTAAGTTTTCTAAAATAATAGATTGATTTTAAGGTTATCTTAAACAGAAATTATTTTCTTTTTGAGGTAACCTTAATTTGAAAAAGTAGATAAATAATTAGATAAGAATAAGTCGATAAATAAAAATAGAGTAATAATAAAAATAAGGAAATCTAAAAAGAAATATTTAGTAGTAAAGAATAATATTTACATTTACTAATTGTATGAATATTCGAAAAATGATAATATAAGATTGATATGAAAATAAGCCAGGGGGGAACAATCATGTATAAGATAGTGAAAAAAAGAGAACTTACTGATAACATATATCTTATGGATATAGAAGCACCAAGAGTTGCCAAGTCTGCTAAGCCAGGACAATTTATAATTATTAAAAATAACGAAAAAGGGGAGAGAATTCCTCTAACAATAGCTGATTATGATAAGGTTAATGAAACTGTTACTATAGTGTTTCAAGCTGTAGGAAGAGAGACAAAAGAATTAGCTAGTTTTGAAGAAGGAGATTATGTTAGCGACTTCGTTGGACCTTTAGGACAACCAAGTGAGTTTATACATGAAGACCTAGAAGAGCTTAAAAGGAAAAATATAATATTTATAGCTGGTGGTGTAGGGGCAGCACCTGTATATCCGCAAGTTAAATGGATGCATGAAAATGGTATTGCTTGTGATGTAATAGTTGGAAGTAGAACAAAGGACTTATTAATATTAGAAGATGAAATGAGAAAAGTTTCAGGCAATTTATATATATCAACAGATGATGGAACATATGGATTTAATGGTAGAGTAACAGATTGTTTAAAGTACTTAATTGAAGAAAAGGGAAAAAAATATGATCATGCAATAGTAATTGGACCTATGATAATGATGAAGTTTATGTCAATGATGACTAAGGAATTAAATATTCCTACAACAGTTAGCTTAAATCCAATAATGGTAGATGGAACTGGAATGTGTGGGGCATGTAGAGTTACTGTAGGTGGAAAAGTGAAATTTGCATGTGTAGATGGTCCAGAGTTTGATGGACACATAGTTGATTTTGATGAATCAATGAGAAGACAAGGAATGTATAAGACTGAAGAAGGAAGAGCTCAACTAAAAATCGAGGAAGGAGACACTCATAATCATGGTGGTTGTGGATGCAAGGTGGAATAGTTATGAATATGCAAGATAGAATGAAAAGAGTACCTGTTTCAGAACAAGCTCCAGAAGTAAGAGCAAAAAACTTTGAAGAAGTGTGCTTAGGATATATAGATGAAGAAGCAATAAAAGAAGCAAATAGATGTTTAACTTGTAAAAATCCAAAATGTGTTGATGGATGTCCAGTATCAATAAATATTCCAGGATTCATAGCATATATAAAAAATGGAGAATTTGAAAAGGCAGCTAAAGAAGTTGCAAAATATAGTGCATTGCCAGCAGTTTGTGGTAGAGTATGTCCGCAAGAAAGTCAATGTGAAGGTAAATGTGTATTAGGAATTAAAGGGGAACCAGTTTCAATAGGTAAGCTAGAAAGATTTATAGCAGACTGGTCAAGAACACATAATATAGAATTAGCAGAAAGAGAAGAAGATAAAAATAAAAAAGTAGCTGTTATAGGTAGTGGTCCTGCTGGATTAACTTGTGCAGGAGAGTTAGCTAAAAAAGGATATGATGTAACTATATTTGAAGCTTTACATGAACCAGGTGGAGTTTTAGTTTATGGAATTCCTGAATTTAGACTACCTAAGGATGATGTAGTAAAAGCTGAAATTGAAAACATAAAGAAGCTTGGAGTAAAGATTGAAACTAATGTTATAGTAGGAAGAACTATTACTATAGATGAGCTTATAGAAGATGAAAAATTTGATGCAGTGTTTATAGGTTCAGGAGCTGGTCTTCCTAAGTTTATGGGTATTCCAGGAGAAAATGCAAATGGAGTTTTATCTGCAAATGAATTCTTAACAAGAGTAAACTTAATGAAGGCATTTAAAGAAGAATATCATACACCAGTTAAAGTGGGAAAGAAAGTAGCTGTAGTAGGTGGAGGAAACGTTGCTATGGATGCTGCAAGAACTGCTTTAAGACTGGGATCAGAAACTCACATTGTTTATAGAAGAAGTGAATCAGAGCTTCCAGCAAGAGTTGAAGAAGTACACCATGCTAAAGAAGAAGGTGTAATCTTTGATATTTTAACTAACCCAACAGAAATTTTAGTAGATGAAAATGGCTGGGTAAAGGGAATGAAATGTGTTCAAATGGAACTTGGAGAGCCAGATGAATCAGGTAGAAGAAAGCCAGTAGTTAAAGCTGATTCAGAATATGTTATGGATGTTGATACTGTAATAATGTCACTTGGAACTTCACCAAATCCACTTATATCATCAACAACAAAGGGTCTTGAAACTAATAAGTGGAAATGTATAATAGCAGATGAGCATGGACTAACAACTAAAGAAGGAGTTTATGCTGGTGGAGATGCAGTAACAGGAGCTGCAACTGTTATTTTAGCAATGGGAGCAGGTAAAACTGCTGCAGAAGCTATTGATGAATATTTAAGTAAATAATGTTATAGAGTTATTTTTAACCTGCTACTACTTTAAATTGTAGCTTAAATGGTTAGAAATAACTCTTTTTTTGTATATTTAATCTTCTAATTATTAATAAGAAATCAATTTTGTAAATTAATTGTAAATATTGTCTATCTTTTAGAGTAATTTTAGGTAAGTATATAGTATAATATCAGTAGAGTAAATTTTATATAAAATTAAGAATAAAGTTTAGATATTGTATAAATATAGAATGTTTAATTTTAATATACATATAAAAGTTACTAGCAATTATAAATTAAGTTATGGCAATAATCATACGAAAGAGAGGAATTATTATGTACTTATCAAAATTTACTGATTACTCATTTAGAGCCTTAGTATACCTAGCTGAAAATACAGACAAGCTATGCACTGTAGAAGAATTAGCAAAAAAATTAGAGATTTCAGAACATCATTTAAAGAAAATAATACACAAGCTTGCTAAGACAGATTTAGTTATATCTATGAAAGGTAGAACGGGTGGATTAAAATTAGGCTTAGAGCCTCAAGATATAAATTTAGGTGAAGTTATCCGTATAACAGAAGATAACTTAAATATTGCACAATGTTTCAACAAGGAAGATTGTTGTCCATTTATAAGTTCAGGATGTAAGCTAAAAGGGATAATGAATGAATCTTTAAATGCATTTCTTCATGAGTTCTCAAGATATACACTACAAGACTTACTTAACTAAAGTCTAAAGGTATAAAATTCAGTATTTAAAGTTATATAGTTAAAAATAGGCTATAAGTAAAAATAACTATAGCCTATTTTTATTTTAATAATTTATTTTAGGGATACTATGTAAAATTCAGAATTATCATTACTCCAACCTAAATCAAAAGGGACTTTATATTTGTCAATAGAATTAGAATTAACTAAAGGATACCCAGAATTATCAAATCCTGTGATTATAGCACTATGCTCAATATAATCACCTTGCTTATATATGACTAAATCACCTAATTTTATTTCATTACTTGACTTAGACATACTATCTAAGATTTCATCAAAAGACCCAGAAAATAATATAAATGCTTTATTGCTAGATAAAAGGTAATCTAAAAGCTTTTCTGAGTTAACCCAAGTTTCACTTGCCATTACTCCTTTAGATTCATTAAATTTATAAGACCAATCTTTATCTTGAGGCATTCCTCCACCTTCAAGGCCATCAGATAAGCATTGAGATATAAAATTAGTACAATTTCCAGATCCAGCAACATAGATGTAATAATTTGAATTATATTTGCTATCTAAGTTAGTTGTAAAAGATATTCCAGAGTATTTATCAGCATAATCTACAGCAGCTTCTCTATTATAAGTAGAACTATTTTCAGGTGTAGGATTAATTTTAAAGTTTAAATTATAAGCTTTAAATCTAGTTAATGGAATATTCTTTTCAGTTAAATCAAAATCATATTTACCAAGGCCACCTTCAAAGCAATCTTGATAATAATCTTTAGTAACTATAAATGAGTTTCCAAACTTTTTTAGTTCTAATGTATGTATTAAAGAAATACCAAAACTATTAACATTTTCAGGATCATTGTTGTATATGTAATCAAATTTATATTCTTCACTTAAAGTTAAATCATATGTATTATCCTTTTCCTTTATAGATGTAATTTTAGGGGTAGACTGTATATTCTTAAAACTTACATTTCTTTCACTTGCCCAATCTCTTAAAAAAGCAATTCTTTTAAATTCATGCTTTAATGAGTAGCTACTAAATGTTTGAGCAGTATCATAAAACTTATAAAGTTCTTCGACATTACCAGTAGTAAAAGACTTGTTACGAGTAGTATATAACTCATTTAAAAATGAAATTATAGAAGTTTCTAAATTTTCATCACTATCAGTTATAAAAGTACCGGCATGTGCAATTGGTTCACCTTCATAAACTTCACTAAAAAATACAGAAGGCACAAAAGATGAGTTTGAGGTCTTAGAAATAAAAAACAAAAAATTAGTTATAAGAAAAATTGAAAATAAAAAATAACTACTTGCTTTGAATATCTTTTTTTTATTTTTATCTTTAAAGATATTACGCATATAAAAAACCTCCCTAGTATTGACCATATTTAAGTACAATCAAGCTTTCTCATATTTTTAAATAATACATATTAAAAATGCAAGAATTAATAATAGTAGTATGTGCAGTTAAAATAAAAATATGAGGAGAAATTAAAAAGTGAAAGAGTGAAAAAGTGAAAGAGTGAAAAAGTAAAAAATTGAGGAAATAATTCACCTTTGTTTAATTGTAGAAAATAGGGCTGAAATACAATTGATAATTGATAATGGACAATGGATAATTAGGGAGATAATTCAGATAAGCTGAATTATGAAAAGTGAGAAGGGAAAGAATTGATTGTATAAGTCTTGATAGAAAATATTAGGAATATAATATATAATTGAAATGAGTAAATAAATGGTACAAATGAGTTGGAGGGATAGTTAATGATTAATATAGGTGTTATAGGAACTAATTTTATTACTGAATGGTTAATAGCTGGAGCAAGGGAAGTTGAAGGTGTAAATATATCTGCTGTTTATTCAAGAACAGAGGAAAGAGCAAGGGAGTTTGCAGATAAGTTTAATATAGAAAATATATTTACTGATTTAGAGGAAATGGCTAAGAGTGATTTAATTGATGCTGTGTATATAGCTTCACCTAATTCTTTGCATGCTGAGCAAGCTATATTATTTTTAAATCATAAAAAACATGTTCTTGGAGAAAAGGCTTTTGCTTCAAACACAAAGGAAGCTGATGCAATGATAAAAGCAGCAAAGGAAAATGATGTTGTCTTAATGGAGGCAATGAAAACTACTTTACTTCCAAACTTTAGAGTTATTAAAGATAATCTTCATAAGATTGGTAAGGTTAGAAAGTATTTTGCAAGCTACTGCCAATACTCTTCAAGATATGATAAATATAAGGCTGGAGAAGTGTTAAATGCATTCAAGAAGGAATTATCAAATGGAGCTATTATGGATATAGGAGTTTATTGTATAGCACCAATGGTGAATCTTTTCGGAAAGCCAAATACAGTAAAAGCAAATGGAATAATGCTAGAAACTGGAGTTGATGGAGAAGGTAGCGTAGTATTTGGCTATGATGATATGGAGGGAGTTGTAATATACTCTAAAATAAGCAATTCATATCTTCCATCAGAAATCCAAGGGGAAGAGGGTAGCATTATAATAGATAGAATTAATACATTTAATAATGTAAAAATAATATATAGAGATGGTAGAGAAGAAAATTTAACATTAGAACATAAAGAAGCAAATATGTGCTATGAAGTAGAGGAGTTTGCTAACTTAATTAAAAATGGAGAAAGAGAATCTAAGATTAATTCATTAGAAGTCTCTAGAAATGTGGTTGAAGTTATTGAAGAGGCTAGGAAGCAAATTGGAGTGAGTTATCCGGCAGATAATAATTAAAGAATGAAAAAATTAATACCATATGGGCTTAAAGATGTACATGGAAAATTTTTTGAATCAAAAGTATTTGAAAATCTAGATCAAGAAAAGGTAGAAGAATTTGATAAGCAGTTTCCTTATATGCAAAAATTGAAATTACCAGGACAATGGGAATAGTATTTATATAGGTTTGCTATTACAGTGAAGCATATTCTTTAGAAACTAGTTACAAAACAAGCAAACTTATATATAACTACTTTTTATTAAGAAATTAATTATAAAAATAGTAATATAAGAAGCTTTTTCCCTTAATGCTAATAAGATTAGGTTTAAATTAAGTCGAATTTGTTATAATATAAGTATGTAGAAATTGTGTATTATATAAAGTTAAATTTAGATTATAAGGAAAGCCAGATTTTCTTTTTAATGTTAATTAGTTTATTTTTAAATTAATATTAATAATTTAATTATAAATTTTGAAAATTTAAAAGAAAATTATGGTAAGCAAGGATTAAATCTAAGTTGACATAGAAATCTATATAATATATAATTTACACGTAGTCAAAATTGAATATTTCGCGTTAAACTAATTCTTAACCTGGGGGTGTTCTGGCTTCGACGGGGGTAAGATGGGTTTGATAAGCGAGCCGAGGCAAGCATGTCACCTCGATAATAAAGTATGCATTAAAGATAAACGCAGAAGACAATTTTGCATTAGCAGCTTAATATAGCCGCTCATCAGCCCAGGGTGCCCACGCTCTGGATCACTGGTGTCATTGAAGTGGGAAACGAAGTTTAGCAAAGCTTTGAGCTAAAGGGGTATTCATGAAGCTAGGGAATTAGGAGTTTGTTTGTGAGCGAACTAAGGACCAAAATTTTAGTCACAAACTACGCTCGTAGAAAGTCAAGCTGGTCTGCTTTCGGACACGGGTTCGACACCCGTCACCTCCACCATAATAAGCCGTGAAGAAATTCACGGCTTTTTTACATATTTAATTACATACTAATAGTATAACTTTTAACATATATATTATACATGTGTTTTATGCTTAAATAATAAATAGTTGCTTTGACCCCTCGCCGTAAATATTTTACGTTAGGAAAAATCCTCTATTCGATTAAGCTACTAAAATTAGATTGCTATCGTATATATTTTTATGGGGTTACATAATTTATAGTATGGAATTTTAATTTTTTCAAATCTTTCTAATTCAAAGCTACCATACTTACAAATATTACAAGCAGCATTTAAGTCGGCATTTATTATTTTATTGAAACTATAATCTTTAAATAATCCTCTTTTAACTCGTCTTCCTCCGAAAACATCAATTGAAATTGAATTATTTGAAGCTAGTGATTTTACTTCAAAAATATTTCCGCTTAAACAAGAAGTTTTTGAAGTATATGATTCATCGATTTCAATTATTTTTATATTATACTCTGGGGCTTTTAGGTATAGATAATTTATTAATTTTATTATTGGAATTTGGAGAAAATGATTTCTGATTTCTTTTGAAAGTTTACATTTACCATTATTTTTTAATTCATTAATAGTTTTCGATATTACTAAATGGGTTACATTATTACTTTGTAAATATAATAATATATATTTAGATAGTTTATGAAATTCTGAAAAAAAGTAATTATATTTCTTTTCATGAAGAAATTTTTTATAATTAGTTAAATATTTAATATCTTCAAGTCTATTAAGATTATCAATAGTGTTAAGAGTTTTATCTAGTTTGGAAAGAAATCGATTGAATTTTGCATTATAATTAATAAAGGTTTTTCCACTAATTATTAAAGATTTAGTTGTAGTATCGTGAATATATATTGAAGCTATATTTTTAATTCCAATGTCTAATCCGGCATATTTTATATTTTCAACAGGTTTAATATTAAAGTTAGGTTCAATATAATTTATTAGCATGTAGATATAACCATTTGAATAGTTTAAATTAATGTTCTTTATATTATCGAAGCTTTTGACTATCTTTAATAATGGTTCATGATTTACATGTGTATAAATCATTTTATCGTTTAAATTTATACCAATAGTATTTTTCTTTTTAAATGTAATAGATTTATATCCATCCATATATAATGTTATATGATTTGCATAAGCCAATGATTTTGTAGATGGTTTATTAGCTTTAAAATCACCAATTTGTGATTTTGTATATGTAGATTTATAATTTTTCATAACATTTTTAATTTGCTCTACAATGTTATGAATTTTTAATTCTCTTGTGACATCAATTATATCATTCATAAGTGAATTATTTTTATAATAATTCTTAATGTAGTCAACAGCGTCTTTTAATTTGCCACCAGTATTATTTGTAAAGACCGCTCTCATTACTCTTCCATTAGTTAATAATCTGAAGTTTTTACCATTATTTTGATTTAAATCTTGATTGATTAAAATTATCAGCATATTTTCAAAGTGTTGAGTAAGAAGAATTTTATTTTTTAAATAATTAATTATATGTTTATCTTTTATTCTAATCTTTACAGTTCTCAAAAATCACACCTCCTAATAGTAGTATTCTATATTTACTAAAAAATATAATAGAAATAAGCTAATAACAATTATAATTATCTTATTTTATAATGATAAATATATAGGTAAGTGAAATTTATTGAAGTATATTAAAAAAAGGAAAATATTTAAGTATTAGATGGTAAGAAATGGTTATTAATTACAATGATGTCTAATTTAGTTTGATAAGAACATAAATTAATTTCAGCGAATGTTGCATGGGAATGGCGTAAGAGATTTGCAAGCAGAAAAGTAAGTTTACCTTATAAGCAGTTCTTAGAATAGGAAAATTTGAAAATAGAGTGCTAAAATAGTTGAATCATAAGTTCAAATATAAGGCTAATACATAAATGTAGTTACTTCACCTAAAAATCTGGTAACTACAAAATCATTTAGCAAATGAAATAAAAATCTGAATATAAGATTTACAGTTGAAAGCATAACATGGCAAAGATATATTAATCACTTAAAAACAAAAAATAAGATAGCTCTATTTGGTAGAGAATATAAATCAAAAGATGGTCTAACATCTCCATTCACTTTCTTAGGAACTTGTGAATATAGAAGCCATACAGGAAATAAACCAATAAACTTTATTTGGGAATTGCATGAGGAAATCCCAGCAAAGATGATTAATAAAGCAAATAAGTCAATTGTAATTTAGATAATAAATGTAGTTACCTTATTTAATAATGTAGTAACTACAAAATTAGTGGAATAATAATAATCTTATTATTAAATGATAAATGTAGTTACTTTATTTAAGAATACGGTAACTACATTTTTGGTTAGCAAAACAGAAAGAAACTTTATATTAAAGGTATATGTATTTTAATATCATTCCATCTAATAATATTAATAAATAAAATGTTAATGGTTAAGGAAATAATTATGAGTAAAATAAAAAGAAGAGGCTATGTACCTAAAGATGAAAAGGAATTTAAAAATGAAAATTTAAATAAATTGTATGAAGCATCGGAGGATTTATTGTATCTTTTAAATAGAGGATACAAAATTAAAGGAGCTTCAACTTTTATAGGCAATCATTATCTGTTATCTGAAAGGCAAAGACTTGCATTGATTAGAGGAGTATCTAGATATGATGATATTATAAAAAGAAAGGCTAAGCAAATTATTAATCTTTCAAGCATTGAAGAAGTACATATAGATGGGTTTAATACAATAATAACTTTAGAGGTTGCTTTATCTAATTCTTTAATCATTAAGTCAATGGATGAAACCATAAGGGATTTAGCAGGACTTAGGGGGACTTATTCAGTTATAGATAAAACTGAAGTTGCAATTAAGTTAATAGGTGAATTTTTATTAGAACATGAAATTAAAAAAGCTATATTTTATTTAGATAAGCCAGTTTCTAATTCAGGTAGATTAAAAATGAAGATTTTGGAGGTACTTGAAGGTTTACAACTTCAAATTGAAGTATGGAATATTGATAATGTGGATAGTGTTTTAAAATCAAAGGAAAATGTAGTATCTAGTGATGCAATAATTCTTGATAATTGTAATAGTTGGATTAATTTAAATATGTATATTATTCAAGAGAAGTTAGTAAATGACAACTGCATATATTTTAGTAAATTAAATAGATAATAGATATAAAGATAGTAAAAAGGTTTGAAAATGAATATTTCTAAGCATTTTACCTAATATAGTAAAAAGTTTTGAAGGGTGCTATTGTCACTATGAAGTAGACCATAATAAAAAGGTAAATAAAATCGGCATGAGTTCATAGAATATCTTACTCATGCCGATTTTATTTATATGTATAATGCTACAGGCTCAATCTATGATTCTAAAAAAGTTTCTAGTGGTGAGTATAAATAAAAAACTCTGTTGTAAAATTATATTAGGTTTGCCGATCACAACTATAATATTAGAAGGTATCCAATATGGATAATAGTAGTTTAGTACATAGTAAATAGAGTTGTAAATATTAACTAGTTTTCTTACTGAAATATAGGGGGAAAATCATTTGCGAGAAAATAAAAGCAATTATAGGAAAATATTAATGTTAAAATCACTATTTTTACTTGAAGGATGTATTTTTCTTTGTTAGCAATATTTATACGAATATGTTAGGAACATTTTCCCGTGGAATTTTAACCTAAGGAATAAATTAAGGAGTATAATATAAAATAAAATATAAAGTATTAAATAAAAAAGGAGATGAAGCAGTGAATTTATATAATAGATATATTAAAAAATATAAAAATCCTTTTTTAACTGCTGTTACTTGTGTAGCCCTTGAGTCAATATGTGATTTGCTGGGACCAACCCTTATGTCTAATATAATTAATTCAGGAATAGATGAAGGAAGCATCTTAAATGTTTATTACTGGGGTGGGTTAATGCTTATGGTTACAGTCCTTGGTGCTTGCTTTGCCATAACTCGAAATATTCTTGCATCTAAGGTTTCTCAAAGAGTTGGTGCAGATTTAAGATATGATTTATTTGAAAAGATATTACACTTTTCGGAAAATGGAGCTGATAAAATTGAAAGTGGTTCCCTTATTACCCGTATGACTAATGATACTTCTCAAGTTGTTCAATTTATAAATGGAATTATGCGTATTTTCCTAAAGGCTCCAATAACCTGTATAGGAAGTATTATCCTTGCAAGTATTCTTAATTTTAGGCTTTCTTTAGTTATTTATGGGGTTGTAGCCATAGTTGGTATTCTTATAGTTATTAGCATGAAACTTAGTTATTCACGTTTTTATAAACTTCAAAAGGCTATGGATAAGGTAAACTCAGTTGTGCAAGAGTATCTTATTGGTGTTAGATTAGTTAAGGCCTTTGGTACTTATGATAAGGAACAGGAGAAGTTTGGGGAAACTAACGACAATTTAATGGAGAAGGGGATTTCTTCTCAAATGATTATAACCGTAACCGCACCTCTCATGACATTTATTGTTGGTATTGGAACCGTACTTATACTATTTGTTGGAAGTAGGCTTTTTTCATTAAACCTTGTGAATCCTGGAGACATAACAGCATTTACAATTTATATGGCTCAAATTCTTACATCTTTAATAATGATAACTAATATATTTAATACCTTTGTTAGAACAAAAGCATCTACTGCTCGTATTGAAGAAGTTTTAAATTGTGAAGAGGATTTTCCTTCTATTGGAGAAGATTCAGAGTTAAATGGAGCAGTGGAATTTAAAAAAGTTACCTTTGCTTATCCTAATGGAAGTGGTTTGCCTGCTATTAAAGATTTATCTTTTTCATTAAAACCTGGAGAAAACCTTGCAATAATAGGACCTACAGGTAGTGGAAAGTCCACAATAGCATGGCTATTATTAAGGTTTTATGATGTTAACGAAGGAAGTATATTAATTAATGGAAAGAATATTAAAGATATAAGAGTGGATACTCTTAGAGATAATGTTTCTATTGTTCCTCAAAAGCCAATGTTATTCTCAGGGTCAATTATTGAAAATATTAAATGGGGTGATAATAATGCCTCTAATAAAGAAGTCAAATTAGCATTGGAAAAAGCAGAAGCTTCTTTTATAGAGAATATGTCAGATGGGTTTAATACTCTTTTAGGTGGAGGAGGAGTTAACTTATCAGGAGGGCAAAAGCAAAGAATTTCTATTGCACGTGGAATTATTAAGGCATCTAAAATCATTATTTTAGATGATGCTACTAGTGCTTTAGATGCAGTTACTGAAGCTAGAGTTAGAGATAATCTTAATTCCTTGGAAGATAATAGAACTATTATTACTATTACACAGCGTTGTGGGACTGCTATGTTCTCAGATAAGATACTTGTTATGGATAATGGGGAGAAAGTTGGTTTTGGAACCCATAGCGATCTTATGAAAAGTTGCCCTATTTATAAAGATATTTATAAAACTCAAATGGAAAGTAGCAAGGAGGCATAATAATGGGACAAATATATAAGAAACAAGAAATGCAAATGCCTTCAATGGGAAGAGTAGGCGGTGGGGGACCAAGCAGGTTTGCTCCTAAGGCAAAGCCGAGAAATGCTAAAGGCACATTAAGAAGGATTGTAAAAATATATATGAGGTGGGGAAAAACCATATTATTAGCCATGATTTTAACAGCTATGGCTTCTTTAATAACTGTTTCTATTCCTTATTTTGTTGGAAAGACATTTAACTATCTTAATATAAGCACTAGAACTGTAGATAGTAATATGTTTATAACACTTTTAATGATTATAGCAGCTCTTCATTTATCTAATTTAATTATTTCAAGCATTAATGGAGTAATTATGCTTAAAGTATCTCAAAAACTAGTCCATGCTTTAAGAACTGAGTTTTTTAATAAGATGCAACGTTTGCCTTTAGAATTTTATGATACCAGATCTCATGGTGATACCATGAGCAGAATTACTAATGATGTAGATAATATTAGCTCTACAATAGCTCAAACCACTACACAGCTTATATCAAGTGCTTTAACTTTGGTTGGTTCATTTTTAGTAATGATAAACTTAAATCTTCAGCTTACTTTACTTGTGCTTTTATGTGTTCCTTTGGTAGTTTTATTAACTAAAACAATTGCATCTAGAAGCAGATCCTATTTCCTAGCTCAGCAAAAAAGTCTTGGTGCTTTAAATGGAGTTATTGAAGAAAATATTTTAGGATTAAAAATGGTTAAGGCTTTTGGAAAGCAAAAGGATATTTTAGAGAATTTTAAAGAAATTAATGAGAATCTTTATGCAAGTAGTAATAAGGCTCAAATATGGTCTGGTTATATGATGCCTTTAATGAATGTTATAAATAATTTTATATTTACTATAGTTTCCATTGTTGGAGGAATACTATCTGTAGGATACGGCTTAGCGGTAGGTACTGTTGTTAGTTTTTTAAGCTATTCAAAGCAGTTTGCCCAGCCTTTAAACTCTGTAGCTGGAATGTTTAATACAATACAATCCGCTCTTGCTGGGGCTGAAAGAGTTTTTGAAGTTTTAGATACATTAGAGGAAAAAGAAGATATAGAAGGAGCAATAGAGATTGAAGCTCCAAAGGGAGATGTAGAGTTTAGGGATGTATGCTTTTCTTATGATAAATCTACTCCTATTTTAAAGAATATTAGTTTTAAGGTTAAGGCGGGAGAAACTGTGGCATTAGTTGGAGAAACTGGTTCAGGTAAGACAACAATAGTTAATCTTCTTACACGTTTTTATGACAGTGAAAGTGGAGAAATTCTTATAGATAATGAGCCAATAACAAATTTAAAAAGAGATAGCCTTAGAAAATGTTTTTCCGTAGTTCTTCAGGATACATGTTTATTTACAGGAACAATCATGGATAATATCAGATATTCTCAAAGTTCTGCATCTGATGAAGAGGTGATTAATGCTGCTAAAATAGCACATGCACATGAGTTTATAAGTAAATTGCCAAAGGGATATAACACAAAGGTTTCTGGAGCCACTGATAATTTAAGTCAGGGACAGCGCCAGCTTATATCCATTGCTAGAGCAGTTTTATGTAATAGTCCAATTCTTATTTTAGATGAGGCAACCAGCAGTGTTGATACTAAGACGGAAAAGGATATTCAAAATGCCTTAGTCAGATTAATGAAAAATAGAACTAGCTTCTTAATTGCTCATAGACTTTCTACAATTAGAGATTCTGATAACATTATGGTTATTGGTGAGGGTAAAATACTTGAAAGTGGAGATCATAAAACTTTAATGGAGAAAAGAGGATATTACTTCGAAATGGTAATGAGCCAGATGGGAAAGTTAAATGTAGAGAATGAATAAATTATATAGGGAGAATTAGAAGTAAGAAGTTAGACACTTTATATAAAATAGAGTTTCTAACTTTTTATTATTTATTGATAGGATTGCTTATTTGCTATATAAGTATCCGTACACTATAATAGCTAAAAATATAGAAGAAATTCTTTATTTAATAGGAAAAGATAAAAGTGCTATTGTAAAAAATATATTATAGCTAGTAGTAAGCTAGAAGCCCCTTCGCCATTAGATACGTATAAAGTAATGAATGTATCTAAATGGATATGTAATAAAGTCACAGAAGGATATATATTAATCTGTATAATTAAATAGTAAGACTGTCATAAATAAATTTAAGGGGGATATGCATGAGCAGTTTATTTAAAATTTGGAAAAAGTGGTCGTATGTAATTCTAATAGCTTTTTTAGTTTTGGGTATATTTGATTTTAGAATTGGATTGATTGCATCAATTTGTATGGTTGCGCCTATAATAATATCTGTATTTAAAGGTAGATTTTGGTGTGGGAACTTATGTCCTAGGGGAAATTTTTATGATAATGTAGTATCTAAGTTTAGTAATAAAAAGAAAGTTCCTAAATTTATTAAATCGCTATATTTCAGGCTGGTAGCTATAGCACTAATGCTTACTGTATTTACTACTGGAATGATAAATAACTGGGGAAATTTATATGGAATGGGATTTGTAATATACAGGCTTATAGTAATAACAACTATTATAGGTTTAGTATTAGCTCCATTTTACAATGAAAGAATCTGGTGTAATTTTTGTCCAATGGGAAGTATAGCTGCATTTATATCAAAATTTAGAAACAAGCAGAATAAAAATCTTTTATTAAGCATTAATGATGCTTGTGTATCATGTAAGTTATGTACAAAAACATGTCCTATGGGAATAAATGTTCATGAATATAAGAATGAAAGTATAACTTATTATGATTGTATACAATGTGGCAAGTGTGTAAATAAATGTCCTAAAAAATCTATAGGATATACAAAATAAAAATATATAAATTCTTTAAGTGGAGTGTACTTTTTTATAAGTAATTCCTAACATAAAGAAATTTAGTGTTATACAAAAGTTATTAAGCTTACAATTTCAAATGATTTAGTTAGCAAGTTTTAAATCTTATTTGCTGGATTCTTGAAAAATAGTATAACTTAGATGTTTTTATTTGTCTCTCATAAGAAATTAATATAATAAAAAAGCCTATGTACAATTCGGTTACATAGGTGTTTTTTATTTTTAATCAGAATTCTTTGAAGAGGAATATTCACAACTACCATCTAACTCAGGGTAATATTTAACAGACCAATTTTCAAATTCCTTGATGAGTTTGGTAATTTCTTTTCCTTTATCAGTTAGATGATACTCAACTTTAGGTGGAATTTCAGCATATACTACCTTATATACTAATCCATCACTTTCTAATTCTTTTAAATTTTGATTTAAAATCTTTTGGCTTATGCCGTCAACCATTCTTTGAAGTTCTAAAAATCTTTTAGGGGCATTATATAAATTACATAGTAAAAGAGCCTTCCATTTACCACGTATAAAATCCATTGCAAAATCTAATAAACAAACATATTTTTTGTTATTGTAAGAAATCATTAAATTACCTACTTTCAAATATTTTTACATAAGGTATTATACTAAAATTATTAATATAAATAAAGGATAAGGCATATTTATAAGTAATTTATTCTTTTGTGTAAATAAGATGTTCTAATAAATCTTACCTTTAGGTAAGGTATCTAACTTAAAAGTGCGTACTTGTTAAGTAATATAGGTGTTTATATAATTAGTACATAGGTTGAGCCAAAAACAAAAAATGGGGAGATGTAATATGAAGGTAGTTGCTTTTAATGGGAGTCCTAGAAAGGATGGGAATACACATAAGTCAATAGAGATTGTAGCAAAAGAGCTAGAGAAAGAAAATATTGAGGTAGAGATTATTCACGTTGGAAATAAGGTGATTCGTGGATGCTTAGCTTGCGGGGGATGTAGTAGAAATAAGAATGAAAAATGCGTCATTGCTAACGATGAGGTTAATGAATGGATTGAAAAGATGAAAGAAGCTGATGGGATTATATTAGGATCTCCAGTTCATTATTCTGCTATTGCAGGAACCATGAAATCATTTTTAGACCGTGCTTTTCTTGTAACATCAGTAAATGATAGTATGCTTAGACATAAAGTTGGAGCAAGTGTTGTTGCAGTTAGAAGATCAGGAGGAGTTCCGGTATTTGATCAATTAAATAATTATATTAATTATTCAGAAATGTTAATGCCTACATCAAATTATTGGAATGTAGCTTATGGTAGAACGGAAAATGAAGTTCTTCAGGATAGTGAAGGAATGCAAATAATGAGGGTATTAGGTAAAAATATGGCTTGGCTAATGAAACTTGTTAAATTTGGTAAAGATCATATTGAAGCACCAAAAAGAGAAGAAAAGAATTTTATGAGCTTCATAAGATAAATACATTAATAAAAGAAAGATTAAAGGAGAAAAAATAATATGATAGATAATATGAATAGCACAATTACTTTAAATAATGGTATTGAAATGCCAAGATTAGGACTTGGAGTTTTCAGAGTAGAAGATAGTGAAGAATTAATAAAAGCTGTTAGAGCAGCAATTAAAAATGGATATAGAAGTATTGATGGTGCAGCTATATATGGAAATGAAGAAGCTATGGGAGAAGGAATAAGACAAGGTATAAAGGAAGCAGGAATTTCAAGAGAAGATTTATTTATAACTTCTAAAGTTTGGAATGCTGATTTAGGATATGAAGAAACTATAGCAGCTTATGAAGCAAGTTTAAAAAGAATAGGTGTGGATTATTTAGATTTATATCTTATCCATTGGCCAGTAGAAGGAAAATATAAAGAAGCTTGGAAAGCATTAGAATATTTATATAAAGAAGGCCGTGTTAAAGCTATAGGGGTAAGTAACTTCCAAGTTCACCATCTTCAAGATTTATTAGCTGATGCTGAAATAAAACCTGTAATAAATCAAGTAGAGTTACATCCATACTTAAGTCAACAAAAGGTTAGAGAATTCTGCAGAGAAAATGATATTCAAGTTGAAGCATGGTCACCTTTAATGGCTGGAAATGGATTGTTAGAAAATGAGATATTAAAAGAAATAGCTAATAAGTACAATAAAACAGCAGCACAAGTAGTACTACGTTGGGATTTACAAAGTCAAATAGTAACTATCCCTAAATCTACAAATGAAAGAAGATTAACTGAAAATATAGATATATTCGATTTTAATCTAAGTGATGATGATATGGACAAGATAGATAGTTTAAATAAAGATTTAAGAGTAGGACCAGATCCAGATAATTTTGACTTCTAATTTATAATTAATAGAGTGTAGCTAGGTTATTTATAGTTACTTGAAATTATTAATTAGTAATGGAACAAAGGGAAGATTAAGTAATAGGTTTTTAAATAAATAGCACAAAACAATAACCGCACAGATTTTTCTGTGCGGTTATTTCATTTTATATAAAGAAATTCTTTGTAAAGTTTAAATTTAGATTTTAATAACTCGTCTGAGTACTTACCATTTTAGATGTATGCTATTCATATTTAGATAATAACTTAATATTTAGTTAATAAAAAGCTATCTACAATATTTCGGATTTAAATGTAAGATATCAAAATTAGTAGCACAATAAATGTTCATGAATAATATATATTATGAAAACCGGTAAGGGATAGGTAATTAGAATGAAAGTAAAGATATTAAAAGGTACAAGTGCAAAAAAGTTAGAACATGAAATTAATGAGTTTATCAAAGATAAAAATATTATAAATATAAGTCATGAGATAGCTACTTCGAATTTGTATGATAGGTGTGTAATTATTTTGATAGTTATAATTTTATACGACGAATACAAACATTGTGGATATTCAGATCTTGATTCAATACTAGATTTAAGAAATAGCAAAACGAATTAAAAAAATAATGGAGGGCAAAAGATGAACGTTGTTATACTTGCTGGAGGAAAAGGAATTAGAATGAGTCAGTTAACAATGAATACGCCTAAACCTTTATGTGAGGTTGGGGGTATGCCCATAGTATGGCATATAATGAAGATATATAGTCATTATGAATTTAATGATTTTATTTTTTTATTAGGCTATAAAGGGGAAAAAATAAAAGAATATTTTATAGATTATTCATGGAAAACTAGAAGTTTTCTTTTAGATATGAAAAGTGGGGATATTAATATATATTCTGAACCAGAGCCATGGAGGATAAACTTTATTGATACAGGTATTGAAACTATGACAGGTGGAAGGTTAAAAAGGGCTCAAAAATATATTGGAAATGAAACATTCATGGTAACTTATGGAGATGGATTAGCGGATATAAATATAGATGAATTATTAAAATTTCATAAAGAGCAGGGGAAAATAGCAACAGTTACAGGAATATATAAGAAAAGCCAATATGGAATTTTAACTGTGGAAGATGGATTAGCTAAATCTTTCGACGAAAAAAAGAACATTGATGGAATAATAAATGGTGGATTTTTTGTTTTTGAGCCAGAAATATTTGACTATTTAGAAAATGATACAACATGTGTTTTAGAACAAGATCCATTAAAAAAATTAGTTGAAGATAATGAACTTGCAGTATATATTCATAATGGTTTTTGGACTGCTATGGACACTTTAAATGATATAAATAATGTAAATAAAATTTGGAACGAAGGAAAAGGAGTATGGAAAATATGGTAAATAAGTTTTGGAATAATAAAAATGTTTTTATAACTGGTGGTACTGGATTTTTAGGAAGTTACTTAGTTAAAAAATTAGTAAATAACGGGTCTAATGTAACAATATTAGTAAGAGACTATATACCACAATCAAATATATATATTGGAGAGGAATATAAAAAGGTTAATGTCGTACATGGTGATTTAGAAGATTATCTATTAATAGAAAGGATACTTGGAGAATATGAAATAGATACAGTATTTCATTTGGCTGCTCAGGCAATCGTTGGAGTTGCAAATAGAAATCCACTCGGAACTTTTAAATCTAATATAGAAGGAACTTGGAATATACTTGAGGCTGCAAGAAAAAGTCCATTAATTAAACAAGTAATAGTAGCATCCAGTGATAAAGCTTATGGTGACCAAGAAAAACTTCCATATGATGAAAATATGCCACTTCAAGGAAAGCACCCATATGATGTTTCAAAAAGTTGTGCAGATTTAATTGCTCAAACTTATTATGAAACTTATAATTTACCAGTATGTATTACAAGATGTGGAAACCTTTATGGTGGTGGAGACTTAAACTTTAATAGAATTATTCCACAAAGCATACAATCTATATTAAATAATGAAGCTCCAGTAATAAGAAGTGATGGAAGTTTTATTCGAGATTATTTTTATATAGAAGATGCTGTAGACGTATATATTAATTTAGCTGAAAAAGTTGTAGAGCTAAACTTAGGAGGACAAGCTTTTAATTTTAGTAATGAAATACAATTAACAGTTTTAGAATTAGTTAATAAAATATTAAAAATTATGGGAAGTAGTATGAAGCCTATAATATTAAATCAAGGAAGTAATGAAATAATACATCAATATTTATCTGCAAAGAAAGCAAGAACTGTATTAGGATGGAGTCCAAAGTATACGATTGATGAGGGGCTAAGCAAAACTGTAGAATGGTATAAGGATTTCTTTAAAAAGGAGATATAAATAATGCAAGAAAGTGTTTTTTGTATGGTTGTATCAAGGACTAGATTAATTCAGGCAATTGCATGTTTTTTATCTTTATATAAAAATATGGATAATTTTAAAGTATATATCCTTTGTGCAGATGAAAAATGCTATGAATTTCTTAAGGAGATTAATATAGATAAAATAGTGTTAGTAACAATTGATGAATTGAATAGAGAAGATTTGTTATCAATAAAATCTTCAAGGAAATTAAATCAATATTGTTGGACATTAAAGCCTGGTTTTATAAAGTATATATTTACTTTAGACGAATCAATTCAAAGAGTAACTTATATAGACTCAGATTTATTCTTTTATCAAAATCCTAATGTAATATTTGAAAATCAACAATATGCTTCTGTTCTACTATCTAGTGGAGAAATATTTTTGCCTATGTATTCTAAAGAGTTTAATCAAACTATGCAATCTCTTACTGGAAATTTTAACTCAGGGTTTATTAGCTTTAAAAGGGATATTGATGGGTTAGAGTGTGTTAATTGGTGGGATAAAATGTGTGTAGATAGTTGTACTTCGAATCCTCAAGATAATAAATTTGGGGATCAAAAATATCTTGATGATATGCCATTTATGTTTAATAATGTTTACGAAATAACAACTCAAGGAGTTAATATTGGACATTGGAATTATTCAAAATATAATTTTACAGTTTCAAATGACAATGTATTGGTGAATAATAACAAATTGATATTTTATCACTTTAGTGGCTTTAGAATAATTAGTAAATATGATATTAGGCAGGTTCATGAACAAGATAGAGTGAATATACCATTTATTTACCCAATATACAAAAGAGAACTGGTGAAAATTATTGATGATGTTGAAAAGATAGATCCAAATTTTAAGGAATATATTACTATTAATGCTATTGATGATAACTAGAAAGGATTAAGGAAGGAAAAGAAAGATATGAAAGCAAGTGTTATAATACCAGCATATAATTCTAAAGAGCGATTATATTACAATCTTATATCCTTAAATAATCAAGATTGTGACTTCAATATTTTTGAAGTTATTGTAGTCGATAATGGATCTAATGATAATACTCTAGAAATGTTACAAAGTTTTAAAGCTAAATTTGACTTTAAGTTTGTGAGACTTGAAAAAAATAGAGGAATAGCTCGTGGAAGAAATGAAGGGATAAGAAGAGCAGTTGGTGATATTCTAATATTTCATGATAGTGACATGATAGCTAGTAGAGATTTTATAACTAGGCATTTAAAAAATCATGAAGAAAAAGATATAGTTGTATGCGGAATACCGTGGAAGAGAATTTTTACTTTTTATTATAAAGAATTAGATTCAAATATTAAGAATTATTTAGCTGAAACTGTGCCTAAACAAGATGAAAAGCCTGATATTATAGATAAATCTCCATTAATAGATGTTGAATCAATAATTGATGGGAGTTATATAAATAAATCTTTTGATTTAGATGCAGAATTTATGAGAGGGCTAAAAAATATATTGAAAAATCACAATGAAGAATTGAAAGACTATCATCTACCATGGAGATTTTTTATAACTAATAATGCTTCGGCAGAAAGAAATAGAGTAATAGAAGTAGGAATGTTTGATGAAAATATAGTTGGATACGGATTTGAAGACTATGACTTAGGAATAAGGTTATATAAATCTGGGAGTAAATTTATATTTGATAAAAATATATTAAGTGTTCACCAAGAACATCCTACAAATATTAATATAGTTGAAGGTCGTGAAAATATAAATTATATATGTAAAAAATACAATAATAATTATTTTTTAGATGTAATATTAGTTTGTACGTCTGGTTTAACATCAATTAATGAATATGATTTTAATGAATTAACTATAGATATAAATAATATGTCAGCTATAAGCTATTTTAGGCCTTTGTTAGATATATTTTTAGAATTACTTCAGACATGTAGGCGACGCTACGTTATAGAAGGTGTTACAGATATAAATAAAGTTATGCCAACTATAGGTATTGATGTAAACAAGTTAATTATGGAAGTTAAAATTTTAAGAGATATATTTGGAATTAAATATTTTACAGAAGCTATGCTAGCATTAATAAGAGATGTTTATAATGTTTCTTATTAAATTCTAAAAATGTACTGAAGAGGAGGGAAAATATGAGTAAATATCATTTATCAATGATTCTATCGGAATCAAATTTATTTAAATTAATACCAATGTATGTTTCTTTAGAAAACTCTTGTAGTGATTTTAAGTTATTTATTCTATGTATGAATGATTCTGTTTACCATATATTAAATAAAATAGGTTTCAAAAACATTGTTTTAATACAACTAAAGGATGTAGAAGAAAATAATTATGATTTAGCAATAGCTAAGTCTAATAGAATATTCCATGAATATTGCTGGACTCTAAAGCCTATTTTTTTATATTATGTTATTAATAAATATGACAATGCGAAATATTATGCACATGTAGATTCGGATTTATTCTTCTTTTCGGATATAGCTTATATTTTTAATGAGAATCATAATGCATCAATTTTTTTGACAGAGCATAGAAATTCAGAAGAGTTTAAACACTTTTATGAATTAAGCGGATTATATAATACAGGATTTGTAGGATTTAAAAATAATGATGAAGCAAAAGCAGCAGTTAGGCTTTGGGGGGATAGGTGTTTAAAGAAATGTACTGTTGAATATGATGTAGCTAATAAAACTTTTGGAGATCAAAGATATGTAGAAGATTGGTCAAGTATATTTAAAAATGTGCATATAATAAACTCTATTGGAGCAAATGTTGCATTGTGGAATATAAAAAATTATAAAGTTTCAAAAAAGAATAATGTTGTTTATGTAGATGATTCACCTTTATTATTTTACCATTTTTCTGGTGTATTGTTATTAGGATCAAGAGAATTTGACTTATGTCCTTATTATCATATAGAGGATGAGAACTTAATAAATTATATATATGATCCTTATATTAGAGGGCTATCACAATCAATAAAAAATGTAATTAAAGAATTTCCATGGTTTAATGCAGGATTTGTTGACAAGGCTGATATTGTGAATTTGAATAACTATAAAATATAATTAATATAAATTAGGAAAAATAAAATTTAAAATTGTACTAATAAATATACTAATCGTCTGTAGGTGGATTAAGTAGCCATTTACAGACGGTTATTTTTATAGTAGATATATCTGAAAGTTATATAATAATAAATGATGGAAAATTAAAAAAGTACAACATCATATACTCAACTAATTGAAAAATCATATGACATGGGATTTTTGATGAAAAGCTCAAAAAGTTATTTTGTAATAGTAGTGAAATTAAGGAATAGGCACCAATGAATATTATATTTATAATATTCATTGATAATAATAGTTGAAGAAGAAATAAAACGCATTGTAAAAATATTCCATTTATGATAATGTTATTTTGAGGTTTCTTAATAAGCACCTTAATTACATTTTATATAATAGTATAATTAAGGGAACTAATAATTTTATTGGAGTATATAAGAACAACATTAATGAGCTAAAGTTATAATAATTATCCTGTATATTAAGAATTTAATAATTATAATAGGAGGTGTTATATAAAATCTGAATCGTAAAAATGTTTACGATTTCAAATGTGGATTTCATAAGTTATATATTAATAGTAGTGTATATATCAACAATATTAAAGTGAAAAATTATGAAATGAAAAAACATTATACAGGGGGAAATAAAAATGTTAAAAAGACACAGAGGACCTTTATTGATTTTAGCATTAACATTTAGTGTTGGAATAAATACTAATATAGTAAAAGCTAATACAGGTAAAACAACTAACACTAATATAGATACTACAGCTACCACTATCTCAACAATAACTAGTACAAATGCACTTGCAAAGATTCCAGGATCTTCTAATCCTCTTATTACACAAAAATTTGGAGCAGATCCATATGCTATGGTTTATAACGATAGAGTATATGTATACATGAGTAGTGATTCTTTTGAATATGATAGTTCAGGAAATATTATTAATAATAGTTATAGTTATATTAAAACAATAACTTGTATATCATCTGATGATATGGTGAATTGGACAGACCATGGTGAAATTAATGTAGCTGGATCAACTGGAGCAGCTAAATGGGCAAATAATTCTTGGGCACCAGCTGTTACACACAAGGTTATAAATGGAAAAGAAAAATTTTTTATGTATTTTGCTAATAATGGAGGCGGTATTGGTGTACTTACATCAGATTCACCAATTGGACCTTGGACTGACCCGATTGGAAAACCTATAATTACGAATAGTACTCCAGGCGTTAGCGGTGTTGTATGGCTTTTTGATCCAGCAGTTTTAATAGATGATAATGGAGTTGGATATTTATATTTTGGTGGAGGAATACCAGGTGGTAGTAATCCTACACAGAGTCAAATTGCAAATCCAAAGACAGGTAGAGTAATACAATTAAGTAGTGATATGATTAATACTGTTGGAAGTGCATCTGTAATTGATGCTCCATTTATGTTTGAAGATTCAGGCATACACAAATATAATGGTAAATACTATTATTCATATTGTTCTAATTTTTCAGGAACACACCCATCTGGAACACCTCCTATGGGGGAAATAGGCTATATGATAAGTGATAATCCTATGGGCCCATTTACTTATAAAGGTACTTTTCTTAAGAATCCATCATCATATTTTGGAGTAGGTGGCAACAATCATCATTCTGTTTTTAATTTTAAGAATCAATGGTATGTAACATACCATGCTCAAACTCTTGGAAAGGCAATGGGAATAGTAAAGGGATATCGTTCCCCTCATATAAATAAGCTTGAACATAATGCAAGTGGACTTATAAATACTGTTCAAGCAGATATGAAAGGTGTAGCTCAAGTTGCTAATCTTTATCCATATAGAAGGATAGAGGCAGAAACTATTGCATGGAGCAATGGTGTTTCAACTGAAAAATGCCAATCACCTGGAAGTATGGTAAGTAGTATTAATTTAAATGTTACTAACATAAATAATGGAGATTGGATTGCTTTATCAAATGTTGATTTGGGAAGTGGAGCTAAATCATTTACAGCAAACATTGCATCAACGCTAGGTGGAAAAATAGAAATACATTTAGATAGTTTAAGTGGACCGATTATTGGTACTCTTAATGTAAGTTCTACAGGTGGTACCCAACAATGGAAGGATATGTGGTGCGGTATAACAAATGCTAGTGGTGTTCATAATGTTTTCTTTAAGTTTGTTGGAAACGAAAATAGTCAGTTGTTTAATATTGATCATTGGGGATTTATTTATTAAGTAAAATTTAGGACTTAAATTGAATAATCAATAGAATAAGAACTGGAAGAAGGAGTTTCAATAGTTGTTGGAATTTCTTCTTTTTTATCTTAAAAAATTTTACATAAAGTATAATTAAAATAATATAAAAAAAATTAGAGTCCACAAAGTTTTTCTCATAATATGTAGGATTGAACTAATGATAGAGGTATTTTGTAATTTAGCTAATTTAGTAAAAGTCTAATAATATGAATAATTATTAGAATGTTTTAATTTAGAATGAAATTATGGGATAGCCTAACTTTAAAATATCTTAGCGAAAAATATTATTTAAATACTGAATATTTAGGACAATTGTTTTAACAGACTTATAATAAATCATTTTGTTATTCAGTATAAGAAAGGATAAGGAAATTATTAATTTTTCAAATATCGAATAAACACATATATATATATGAATTTAATAAAATGATAACTTTAGAGGCTGCTTTAGCTAGATTAATTTAAATATAGTATAATAAAAGTGAAAATATAGAATGATAAATATATATATATTAGTGTATTAATATGCAATATATACATAAAAATAGGTTTGAATAATGTAGAATAAAGTTAAATGTAAGCGTTGACTCTTTTAAAAAGTTATATTATAATCAACTTAGAAAAGAAACCAGTAGTAACAAAGCAGTTACTACCTGAGTATGTTACTGATAAGCAGGCAGAACTCAGATTACGTAGAAAATGTCCTTTTTCTATGTAATCTGAGTTTTTTTTCTAGAAAGGAGTAATTTAACATGAAAGTAAGTCAGATACTAAATAATAATGTGGCAGTAGTAAAAAGAGGAAATAATGAGGTGATAGTTTATTCTAGGGGAATATCTTTCAAAAAAAAGGTAGGGCAAACAATTACTGAAAATGAAATTGAAAAGACATATGTATTAGATTCAAATGATATGTTGGAGCACTTTAGTTATCTTTTATCTAATACAGATGAACAAGAAATTATAATGGTAAATGATATTATTGAGTACGGTGAAGATCTGCTGAATGAAAAAGCAAGTGATTATTTAAGTCTGACATTGCTAGATCATATTAATTATGCACTTAAACGTGCTGCTAAAGGACAATTTATTCGAAGCCCATTAACTTGGGAAGTGAAAAAGTTTTATCCGAAGCATTTTAAAATAGGAATTTATGCCTTAAATCAAATGAATAAAAAATATAATGTTGAATTTCCAGAGGATGAGGCTGTTTCTATAGCATTACACTTTGTTAATTTACAAGAGGGAAAAAGTAATTTAAAAGAAACAGTTCAAGTTATGGAGTCATTAAGAGATATTATTTCAATTATTCAATATCATTACGGAATACAGATTGATGAATCATCATTGAATTATATACGTCTTATAACTCATCTCCAATATTTTATTCATAGAATACAGAACGGTAAAACTTACAGTGATAATGATAAAGAATTAAATTCTCAAATTAGAATTCTTTATCCTGAAGCATATGAATGTATAAAGAAGATAGAACTTTATGTAAAGGAGCAATACAAATGTAAATTGTCAATTGATGAGGAAACTTATTTGATGCTGCATATTCATAGAGTTACAAACAGAAGTAAAGGGGAGGAACATTAATGAAGTATAAAAATTTTAATACAAAGATTATTGAATTAGTGGGCGGCAAAGACAATGTTCAAGCTGTTGTTCACTGTATGACAAGACTTAGATTTACATTAAAGGATCGTTCAAAGGCAAAGACGGAAGAAATTAAAAAGATGGATGGAGTAGTTGACGTTGTTTCAAATGATGTTGCTTATCAAATCATCGTAGGAACTCATGTAAACGAAGTTCATAGTGAGTTGATTTCTATGCTTGGAATTAGTGGGGAAGCAGCTTCTCCAGAAAATAAGGTTAAAAAGAATCCAGTAAAGGCAGTATTAGATTTATTTTCAGAATCTATGACTCCTATTCTAGAACCAATTATTGCTGCAGGTATGTTAGCTGGGGTCTTATCATTACTTTCTTTAACAGGAATAATCTCAGCAGAGAGTCCAACATACGTAGTATTAGATAATATTCGTTCATCGGTATTTTTCTTTTTACCAATTTTTATGGCAATGTCTTGTGCAAAGCGCTTAAATGCGAGCCCATATTTGGCAGTTGCATTAGCTGCAACACTTTTATCAACAGGAATTAATGGAGTTGAGGGATTAAGCTTTTTTGGAATTTCACTTCCTGCAACTACTTACTCTAACTCATTTATTCCTATAATTTTAGCTGTATGGTTTATGGGATATGTACAAAAATTCTTAAAGAAGGTATTACCTAAGTTTTTACATTATTTCTTAGTGCCAGTATTTACTTTAATTATTTGTTTACCAATTACTTTAATGTTCTTTGGTCCAATTGGTGCATGGATTGGTAGTGCTATGAGCTTTGTTTGTATGTTCTTAATGAATACTTTAGGTAATTGGAGTGTTATTGCTTTATATGCTGCTATTCAACCATTTTTAATTATGTTTGGTGCTGGAAATTTTATTATTCCTATAGTAGTTCAATTCCATGCAGAACTTGGTTATGACCCAATTTTCTATGCAGCATGTACAATTTCAGATATAGCTGTTGCTGGAGCAATGCTTGGATATTTCTTAAGAGCAAAGAATGAAAAACAAAAACAATTATTTGGTACTTTTAGTTTTAGTGCATTAATGGGAGTTACAGAACCAGCTATATATGGAGCATTTGTAAAGTTTAGAAACTTATTCCTTGCAGTAGCCATTGGTGGTGGACTTGGAGGATTATTTGCGGGTATCATGAATGTAAAAACATATGCAATGGCTTGGGGATTAGCAGGATTACCTTCTTATATTGGAAACAATGACTATAAGAATTTCTATTCAATGATTATAGCAGTTATAATAGGTTTTGTAGTAGCAGCAGTTGCAGCATATCTTTTAGGTATTCCTAAGGACAGTGAAGAAGTTGAAGTTTCAGGTGGAAAGGCTAACGATTCAAGTGAAAAAACTATATCTTCTGAAATTGCTACTTCTATGATGAATAAAGTTGTAGTTAATGGATGTGCTACTGGAAAATTAGTTAAGTTATCTGAAGTTAATGATAAAGCATTTTCAACTGGAGCTCTTGGAAGCGGTGTAGGGATAGTAGCTAATAATAATTTAGTAGTTGCGCCAGTTGATGGAGAAGTTACTTGTGTATTTCCAACAAAACATGCCTATGGACTTAAGACAGAGTCTGGAGTGGAGCTTTTAATTCACATCGGTATAGATACTGTACAATTAGAAGGGAAGCATTTCACTACAATGGTAAATCAAGGTGATAAGGTAAAAATAGGACAACCATTAGTAGAAGTTGATTTTGATAAAGTAAAAGAAGATGGCTTTGATCCAACTATTATAATGGTGGTTACAAATACTCCAGATTATCTTGATGTAATTCCAGTATCTAAAGATATTATAAATGATAAGGAAGAGTGCATTAATATAGTTCTATAAATTTAGAGTGAGGTTTTTATTATGAAATTAAGAGAAGATTTTTTATGGGGAGGAAGCATAGCTGCGCACCAATGTGAAGGTGCGTGGAATGTTGATGGTAAGGGAATCGGTATAATGGATTTAGTGACTAGCGGTTCTTATGAAGTACCACGTGAAATTTGTAAGGAGATAGAAGAAGGTAAGAGATATCCTTCTCATGATGGAATTGATTTTTATCACAGATTTAAAGAAGATATTGCTTTATTTGGAGAGATGGGATTTAAAGCACTTAGAATTTCTATTGATTGGTCAAGAATTTATCCAAATGGTGATGATGAAGAACCTAATAAAAGAGGAATAGAATACTATCAAAGTGTTGTAGAGGAATTAATTAAAAATGGAATAGAGCCAATTGTTACATTATATCATTTTGAAATGCCAGTAAATCTAGTAAGAATATATGGATCATGGACAAATAGGAAGGTAATTGATTTTTATTTAAAGTATTGCAAAACTATGTTTGAAGCATTGAAAGGTAAAGTTAAGTATTGGGTCACTTTTAATGAAATGAACCATATTGATCCGCAAACTGAGGCATCAGATATTTTCACATATATAATCGCAGGACTTAAATTTAGTGAGATGATAGAAAAGAAACAAACATTAGCAACTATTGGCTATAATATGACACTTGCAGGGGTAAAAGCTGTAGAATTAGCTCACGAAATTGATCCTAATAATAAGGTAGGATGTGTTTTTGGATTAACACCTGTTTATCCTATAAATTGTAATCCAGTTAACGTTATGAATGCTTTTAAAGAAATGGATCGTGATTTTTATCAAATTGATGCAATGTGTAATGGAGGCTTCCCTAAATATAAGTTAAAAGAATATAAAGATATAGATATACAACTTGAAATCTCTAATGAGGATAAATACTCTTTCTATAATGGTAAGTTAGATTTCATAGGAGTAAACTACTATTCAACTAGTGTTGCCCACTATGAAGGGGATGATGATGGAGAAGAAACTCTTTTTGGAGGAGTACAAAATCCTTATTTAGAAAAAAGTAAATGGGGATGGTCAATTGACCCAATTGGACTTAGATACTTATTAAATTATGTTTACCGCAAATATGAGTTACCTATTATTGTTTCAGAAAATGGTCTTGGAGCTATAGATAAGGTAGAAGATGGAAGCATAAATGATGATTATAGAATTGATTACTTAAATCAGCATTTGGTTCAGTTAAAAAAAGCGGCTGAAGAAGATGGAGTAGATTGTTTTGGATATTTAATGTGGGGACCAATTGATTTGGTAAGTGCAACTACTGGTGAAATGAAGAAGAGGTATGGGTTTATTTATGTGGATAAGCAAGATGATGGTACTGGAGATTATTCACGTAAGAAGAAAAAATCATTTGATTGGTTTAAGAAAGTTATAGAGTCAAATGGAGAAAGCTTAAAATAAAGTAATATATAAAAGCACTAATCATTTATGGTTAGTGCTTTTTGTATATTGTCTTGAAAGAATATTAACATTTTAAAATAAATTCCATATAATACTTATGCAAAACTATAATAGGATGTGTATAAATGTGTCCATAATAAGTAAGGTGCTTTATAGGACAATTATTGGTTGTGGAGGAGTCGTAGAAAGAAAATTTATTAAAGAAACTAAAAACTTTAAGAAAGTTAATAATGACTTGTTGTTTGATATTTTATCTAAAAATGCTAGTAGTGAAATAGGGGACAAATTTGAATTTAAAAATATACTTTCTGTAAGTGATTTTAAGAAAGAAGTCCCTTTAACTGACTATTCATATTATGATAATTATATTGAACGTATGGCTAATGGTGAAAAAAATATATTAACAACACAGAATGTTGAGTATTTTGGGAATACTTCAGGAACTACAGGTAAACAAAAATTAATTCCAGTTACAAAGTCCAGTAGAATGAAAGCTGCAAAATATATGGCATTATTGATAACTAGATTTTCTTATAATAATTTTAAAGAAAACTGGAATTATGGTAGGGGATTAATGATTGCAGATGTAGTTATGAATACTTATACTGATGGGGGAATACCCATTTGTTCAGCAACTTCAGGTGGTATAAATGGCATGAAAAGTTTTTTGCCATATTTATATACATCACCTTATGAAGTTATGAAAATTAAAGATAAGGAAGTATCACTTTATTTACATGTACTTTTTGGATTAATGGAGAAAAAGCTATTATATATATCTGGGATTTTCATTTCGAACATATTAGATTTATTAAGGGTCATGGAAAAAAATTCTGATAGATTAGTAAGAGATATTCGTAAAGGTAGAGTAAGCAAAGCATTAAATATTGATGAAGAAACTAGAAAAGCATTAAATAAATATTTATCTCCGAATGCTAGTAGGGCAGATGAATTAGAAAAGGAATTTAAAAAGGGATTTAAGGGAATTTGCAAAAGAATTTGGCCAAAACTTCAATATATAGCAGCAGTTACAGGAGCTAATTTTACAATTTATGATGAGATGGTTAATTATTATTCAGGATCAATTCCAATACACTCACCTTGTTATGCAGCATCGGAAGGTATTATAGGTATAAATCCATATGTTGAATATATAAGATATGTAATAATACCAGACACTGTTTTTTATGAATTTATTCCATCAGAAGAACTAAATGAAAGTAACCCAATGACATTTTGTACAGATGAATTAGAAATAGGAAAAAGCTATGAACTTGTTATTACAACTTATACAGGTCTTTATAGATATAGGTTAGGTGATGTTGTTAAGGTAGTTGGATTCTATAATAATTCACCTGAAATAGAATTTTTATATAGAAGAAATCAAGTATTAAACATGGTGTCAGAAAAAACAACTGAAGAGCATTTAACATCTGCAATAAGAAATACAAAAAATAAGCTTAAACTTAATTTAATAGATTATACTACAGTTGCTGATAATTCAAGAACTCCTGGTAGGTATCAATTTTACTTTGAAATCAAGGGGAATGTTACAAAGGAGTTAGTTAGAAATATTGAGATAACTTTAGATGAGGAGCTAAAAAATTGCAATTTAGCTTATAAGAGATTTAGAGGAAAAAGTGGACTAGCTAAACCAAAGGTAATAATACTTGAAGATGGAACATTTAATAAGGTAAAGGAATTTTTATTTATGAAGGGGATTTCAAAAAATCAAATTAAGATACCAAGAGTAACTACCACAAACAAAAATGTTTTGAATATTATTGAAGGTAGTAAACTACATTATTAGAATGCTGATAGTATAAAGTTATTTCATATTTTGCATAGATATTTTAAATAAGGACTTTAGAGATTGTTTTAGGTTAAGGTATCTTTAAATAAAATTATTTTTAATAATTATAAATTATCAATAAGAGGATGTACCAAAATAAATGATACTTCCTCTTATTTTTCTTTTAATAAAGTTTTGATTTCAGTTAATTCTTTTGTTAATTCTTCTATTTGCTTTTCTAATTTTTCTATTTTAGATATGTTAATATCATTACTGTTTGAACTATTAGTACTAGAAGAAGCTGATGTGCTTGAAGTATTTCCATTTGTGCTTGTAGAATTATTACTACAAAAAGGATTACTAATATTATAATTTTTTGGGTCATAATATCTACCTGGCCCTGATTCGAAATATTGTTGTTGAGCATTAAATACTAAAATAACTTGACCAACTAATTCTAACCAGTTTCCAATAAGATTTTGAATATTAAAAGGAATATTTCCAGCGATTATATTACCAATTATTTCACCTATTATTGCAAAAAGTTCTGGTGGAAGAGTTTGGAATGGACCTGGTGGTATATCATTACATCCAGTAGTATTATTATTGTTATTGTTAGTATTATTGTCATTGTTAGTATTATTGTTATTGTTATTATTATAACCACAAGATCTTAATAAATCTTCAAAATTTCCCCAACCATTAAAATTCATATTTTACCTCAATAAAAGTGATTATATTTATTATATTAAATATCTAATAAAAAGTACTAGATTAATAATATTATCTTTCATAGAAGATTAAATAATATATATGAATATGATATTAAATTTGTATGTGTATCACAGATTAGCATAAGACAATGAATAAATGATATAATATTAAAATACTTATTGGGAGGAGATTACATTAATAAATTTTTAGGTGATATTGCTGAGCTTAGCAATTAATTATGTATAAAATACATTTAAAATTATAAATAGCAGGAAGAAATCAAATAAAGGAGAGAGCTCTTAAAGCAATAAAGTTAAAAGAAGTCTATTACAATAAATACATCAAAACTAAATTTGAATTTGGAGTTATTATATGAAGAAAATAGAAAATATTTTGAAGATAAAAGAATATGAAAAATTTAAGTGTACAGCAGATAAATGTAGGTTCACTTGTTGTAAGGGGTGGGATATAAATGTAGATACTAACACTTATAATAAGTGGAGAGAAAAAGATGATCTTAATTATCTTTTAGATAATGTAAGGTTTATAAAAAGCAATGGAGAAAATAGCTATTTAATTAAGAAGGAAACAAAGGGAGCATGTCCTTTATTAAGCAATGAAGGGCTATGTAATATAGTTATAAATCATGGTGATGAAAATTTATCTTTAACTTGCAAGAACTTTCCTAGGATAGAAAATGAATTTGAAGATGTGAGAGAGCTTACTTTATCTTGCTCTTGTCCTGAGGTAGTTAACATAATTAGTGATATGAAAGAAAAGACGTATATAGAGTCTAATGATTCCCTATCTTATGTTGAAGATTTGGGATGCTTAAAAATAAGAGAGAGTTTAGTTAATATAATTCAAAAAGATGAAATAAGAATAGAAGATAAGCTTATCCTTTCCTATAATATGCTTTTTAATATGTTTGATAGTGATGATTTAACTTATGATAATTTAATAGAGTTTTTAGATAAATATAAATCTAGAAATTATATAAAAGAAGAATTAAATAAAATTAAAGACTATGAAAATAAAGAAAGTATAAAATATTTGAAAGAAATAAATTCATTATTTATAGATATAATAGAAAACTATAGAAATGTTTCTATTTTCAAAGAAGCGCTAAATGATATTTATAAATTTACTAAAGAAACTAATATAGAAAAGATTTTTAAGGATTGGAATGACTTTAAGGGTTTATTTAAAGAATATGATAAATTAATTGAAAACTGTATTGTATCAAAAGTTTTTAGTAGTTGTGTTAGTGAAGATTTAGAAGAAATGATTATTTCTTTTGAAATGATTATATTGGAATATTTATTTATAAGGCATGCTATATTTTTAAGATATTGTATTAATATAAAAGAAAATATTAGTAGCCAAGATGTAAAAGATTATATTGTAATTTTTTCAAGGATTATAGGTAATAACTCTGATGCAGTAATAGAATTTTTATTAGATATTTTTGGAAGTGAAATATTGGAATTTGATTATATATATTCATTAGTTGTAATTTAAATAGAAATAATTAAAAAAGTTATCAAAGAAAATCTTAATTTTATATAAGTAAAAAAAATAGTACACAAAGGTTAAGAAGGGAGATAATATAATTGGAAGAAATAAGAAAAAGGATAAGAAAATTTAGAGATGATAGAGAATGGTCACAATTTCATACACCAGCTAATTTAGCAAAGGCAATAAGCATTGAATCAGGAGAATTATTGGAGCATTTTCTTTGGGATGATAATCACAATAAAGAAGAAGTATGTGAAGAATTAGCAGATGTTATGATTTATTGCTTACATATGGCGGATTCATTAGGGGTTGATATAGAAGACATAATGAATAGAAAAATGGATAAAAATGAAAAGAAATACCCAGTAGAAAAAGCTAAGGGAACAAGTAAAAAGTACACGGAACTTTAATTTGTAGGGTCTAGATGGTAACTTAGTATAATATTTACTTGTGTTATTTGAAAATTATTTAAAGTAAAATGTAGTTATCATAATTAAATTTGTGGTAACTACAAATATTTATAAGAGGAAATGGAAGATATGAAGGTAATAGAAGTTGTTGCAGCAATAATAAAAAAAAGAAGATAAGATATTTATAACGCACAGAAGCTATGGTGAGTTTAAAGATATGTGGGAATTCCCAGGTGGAAAGATAGAAAATGGGGAATCACAAGAAGAAGCATTAATACGAGAAATAAAAGAAGAATTATCATCACAAAATTGGGTTCCAGCAGATGTGGAGGTAGTTGAAATGCTAGTAGGAGTTTATTAAGTTAATATTATTAGGGAAAAATCTATGATAGTACTTATATGCTAGTATAGTTTTTTATTTTAATATTTATAACAATATACAATTGTTGTAAATTGTAATTGTTTTAATAATAAGATATAATAAATCTAAAATATTATAATAAAGAAATGAATAATATAACTACGAATTTATCTTAATTATAATAAAATAATCAGGAGGCAAGACCATGGATAGGAAGGATTTTTCTGATTTAGAAGACCAAATTGTATCTACAGTAAAAAGTGCACTTGATGCTATAGATTTTGTCAATTTAAAAAAGGATATTAGTAATAAAACAGAGGACACTTTAAATGAATTTAAATCAAAGCTAAAAGAATATAATGACAAAGTAGAAAGTAAATATAGAGTTTTAAATAAAAAGCCTAAAAATGATATATCAGCATATATTAGCAAAAGGCCAGCTGGAACTGTATCAGGAATTATTTATACTATCTTTGGATTAATAGGAAGCTTAATTTTTGGATTTTTAGTATTGATGTGTTTAATATTTATGTCCTTTTTTACTAAGGTTATAACCGATGCTTTTGTTGGATTTACAGTTATATTTATATTCTTTGCAATAAGCCTAGTGTTATTATTAAGAGGAATAAATATAAGGAAAAGACTTAGAAGATTTAAAAAGTATGTAAGATTTATTGAAGATAATAGTTATTGCTTAATTAAAGATTTAGCTAGATTTGCAAAAGAAAAAGAATCCTTTGTTATTAAGGATTTAGAGAAGATGATTAATTTAGGTATGTTTTTAGAAGGGCATATCGATGAAGAAGAAACTTATCTTATGTTAAATGATGATGTTTATGGAGATTATTTAAATCTAAAAAAACAGCAAATAGCTAAAGAAGAATTAAATAAAAAAGAAGAATTAAATAAGAATATAGATGATTCAGAACAAGAAGAATTAAATTCTACAATTGAAATGGGAAGAAAATATATTGAACAAATAAAAAATACAAGGAATGTGCTTTATAAAGAGGAAATAGCCATAAAGCTTGATAAATTACAAAACATTGCAAATGAGATTCTTAATTATGTTGAAAAAAATCCTAAGAAGATTCAAGAAGTTAATAAATTTATAAATCATTATCTTCCTATTACAATTAAACTTATTAACTCTTATAAAGATTTAAGCAATCAATTAGTTCAAGGTGAAAATATTAAAAATGCTAAAGTAGAAATTGAAAAAAGCATAGATATTATAGAAACTGCTTTTGAAAATTTATTAGATGATTTATATGAAGATGTTGTTTTAGATATTTCTACAGATATATCTGTTCTTAAGACTTTATTTAAACAAGAGGGGTTAACAGAGGAAGATTTTAAGAAATAAGCTTAAAGTAAAAGGGAGGAATTTAAAATGAGTGATGAATTTAAGGAACCTATTAGTATAAAACCAGAATTGACATTTGAAGCATTTCAAGATGAAGCTCTTGATGTGCAAGTAAAGGAAGAAAAAGTAGAAGAAAAAATAATTGAGGATATCAATTTAACAGAAGAAGAAAAAAGGATGGTAGATCAATTTGTAGAGAAGATAGAAATAAATAACTCAAATTCTATCTTACAATATGGAGTAGGAGCCCAAAAGAAAATTTCTGATTTTTCTGAAACAGCATTAAATAATGTGAAAACTAAAGATTTAGGGGAAGTTGGAGATATGCTTTCCAATGTAGTTCTTGAGTTAAAGAACTTTGAAGAGTCAGAAGAGAAAAAAGGTATTTTAGGTTTCTTTAAAAAAGGCAAAGATAAGATTAATCAAATGAAAGTAAAATATGATAAGGTAGAGGATAATATAAATAAAATGTGTAATGTCCTTGAAAAGCATCAAATACAGCTTTTAAAAGATATTGCTATGCTAGATAAGATGTATGAAATAAATAAAGTATATTTTAAAGAACTTTCTATGTATATATTAGCTGGAAAAAAGAAGCTTCAAATATTGGAAAAAGAAGAGCTGCCTAAACTACAAGAAAAAGCAAAAAATAGTGGTCTTCCTCAGGATGCTCAAGAAGTAAATGACTTTATTTCACTTTGCAATCGCTTTGAAAAGAAAATTCATGATTTAGAATTAACAAAAATGATTTCTCTTCAGATGGCTCCTCAAATTCGTTTGATTCAAAATAATGACTCATTAATGTCTGAAAAAATACAATCAACAATTGTAAACACTATTCCACTTTGGAAAAGTCAAATAGTTTTAGCTCTTGGAGTTGCTCATTCTACTAATGCTGCAAAGGTTCAAAGTGAAGTAACGAATATGACAAATGAACTTTTACGTAAAAATGCAGAAATATTGAAAACTTCAACTATAGAAACAGCCAAAGCAGCAGAAAGAGGAATTGTTGATATTGATACTCTTAAAATGACTAATGAATCATTAATTTCAACTCTTGACGAAATACTTAATATACAAACAGAAGGACGCCAAAAGCGTAGAGAAGCTGAGTTAGAATTAAAAAATATTGAGGATCAATTAAAAAATAAACTTTTAGATTTTAAATATTAATGTAGTTAGAAAATTAAGTGAAAAAGTTTTTGAAAATTTTAAGATCTATAATAAAATAAAAAAATTCAGTAGCGAGAAAGTATAAATTCAGGTAGGATTTGCACTTTCTCTTTTTTATTTACAAGGCATAGGAATATAGTGGTGGTAGCTTTCTATTTAGCATTTCATTGGTTATAAATATAATAGTAGGAAATAAATGTTTTATTATGATTGTTAAATTATAAACTGAAGAATATAATTAAAGTATTTCAAAATTTAATAATAAAGTGTTGAGTTTATGAAAATATGTATATTTACGCGGGTATTCACTCGAGTGATAGCAATAAAATGTAAAAAAATAGGGGGATTTACGGGGGTTATTTCTGTAAATATAATTTCTTCAGTATAAGGTAATGAAGTTATGTCTATTATCATTAAAAATGACAATGAATACAAAGGCTCGGATGGGATTGGTAAAAAGCGAGATTACTCAAAACTTTCAAAAGAGGAAACAAGAAATTATGTTAAAGAATCAGTATGTGAAGAAGAGAAGTATTATAAAGTAATAGGAACATTAAGTAAAGGCTTTAAATTAATGTTTATATTTTTTATACATAATTATAAATAAAAGGGGAGGAATTAAAAATGTTTTTAGAGGCTGATTTAGCTATGGAATTAGAGGTTGAAATTACTAATTCTATGACTGTAGGTAATGGATTAAATGGATATCTTAATATTATTCCAATTACAGGAGGAACTTTTAAATGTTTAAATAATGATGGAGTATTTGTAATGGGTAAAGTATTACCTGGTGGTGCAGATTGGAATACAAGAAAAAGTGAAACTTTATCACATGCTTTTGCTAAATATACAATTGAAACCGAGGATAATATATTTATATCTGTTGAAAATGAAGGCTATCTAGATGATATGGCGAGGGGGAAAATTATTAAGACTGTACCTAAATTTAAAGTTGATGAAAATAGTAATTACAGCTATTTAAATACTGGGGTATTTGTTGCTTCATTGGATGTAAACTTTTTTGAAAAAAGTATTGTGTCAATAAAGGTGTATAAACTTAGATAAATAAATTATAAAGGATATAAGCAAAAAAATATAATGAGAGGAAATTTGTATGGGTAATGATTATTATGAAATAATAAAAGATTCATTAAAGGATAAGGATTTTAAAATTCTTCCAGAGGAATATAGAATTGAGAATAAAAAACAGGGGACTATAGAAAGGTTAGAGTATAAGGTAGAAGACTTAGAAAAGAGTAATAATATTAAACACTTGAATCTGTATCTTCCATATGGATATGAAGCTACAGATAAGAATAAAAAATATAATGTTCTATATCTAATGCATGGTGGTGGAGAAGATGAGAATTTACTATTTGGAGGGCCTGGTAAAAATACAGAGTTAAAGAATATATTAGATAATATGATTGCTAATTGTGATATTAAACCTCTTATTGTAGTTACACCTACATTTTATGGTGTTAAAAATGATTTGAAAAATGATGAAGAACTTTGTCATGTTGAAACAATTGATCATCCACTTCCTATAATTGAAACTAAATATTTTCATAATGAATTGATTAATGATCTGATTCCATTTGTAGAAACTAAATATAATACTTATACATCATCAGCTAATAAAGAGGACTTGAAGGCGTCGCGTGAACATAGAGCTTTTGGTGGATTTTCTATGGGTTCAGTTACTACTTGGTATGCATTTATAAACTGTCTAGATTATTTTAAATATTTTATACCATTAAGTGGTGACTGCTGGGCATTAGCTCAAAAAGCCGAAGGCAATATGGCAAAAGAAACAGCTGAATACTTAGCAAAAGTTGCAAAAGATTCTGGCTATGCTCCAAAGGACTATTATTTACTTTGCGCTTCAGGAGATTTGGATATTGCTTATCCTAATATGAAGCCTCAAATAGATGCTATGAGAGAATTAAAGGATAGTTTTATTTATTCATCAAATTTGAAAGAAGGAAATTTTTATTTTATTGTAAGTAAGGGAGGCATACATAATTGGCATTGGATCAACCAATTTATTTATAATATACTTCCTGATTTATTTAATTAATATAAAATATCTAGAATCTATATAGGAAAATATCTAGAATCTCTAGGGTGTTTTTATAAATAGTTTTGATATAAAATTTATCATAGTAGTACCTCTTGAAAACGATTTAAAACGAATTCAATGTAAAGGTATACTGATAAATTGTTAAATATCATAAAAGTTAATTACAAAAATATTTAGGGGGATGAGAGTATGAAAGTCAAAAAAATCATTAGCCTTATTTGTACAGTGGTTGTTGCTACAGGACTATTAATAGGCTGTAAATCAAGTGGAGGAGATAATGGCAAAGGTGGAGAAAATGAAAAACCAGTAGTATTAACAACTTTAGCGGAATCTTCACAAGGATGGGTAAGAAACTTTAATCCATACAATAAGCCAACTCAATTTATTCAAGGATTTATGTACGAGCCATTAGTTATTTTTGATGCAAATAATGGTGGAAAAGAAGTAATGTGGTTAGCTGAAGATATTAAAAGTGAAGAAGATAACAAAACTCTTATAGTAAAATTAAGAAAAGATGTTAAGTGGAGTGATGGAGAAGACTTCAATGCTGATGACGTTGTATTCACATACACTTATTCAAAAGATAAACCAGAGATAGATACAAGTGGTAATTGGAACGGAGATAATCCAAAGTTACAATCAGTTGAAAAGGTAGATGATTATACAGTTAAAATTGTAGTTTCAAAGCCTAATGTGTTTAATAGAAAAGATATATTTACACAAACTTGGATGGTTCCAGAGCATATATTCTCTAAAATTTCAGATCCAGCAACAGCAGTAGTAGAAAATCCAGTTGTTACAGGATCTTTCTCAGAAGTTAAAGATTTCACTCCTGAAATGGTTGTTTTGGGAAGAAACAAAAATTATTGGAAGGCTGATGATTTAAAAGTAGATGAATTAAGAATACCACAATTTGATGGAAATGATGCTGCCTTAGCATTATTAGAAGAAGGAAATATTGACTGGGCTTATATTATGATTCCAGATATTGAAAACACTTATGTAAAAGGTGATGCTCATAAAAAATATTGGTACGGCAAAAATGATGGTTTAAGATTAAGCTTTAACTATATGACTAAAAATGAAAATAATAAGAAAGCTTTTGAATCAGTAGATTTTAGAAAAGCTGTATCTTTAGCAACTGATAGAAAAACTATTAATGATTCTGCAGCATTTGGTTACTTAAGTGATGAGGTACCATCAGTTACTGGATTACCATCAATGTTGTCATCTTATATAAATAAAGAAGCAAAAGCACTTTCAGATCCATATACTAAATTTGATTTAACTGAAGCAGAAAAAATTCTTGATAAAGCAGGTTTTGTAGATAAAGATGGAGATAAATTCAGAGAAAATCCAGATGGAACTCCAATTAAATTTGAAATAATTTCACCAGCAGGTTGGGCAGATTGGAACGCAGGAGCACAAATAGTTGCAGAAGATTTACAAAAAATTGGTATAAATGCTACAAATGCACCTAAAGAGCTTGGAGTTGTTACTGAAGCATGGGGAACTGGTGACTTTGATATGTTGTATACAGCTTATGGACAAAATACAAATATATGGAAGCATTACTTTGATACAATTGGTGATCAATCAAGATTCTTAACAAGTACTTGGTGGTCAACTTGTCAAAATAATTATAAAAATGATGAAATGACAGCTTTAATAGAAGAGTTACCAATAGCAACTGAAGAAAGACAAGCTGAAATAATTGAAACAATTGAAAAATTCTTTGCTGAAAATATGATTAGTGTACCAATATTATTCAATGGTAAGTGGAATGTTTATAGTGATGCTAGATTTACAGGTTGGACAACAGAAGAAGGCAAAGGTCCAGACCCAGCTAACTGCATACATGACTCTAAAATACTACAATTAATGGAATTAGAGCCAGTAAAATAAATTATTAATTAATATTAGAGGAGGAGAAAGATGAAATATATTTTAAAACGATTATGGTTTTATTTTATGGCATTTATTGGAGCATTTACGCTAAACTTCTTTCTTCCTCGTCTTATGCCAGGAGACCCAGTCCAAATGAGATTAGGAGAGCTTGCACAACAAGGTGGTAAAGTAGATCCAGCCACTATACAAGCTATTGAAAAAATGTTTGGAATTAATAGCAATGAGCCTTTAATAGTAACTTATTTTAGAAACTTTGTTGATATATTAAAAGGTGATTGGGGAGTTTCCTTTACAAATAACCTATATCCTGTTACTGAGGTAATAAAAAGACCATTAGGATGGACAATATTTTTATGTGGAACAGCATTAATATTATCATTTATTATTAATACGGCTTTAGGTATATTTGTTGCATGGAGAAGAGGAAGTAGATTAGATACAACGTTAACAGTTGGTGGACAAATTATGGCAAATATTCCTGCTGTAATTATTGCATTAACTCTAAGTTATACATTGGCTTATACTGGAGTTTTCCCTAAGGGGTATGCAGTAACTCCATTATTATATGCCAAAGGTTTTGAATATATTAAGGATGTTTCCTATCATGCCTTCTTGCCAGTAACTGCTATTATTTTAAGTGGTTTTGGTGGAATAATGGGTATGAGGGCTAATATGATAAATCAATTAGGTGAAGATTATATAGTGATGGGAGTTGCAAAAGGCGTTCCTGATAAAAAGATTATGTTTAAATACTGTGCAAGAAATGCTATGTTACCAGTAGTAACTTCATTTGCAATGTCAGTTGGATTTTTACTTGGTGGGCAACTACTTATTGAGAATATATTTAACTATCCAGGATTAGGAAAGTTAATGATTCAGGCTATTAATGGTAGAGACTATCCATTAATGCAGGGTATTTTACTTATGACTACTATTTTGATGCTGTCAGCTAATTTTATTGCAGATATGAGTGTTTTTCTTCTTGATCCAAGAATTAGAAGACAATCAGGAGAATAATTATAAGGAAGGTATGAGGTTGCAATATGGTAAAGAAATTATTTAATTCTAAAATAGTTAATTTTTTGAAGGAGTCTCCTAAAACTACTGTTGGAGTGGTTTTAATATTTATTGTATTAATATTAACTCTTGGAGCGAACTTATTTACACCATATGAACCTATGCAAACATTTGATGGATTATGGCGTGTAGCTCCATCATCTGACCATATTCTTGGAACCACACAAGCAGGTAAAGATGTATGGGCTCAAACTTTATATGGTGGAAGAGTATCCATATCAGTTGGAATTTTTGCAGGGGCAATTGCGGTTGTTTTAAGTTTAATAGTTGGAATTACTGCAGGTTATTTTGGTGGGGTAGTAGATAATAGTATCACAACTACAATAAATATAATTATGGTTATTCCACAAACAGTATTACTATTAATAATAGCTTCAATGATAGGGAAAATTTCTCCACTAGCAATTGGAATTATTATAGGTGTTACTTCTTGGCCTTGGGGAGCTCGTGTTTATAGAGCACAAACTATGAGTTTAAGAAATAGAGAGTTTGTGAAATCGGCTGAAACTTTAGGGGAATCTAAAATTCGTATATTATTTGTTGAAATAATGCCTAATATGTTATCCATGATAACTTCAGGCTTTATAGGAACTGTAATATACGCTATTATGGCACAGTCTTTTATTGAATTTATAGGTTTTGGAGATAGAATGTCAGTAACCTGGGGACAAATGTTAAATAATGCCCAAAGTACTGGTGCTTTAAATAGTGGTGTATGGTGGGAGATACTTGGACCAAGTGTATTTGTAATATTATTTGGAGCTGGACTCACACTAATTAATTTCTCTATTGATGAGGTATCTAATCCAAAATTAAGAGCTCAAAGGATTATGAGAAAATACTATAAAGAAAAGAAGAATCAAGAAATATTATTAAAGAAAGGGTTCTCAGGAATTACTACTTGTGAAGGAGGGCTTAAGTGATGGGAGCAATACTTGAGGTTGAAAATCTTTGTGTTGATTATATAACAGAAAGAGGACATATAAGAGCAGTAGATAATGTAAGTTTTGTTATTGAAGAAGGAAAAAGTTTAGGACTTGCAGGAGAATCAGGTTGTGGTAAAAGTACTATTGCCTATTCATTAATGAGATTGCATAGACCTCCAGCACTTATCACTGGTGGAAAAATAAAAATGGATGGAAAAGATATTTTATCCTTATCAGAAAATCAATTGCAAGATTTTAGATGGAATAAAATAAGTATGGTGTTCCAATCAGCTATGAACTGTTTAAATCCAGTAGTTACTCTTGAAAATCAGTTTTTTGAACTTTATAAAACCCATGGAATAACTAAAAATAAGAAAAAAGCAAGAAAGATGGCAGAAGAGCTTCTAGAAGTGGTAGGAATTCCAGCTAATCGTTTAGGAGATTATCCACATCAATTTTCAGGTGGAATGAGACAGCGTGCTGTAATTGCTATGGCATTGGCTTTAAAACCAAGGCTTCTTATATTAGATGAACCTACTACAGCATTAGACACCGTAGTTCAAAGAGAAATACTACAAAAAATATATGAGTTAAAGGAAAAATTTAATTTTTCAATTTTATTTATTACTCATGATATTAGTTTAATGATGGAATTCTGTGATACAGTAGCAATAATGTATGCAGGGGAAATTGTTGAACAAGCATCTTCAAAGAAGATATTAAAGAATCCACAACATCCATATGCTTATGGATTAAAGAATTCATTCCCTTCATTGCAAGGTGAAATAGAATACATGGAAGGAATTCCTGGTTCACCATTAAATTTAAGTTGTATTCCTAAAGGATGTAGATTCCAAGACAGATGTTTTAAAGCAACTAAAATATGCTTTGAAGAAGAACCAAAAAGAAGTTCAAAAGATGATGAATTCTTCTTCTGTCACAATCCATTAGAATTGGTAAAGGAGATAGGATAAGATATGGAAGAACAAGAATTAGTAAAACCAATATTTAGTGTAAAAAATGTTACAATGGATTTTAAAGTTGCTAAAAAAAGCTTCTTTTCAAAGAAAAGTACTATCCGTGCTTTAAATGATATATCTTTTGATTTATATCCTGGAGAGTCTTTAGCAATAGTTGGAGAATCAGGTTGTGGAAAGTCTACATTATGTAGAATTGCAATGAAATTCTATGAACCAAGTTCTGGAAAAATGTTTTTTGAAAAGGAAAATATTCATGAATTAAAAGGTGAAAAGTTTAAAAATTATAGACAAAAGGCTCAAATGATTTTCCAAGATCCTTTTTCATCTTTAAATCCATTACACAATATATATTATCATCTTAAAAGGCCTTTAGAGCTTTATCATCCTTCTGATGAAGAGACAATGTATAAAAAGATGGATGAATATCTAACAATGGTTGGATTAACTCCACCTAAGGATCAAGGTGAAAAATTTCCACATCAACTTTCTGGTGGGCAAAAGCAAAGAGCTTATATTGCAAGAGTACTAGCAGTGGGAGCTGATGTGATTTTTGCAGATGAACCGACTTCAATGCTTGATGTATCCATAAGACTTGGAGTTTTAAACTTATTAAATAAACTAAAAAAAGAAATGAAAAAATCTTTTGTATATATTACTCATGATATTGCTACAGCAAGATATTTTGCAGATAGAATAATAGTATTATATGCGGGGCATATGGTTGAATGGGGAGATGTAGATAAAGTAATTTGCAATCCAAAGCATCCATATACTAGGCTTCTTGTAGCAGCAGCTCCAGATCCTGAAAGAGAAGGAGTGATTGATTTACCAGTTATAAGAGATAAAGATACAGAAATAAGACAGTGGACTCCTGAAAGTAAGGGATGCCCATTTAGAACTAGATGTCCAGAAGCAAAGGAAATTTGCGCAAGTGAATGTCCAGAAGCTAGAGAAGTGGAGCCTGGACAATTTATTAGATGTATCCATGGTTAGTTTTGAAAATGGTTTCTTATTATATTGTTTTTTTATTTAACTGTAAAATTATTAAAGTAAAAATAAATTATTATATAAAGTATAATTTTCTTATGAAATTTTTTTTGTTAGAATAAAAATTATTTTCCATAAATCCTAGAGGATAGACTCTGGGATTTATTTATTAGCAAAATAGCTTACACTAATTATTTAGAAAAGTAATTGAATATTTTTATATAATTTATATTTTATGGTAATATTGGATGTTATATAATATTAATATGTAAGATAATGAGATAGGTTTTATGAGCAAAGGTGTTATTATTTTACCAGCAATAAGAGGGGGAGAATAAGATGCTAAAGGTACTTATAGCAGATGATGAACCATATGTAAGAAAAGAATTAAAAAATATTATTAACTGGAATGAATGTGGATTTACTATATGTGGAGAAGGTACTGATGGTTATGATACTTATGAAAAGATTTGTGATTTAAAGCCAGATTTAATATTAATGGATATAAAAATGTATGGAAAATCAGGCTTAGATATTATAAGAGATGTAAAGAAAAAAGGGTTTTTAGGAAAATTTATAATAGTAAGTGAGTATTCTGAATTTAATTACGTAAAAAATGCTATGAGATATGGAGCAAAATCTTATTTATTAAAGCCAATAGATAAAGATGAGCTACTTGAGGTAGTTAATGAAGTAAGAAAAGAAATTTTTTATAAAATAAATATAAATACAAATATTGGAAGAAAACTTGAATTGATAAAAGAATACGCTTTAGTAAGGCTCTGCTTAAATAATTATTTAGAAGAAGCAAGGGAAATCTTAAATTCTATAAATAATAAAAGCTTATATGTAGCATTAATATCTAATGATAAAAATAAATTTGATAATGATGATATAATTGATTTAAAAGAGTCAGTTGAAGAAAATTTAAGTGGCAATAATACTAATGTTTTTAGAGTTAAAAATAGAGTTGCAATAATATTTTATGACAAAAGTATTGAATCGATTTATTCATTATTAAAAAAAATGAAAATACAAATTGAAAAAGAGATGAAAGAAAATCTTTTTATTACAATAGGAGAAGAAGTTAGTAATATTAATAAAATTAATTATTCATATGAAAGTGCTAAAGAGTTAATGAATAAGAAGTATTTATACCTTAATCAAGGCATTATTTATAAGGATAAGATAAAAAATACTATTAATACCTCAATTACTGAAGAACAAATAATTAATAATTTATATAGCTATATAGAAATAGGTGAAGTAGAGGAGATAAAGAAAAGCTTTTTATTACTAGAAAAAATTATATTAGAAAAGAATTATAAAGAAGAACAAATAAAGGCTTTACTAACTACTTACTATATTCAATTAAAAGATAATATTATATCAAACTATAATGTAAAAGAACCATTAGATATGGATAATAAAATAATTATTGAAGAAATCTATAGTAAGAATAGCTTAAATGAAGTTATTAAGTTTTTAATAGATAAATTTTTAAATATTTCAAAATATGTAGCAAGTAACTTTAAGGGTAAAGGTATTAAAAGAATAATCAAATATGTAGATAATAAATATTATAGAGATTTAAAATTAGAGGATTTAGCAGAAATATTTAATTATAACAGCTCTTACTTAGGCAAATTATTTAAAGATACTACAGGTAAAAATTTTAATACTTATTTAGATAATGTGAGAATAGAACAAGCTAAAAAATTACTTATTGAGGATAATTTGAAGGTATATGAAGTATGTGAAAAGGTAGGTTATAAAAATATTGATTATTTTTATTATAAATTTAAAAAGTATGTAGGTATAAGTCCTTTAAATTATAAGAAGATAAAGTAACTACAACAATGCCGAAATATTTATATAATAAATTACAAGAATCAGTTTGAATATCATGTTTTATCGTTTAATACTAGTTTGAATAATTAAACCATTAGGTTGTAAAATGTTTTATTTAATCGTTTACTATATATTGTGAACTATGTGAAAAATAATATGAAAATGTGAGAAGTTATATAAAGAATGGGAGGTGTAATTTGAAATTAAAGTAAATTAAGATTATAGGTATGAAATTATATAATATGTAAAAAGTTAATTTAAATAAAAGTTAATGGAGGATAATATGGGAGAATATACATTGGATTTAGAAAAGTATGCAAGTATTATAAGGCAGGTAGCAGCAGAAAGTTGTGTTTTATTAAAAAATGATGAGAAGGCACTTCCACTTCGAGATAATGATAAGATAGCTGTATTTGGAAGGAGTGCTTTTAATTATTATAAAAGTGGATTAGGTTCAGGTGGCCTTGTAAATACAAGGTATGTAGTTAGTATTTTAGATGCTTTAAGAGAAAATAAAAAGACTATTTTAGATGAGGAATTAGTGAAAGTATATGAAGAATGGATTAAAGAAAATCCTTATGATGAAGGTGAGGGATGGGGAAAGGTACCTTGGTCTCAAAAAGAAATGAAGCTTGAGGATTCAGTAGTACAATCTGCTTCTGATGCGGATATTGCATTAGTTATAATAGGACGTACTGCAGGCGAAGACCAAGATAGTAAAAATGAACATGGAAGTTATCTTTTAACTGAAGATGAAGAAATTATGATTGAAAAAGTTACTAAGACATTTAAAAGAACAGCTGTAATTTTAAATGTTGGTAATATTATAGATATGAAATGGGTAGAGAAATATAATCCTTCTTCTGTTCTTTATGTATGGCAAGGAGGGCAAGAAGGCGGTAACGGTGTTGTTGATGTTTTAATAGGAAAAGTAAATCCATCTGGAAAATTAACAGATACTATTGCCAAGAATATAGAAGATTATCCATCAACTGAAAATTTTGGGGATATGGAAAGAAATTATTATAAAGAAGATATTTATGTAGGATATCGTTATTTTGAAACTTTTGCAAAGGATAAAGTAATCTATCCTTTTGGATATGGACTATCTTATACTAATTTTAATATTGAAGGAAAAATTAAAAGTGTAACAAGTAAAGAAGTAATTGTTGAAGCTAATGTAACTAATATAGGAAATATATCAGGAAAAGAAGTTGTACAAGTATATATAGAAGCTCCACAAGGAAAACTTGGAAAAGCTTCAAGATCACTTGTTGGATTTACAAAAACTAATGTAATTAATCCATTAGAAAATGAAAAGGTAGAAATAAAAATTCCTAAATATTATCTTGCTTCTTATGATGATAATGGAATAACTGGATATAAGTCATGCTATGTTCTTGAAGAAGGTTGTTACAAGGTTTATATCGGTTCAGATGTTAGAAGTGCCAATATTTCTGGAGAATATAATGAAAAATTTACTCTAGTAGAAAAGCTAGAAGAAGCATGTGCACCTACAGCTTCATTTGAACGTTTCAAATCAACTGTTAATGAAGATGGTAATTACAAAATTATAATGGAAGATGTGATCACAAGAACTATAAATCCATATAAAAGAATGGAAGAAAGATACAAAGATGAGATAGCTTATACTGGTGACAAAGGCTATAAGCTTGGAGATGTATTTGATAAAAAGGTAGATATAGATGATTTCGTTGCGCAATTAAGTGATGATGATTTAATTCATATGTTTAGAGGCGAGGGGATGTGTAGTCCTAAAGTCACACCAGGAACAGCAGCAGCTTTTGGTGGAGTTACAGAGAATTTAAGAAATTTTGGAATACCAGTTGCATGTTGTGCAGATGGACCTTCAGGAATACGTATGGATTGTGGAACTAAAGCATGTTCATTGCCAAATGGAACAGCTCTAGGTTGTACATTTAATATATCATTAGTAGAAGAACTTTATAAAATGACAGGAAAAGAGCTAAGAAAAAACAAGATAGATTCTCTTTTAGGTCCAGGAATGAATATCCATAGAAATCCATTAAATGGACGTAATTTTGAATATATTTCAGAAGATCCATTATTAACAGGAAAAATAAGTTTAGCTCAAGTAATTGGAATGCAATCACAAGGCATTGCCCCAACAATTAAGCATTTTTGTGCTAATAACCAAGAAGTGTCTAGACACTTTGCAGATTCAGTAGTATCAGAGAGAGCACTTCGTGAAATTTATTTAAAAGGATTTGAAATAGTTGTTAAAGAAGGTAACGCACGTTCTGTTATGACTAGTTATGGACCAGTAAATGGTATTTGGACTGCTGGAAATTATGACTTATGTACAACAATTCTTAGAAAAGAATGGGGCTTTGATGGCATAGTAATGTCAGATTGGTGGGCAAATGCAAATACAGAAGGTGAGAAATCAATAAAAGAAAATAAGGCTCCAATGGTAGCAGCACAAAATGATTTATATATGTGCGTGGGAGATTCAAAATCAAATCCTGAAAATGATAATGTTAAAGAAAAGTTAGAAACTGGAGAACTAAAAAGAAGTGACTTACAAAGAAATGCAAAAAATATTTTAAACTTTATAATGAAATCACCATCAATTTTACATGAATTAAATCTTATTAGTGAAGAGGAATTAAATGAAATTAATCAAAAAGATGAAGATGATTCTCATATAGAAAATATAGTTTATTATAAAGCAGATAAAAATACTAATAATATTGTTATTGATGGAAAGATACTTAAAAATAAAAAAGGTAATTCAGAGATTTTTGGTATTACTGTTAATGAATACGGTATATACGATATTTCAATAAAAATGAAATCAGATTTAGGATCACTTGCACAATTACCATTATCTGTGTATTATGACAATGCTTTAAAATCAACTATTACTATTAGAGGAACTGAAGGTGAATTTGTTACAGAAACTAGGCCTTTAGGCTTTGTTTTTGGAACGAATCATTACATTAAATTATATTTTGGAGCAAATGGTTTAGAGATAGATAAGATTATGATTACTCTTAAAGTAACAAATTAAAAAATGGATTATGTCTAGGTGTATTAGTGAGATACTAAGTATATCACTTGATAGAAACATTTAAATGAACAAGCAAAAAAATATACGGAATTTTAAAGAATAAGCTAGTAACTAGGTTTGAATAGGTATTAGCTTATTTTTATTTAGAGTAATATAAATGAGTTTTTTAAATAGTTCATGGATTAATTAAAAATTACAATAGTATATATAGAAAGTGAGTATGTAAAAGGGGAAATTATTTTGAAAGTCATTTCTATTGTAAATTACAAAGGAGGAGTAGGCAAAAGTACAGTTGTATCTAATTTAGGAGCTTTACTAGCTTTAGAAGGATATAAAGTATTATTAGTTGATTTAGATCCACAAGCCAGTTTAACATTTTCTTATATAGATGTTGAGGTTTGGAAAAAGGCTTATAAAAAAGATAAAACCATAAAAACTTTCTTTAATACATTAATTAATAACAATAAAGATAACATAAAGAATTATATTACTAAAGATCTAAAAGCTAATGATATTATTATAAAAAATGGAGGACAATCTATAGGGTTACTTCCATCTAGTACTGATTTATATGAGATACAGATAGATTTAGCTCGTACTATAAAAGGTCCTTGGAGAAGAAATCTTACAAAGAATCGACTAAATTGCATATCAAGACTGAAGAATGAAATAATGACTATTGATGGAGAGTATGATTTTGTATTATTAGATTGCCAACCAAGTTTTGATTTAATAACACAAAATGCAATTTATGCTTCGGATTATTATTTGATACCAACAAAGTTAGATTACCTATCTACAGTAGGCGCACCTACACTATATGAGCATATTGAAAAGTTAAGAGATGAAGTTTCAAAAGGTATAGATGAGTTTGATCTTAGAGAATTTAATAAGATGGATGTTAAAAATTTAGGATTACTACCAACTATGGTTAAGATAATAAGTGGTAAACCTAAGAGTTTGCATTATCAGTATCTCCAAGAGGTTAAGAAAATTAAAGGAGTTAAAGCCTTCAATAGTAGTATTAGAAGCAACGATAATGAAATAGATAATAGCACTTCAATTCCTTTTGTTTTAAATAACATTAATAAAAAGAAATCCAATATAGATATTGATTTTGAAGAATTTAAAAATGAGTTTTTAAGAGAGGTAAAATAATATGAATAAGAAAGAAATACTTTTATTAAGTAAGTTAGCTTTTGATTTTATATTAAAACTTAAAGACGAAGATTTAAATTCATTAATCAAAGGAGAAAAGAAAATAACTTTAATAGATAATAAAAAGAATCTAAAAGGTAAGAAAATAAATAACAAAGAAGAAAAGGTAGAAGAAGTAATAGATAAGGTATATTCCTATTCAAATAAAGATGAAGCATTAGAATATTTAAATAAATTTAACGTAATAGATTTAAAGAAAATAGCTAATCAAGCAAATGTATACATTAAGAGTAGAAATAAGAAAAGTGAAATTATAGATAGAATTGTAGAAGGAACAATTGGAGCCAAGATAAAAATGGGCATATTACAATACTAAATTATAAGATATTATGCCCGGGGATATTAGTGGGGGAGTAAGTATCCCACTTGCTAAAAATATTAAATAATATCTTCATCACTGACATTATTAAATGAAGTAACAATTTCACTCAATAATTGATTTAATTCAGATTGTGTATTAAAAATTTATAAACTATAACGAAATAAAGAATAGTAAAATTTATATATACCTCTTTTACTTTTAGAAAATATATAGATATTATATCATATTTTTATAAGTTGACTTATAATTAAAGGTATTAAAAGACCTTTTAGGAAAAAAGTATATAAGACTGATTTTAATTATTTAGAAGTAGTTGAAACTTAAATCTACAATTAATAAGTTTATTCACTATCTTTTAATATCTTATATGAATGAATTTAGTAATGTATAAATATATTGATTAGAATTAAATTTTTGATATTAATTATATGAATATAACATGAAGGAGTGGGGATTTTGGGGAATGAGTATGATAAAGAAAATAAAGAATCAATAGAGGCATATGCTAGAAGATTACTTAATAAAAGTCTAAGTAATATAAATAAAAATATAGATGAGAATAAACTTAATGATGAAAAGTCTAAAGGTAGATTAGGACAAACTATAGAAGAAGAATATTTTGGATATAAGGTTAATAGCAGGCAAGAAGCTGATTTTAGTGAAGTTGGTGTAGAATTAAAGGTTTGTCCGTTAAAATCCATAACTAAGAAAGAAAATTCTAATAGTATAAGAGAACAACTTGGATATTCAGCAAAGGAAAGAATTGTTCTTAGTATTATTGATTATTTTAAATTGAATGAAGAAACATGGCAAAATAATTCAATAATGAAAAAATGTAAAGAACTTCTTTTAATGTTTTATATGAATGAGAAATACGCTAAAAAAGAAGATTTAATATTTAAAATTATTAGCTTATGGAGTCCCTCAGAAAAAGATTTGAAAATTATAGAAAGGGATTGGAATATAATAGCTGATAAAGTTAGGAATGGTAGAGCACATGAAATTTCTGAAGGTGATACCATGTATCTTGGTGCATGTACTAAAGGGAGCACAGCAGAAAAGAGTAAAAGGCGACAACCTAATTCAGAAATTATGGCTCAACAAAGAGCATTTTCTTATAAAAGACAATATGTTGATTATATTATAGATGAATTATTGGAAAGAGAGCGGCTTAGAGAAGTAAAGCTTTTAAATCCATTATCAGATGAAAAATTTTTATTTGATGAAAAAATATATAAATTATTTAATCAACTTTTAAATAAAAGCATTTCTGAAATTATTAATATATATTCAATAAATAGGGAAAGAAAAGCTAAAAATTTTATAAGACTCATAGTAGATGATGTTTGTAAAGTTACTTTTGGAGACAAGCTTGAAAATTTTGAAGAGTTTAAAAAGGCAAATATAGAGGTGAAAACTATTTTGCTAAAACCTAATGGCATGCCAAAGGAATCAATGTCTTTTGAGCAAATTAATTACTGTGAAATAGTTGGAGAAGAATGGGAAGAATCTACAATACGAAATAAATTTGAAAATAAAAAATACTTATGGATAATTTTTAAGAGTAAAATTAATTTCGAAAAACAATCAGAATTAACCTTAGATAATATTTATCTTTATAAAGTAATGTTTTGGAATATGCCTATATCTGATTTAGATGGTAGTATGTATAGGGTTTGGTTAGATACTATAAATAAAATAAAACAATGTGAATATGAAAAGTTTATTAAGATAAGTGATGGAGAAATAGCTCATATAAGACCAAAAGCACGTAACTCAAGTGATTTAATTATTACACCACAAGGTATGAGAGCAAGAAAGAAATGCTTTTGGTTAAATGCTAAATATATAAAAAATCAAATAGATAAATCTTAAAGTAAGTAAATGGAGAAGAAAAAATGGCAGGATATATAATGAGTATGGATAATGAGGACTCGTTAAAAGAGTGTATAATAAATGGAATATATAGTACAAATTTAAGCGACCCTATTAATAATAAATGGAAGCTACATCATGAGGGAACTTTTGCAGACTATTTTGGAATGAAACCTGGAGATAATATATATTTTTTCATTAAAAGAAAAATATATGGAATTGGAGAATTAGTAAAAGTAAAATATGATTGCAAGTACTGGAATTATATTGATGCAGGTAGGCCTCAAAATTATGAGTATAATGAAATAAAAAATAGCATGATTATGAATAAAGAGAAAAATATTAAAAATAGATGTTTTTGTATTTTTAAGCCATATCCTAAATTTTTCACTAATGGTATTGATATGGATGAGGTTTTGGCCTCAAACCCAATTAAATTTAAGTCATTAAGAGCATTTTGGAAGTTATCTTTTATAAAGGTAGATGAAGATGAAAATAAAGCACTTAGAGATATTATCTTAAAAAGAAACGAAGAGTTTATTTATGAAGATGGAAATTCATTTGAATATAATTTAAATTTTAGAAATGAATTATCAGATAAACTAGATGAAAGATATATTATGAACTCAGAGCCTCTATTGCTAAATTCATATAATAGAGATAGAATAAAACATGAAATGGCTATAGAAGCAGCATTAATAGATATCATAAGTAATAATAATTGTAATATATTTGGCTCTTGGGATTATATATCACATCAAGTTATAGCATCTCCATTTAAAGCAATAGATTATATGGATAAAATGGATTTATTCGGATTTAAGTATATAGAGGGATTTGATACAATTTCTAAATATTTGGTTGTAGAAATAAAAAAAGACGAAGCAACAAAAGATACAATAAATCAAATAATGAAATATGTTGATTGGATTAATGGAGAGTATTCTTTTGGAGATTATGGTATGATTCAAGCTTTTATTGTTTCATATGATTTTAGTGAAGATGTAATTAAGTATAAAAATGAAATATGTATAAGAAACTATATAAAAGGAAAAAGGCCAACTGTAGCGAGTACTTGGAGTTATGTAAGATTAATAAAATATAGATTCAATGATAATAAACTTCAATTTTATGAAGTGGAATAATATATTTATTGTAGATAACTTTTAATTTAGGTATTATTAAGTTATCTACTTTTTTGTTATTTTAATATAAGTAAATATATAAAAATATTTCTTGAATAAGATAAGGAAATATGATAAATATATATAGAACGATCGTTTGTATAGGTAGTAAATTAGGAGGTTATCAATATGAAACATACAATTTGTGAATTATTTGCTGGGGTAGGTGGATTTAGAGTTGGTCTTGAGAAAAGTTCATCAGATTGGAAAACGGTTTGGGCAAATCAATGGGAACCCAGTAAAAAAGTTCAACATGCCTTTGAGTGTTATAAAAGTCATTTTGAAGCCTCTGGTGGCATAGATGAGTATAGTAATGTAGATATATCTCAAGTTCCAGCGGAACATATTCCAAATCATACATTATTGGTAGGTGGTTTTCCATGTCAAGACTATTCAGTTGCAAGCACTGGAGCTCGTGGAATACAAGGGAAAAAAGGAGTACTTTGGTGGGAGATTGAAAGAATATTGAGTGTAAAGAAGCCGCCGTTCATATTATTAGAGAATGTAGATAGATTACTAAAATCACCATCAAGTCAACGTGGAAGAGATTTTGGAATTATTATTAGTTGCTTAGCAAAATTAGGATATTCTGTTGAGTGGAGAGTAATAAATGCGGCTGAATATGGTTTTCAACAAAGAAGAAGACGTACATTTATTTTCGCAGTACATAACACAACTAAATATTATATGGAATTAGAAGCACAAAGTGAATATGAACAAATTCAAGATAAGGGTTTTTTTAGTTCAATATTTAGTGTGGAAAAATTCTCTAAAGAAAGTATTAGAAGCATAAATATAAAGAATAATTATAATTTAGATATACTTGATATTTCTAATGACTTTTCATTTGAGTTTGGAAATTCTGGAGTGTATAAGAATGGAACAATTTATACAATAGATACCAATCCTAATGCTTTATTAACAGGGTATCAAATAACTTTAAATGAGATTTTAGAAAAGAATGTGGATGAAAAATATATTTTATCTGAAGATGATTTAGAAAAGTGGACTTATATGAAAGGAGCTAAAGCTATTGAAAGAACCTCTAAAAGTGGGCATAAGTATATATTTAGAGAAGGTGGAATAGCGTTTCCAGATTTAATAGATAAGCCAGCAAGAACAATGCTGACAAGTGAGGGAAGTAAAAATAGAAGCACACATGTTGTTAAAGATATTTCTACAGGTAAGTTAAGAATATTAGCACCTGTTGAATGTGAAAGAATAAATGGATTTCCAGATGATTGGACTAATACAGGGATGACACATTCATTTAGATACTTTTGTATGGGAAATGCGTTAGTTGTAAATTTAATAGAGCATATGGGCAAAAAATTACATAGTATAATAGAAAATGAAGATATATAACTAAATATTAATATAAAAATAAATTTTGAGTAATTTTTAATAATATAGAGCTGCATGGATAATGTAGCTTTTTATTATTATATAAAGTAATAGAAGGGAATAATAAATAGAATTTTATACAAGAATGCTAAATTTAAATAGAATTTTTAAAGTTAAACAAGAAATAAAATAGAATTTAAGTAGTTTTTACAGGGAAAAAATATAGGCAAAGTATATAACAAGGAGAATTCATATATAAAATTTATTCAAAGGAAAAGATTAATAAGTGATAAAGACTTTTCACCTTCAACATTATATGAGGATTATGCTATAAATGAAAAATTATTTCATTGGCAAACTCAGTCAAGGACTTCAGTTGAAAGTACAACAGGACAAAGATATATTAATCACTTAAAAACAAAAAATAAAATAGCTCTATTTGTTAGAGAGTATAAATCAAAAGATGGTCTAACATCTCCATTCACATATTTAGGAACTTGTGAATATAGAAGCCATACTGGAAATAAACCAATAAGCTTTGTATGGGAATTAGATGAAGAAATTCCTCCTAAGTTAATTAATAAAGCAAATAAATCAATTATTATTTAAGTAATAAATGTAGTTACCTCATTTAAAAATGTGGTAACTACAAAACTATTTAGAAAAGGAATCAAGATATGAAAGTAATAGAAGTTGTTGCAGCAATAATAAAAAAGGAAGATAGGATATTTATAACTCGTAGGAGCTATGGAGAGTTTGCAGATATGTGGGAATTCCCTGGTGGAAAGATAGAAAGTGGAGAATCACAAGAAGAAGCATTAAAACGAGAAATTAAGGAAGAGCTAGAATTAGATATTAACAACTTAGAACATCTTACAACAATAGAGTATGATTATCCTACTTTTCATTTAACAATGTATTGTTTTATTTGTGAAATATGTGGCGGTACATTGAATTTAAATGCACATAATGATGCAAAGTGGGTATCAATAAATGAATTACCATTATATAAGTGGGTTCCTGCAGATATTGACGTAGTTCAGGAATTATTAAGAAGTTACTATAAATAAATTTAATATTAATAACGAAAACATAGCATATTTATTTTTCCCCCTAAGTAATATTTATTAATTAGATATTTTAGGGGGAATAATTTTTCGAAAATAAAGTTTATAACATATGATTAAATTTTGATTTATGACCAATAATTAATAATGATATATGAATTTTATGGAAGAAGGCGAATCCAAAATGGATGTAGTAAATCAAAAGGAATGTATTAAGTTAATAAGGATTTTTATTGATGAAAAATTAGAAGGCGATATTGAAAAAATTAAAGATTTTAACTTTAATGAATTAAGAGAAGATAAAAAATATGGATGTACATAATATAATAAAAATAAAGGATTTGATGCAGATGATACAATTTTAGCAAGAGCTATTTATTGTGTTGTTTGGGGGGATGTTTTACCAGATATAAATTTTAATGATATTGGTACAGGAAAAAATTATAGAGGAGACATAATAAATTCATTTAATACTTTATTTAGCAGAAATTTAAATAAGAAACTAAGTAATATTAGGAATAATAATTATACGGCATTGGAAATAGGAAATGAAAATAAAAGTTTTATAGTAGAAGATGAAAAATTAAAGGAAAAAATAATTGAATTTCATAAGCTTTATAGAACTATAGGGAATATGGCTCTACTACCTAATAAGAGCAATAAGAATAATAATATAAATCAATATAGAGGTGTCAGGTGGAAAGATTACTTTGATAAGTTTCTTTTAGAATTACGATTATATTTTTTATCAGATTATAGTAATAATAAAGGATTTAAGGAATTATTAAATTGTAATAGTTTTTATTTTAATAGATTTGAAAAAAGTGAAAGAGGATTTTTAGAATTTTGTAAGTTAAATTTTTTAGATTATTATATTAATAATGAAATTAGTTTTGGAGTTAATGATGTCAATAGAGGATTAATATATCCAGGGTGGCAAATGTCAAGCTTTTGGAGCAAAAATGAAAATAACTATAATAAGTTTGCAGAGAGGTATATTGAAAAATCATCTGAAATTATTAGGTATAGGAGCAATATTATATTAAATAAGTTAGAGGAAAAAGTTTATTTATAATTATGAAATAGCATTAATAAAAATTATACAAGGTAGTTTTATTTATTTAAAGATATGAACTGTTACTCTTCGAAGCATTACCAGTTTTATTTTGGTATGCTTTGAAGAGTTTTTTGTGCTTACAGAATGGTATAAATGAAGGCTATAATAAAAATAAAAAATTTAGAAAAATATTATTTTTGGTACACATTTTACAGTTGTGTGATATAATAGTATTATAAAACAAAGTAATCCGATAGGAATTATCGGCTAGGACGAGAAGAGTAAGTTAATGAAAGCTTTCAGAGAGAAACCTCCCTGGGTGTAAGAGGTTTTAAGTGGATATTAATTGAAGTGCATCTCTGAGCTCTGAATCGAAATTATAGTAGACTTCAGCGGGAACGCCCGTTAAAGCGTTGAGGTATATTTGTACCAATAGATTAAGATGTCTTATGGCAGTCGCACAATTTAAAATGAATAATGCGATAGCTTAGATAATTAGAGTGGAACCGCGGAAGTTTACTTCTGCCTCTAAGTTTTTAGAGGCAGAAGTTTTTTTATTTAGGAGCAAGTTAGTTAGGTGTTGTTTAAAAATCTGACTTAACTAGTATGACAATAGGTAAGTTAAATAAATTTTATAGAAAAATTGAAATTATTATTAATTAAAAATGGAGGGGTATTATGAATTCTGTACAATATTTTGATTCCATAGCTGAAAATTGGAATGTTATACGAAGTGATTATTTTGAAGAAAGGCTAAAATATAAACTTTTATCAATAACTAATATAAAGGATAAAGTTGTAGCTGATTTAGGGTGCGGGACAGGCTTTGTTTCTTTGGCATTAGCAAATGAAGCAAGTATAGTATTTTCTGTAGATAATTCAAGCAATATGCTTAAGCAATTAAAGATTAATGCATCTGATAAAAATTATAAAAACTTGTATCTTATTAAATCTTCACTTGATAATTTAACACTTTTTGATGAATCTGTAGATGCTATTTTTATAAATATGGCACTTCATCATATAAAGGATGCAAAAAAGGCTATATCAGAAATGCATAGAGTATTAAAAAAAGATGGGATAGTAATTATATCTGATGTTATGGAGCATGATGGGGAATGGGCTAGAGAAGAAATGTTTGATGAGTGGCTTGGATTTTCAAATGAGCAAATAAAAAATTGGCTAGAAGAAGCAGGCTTTAATAATATACAAATAGAAAATACAGATTTAAGCTGCAAAGGTTATTCAAGCAAGGGAGAATATACTGAAACAGGAATCTTTATAGCAAGAGCAACTAGAAAATAATAGGGGGTAATTAGGAGATGAAAATAGAATCATTGTTAATTCATGGAGGAATAGATGGGGAAGAGAAAACAGGAGCAGTAAATATACCAATATATCAGACTTCAACTTATAAACAACCAAAGTTTGGTGTAAATAAAGGTTATGAGTATTCGAGAACAGGGAATCCAACAAGAGAGGCTTTAGAAAAACTTGTTTCAGATCTTGAAGAAGGTTATGCAGGTTTTGGGTTTGCTTCTGGAATGGCAGCTACTACTGCTGTTCTTTCCCTTTTTAAATCAGGTGATAAGATAGTTATTTCAAACAATGTATATGGAGGAACCTTTAGAGTTTTAGACAAGGTCTTTAACCATTTTGGAATTAAATATCAATTAGTTGATACTTCTAATTTAGAAGAAGTAAAAAACAGTATTGATGAAACTGTAATAGCTATTTTTATAGAAAGTCCAACAAATCCTTTAATGGATATAACTAATATTGAAGCAATTTCAAATATAGCTAAAGAAAACGGGATATACACTATAGTTGATAACACATTTATGACTCCTTATCTTCAAAAGCCAATTAAACTTGGGGCTGACATAGTAATTCATAGTGCTACTAAGTATCTTGGTGGACATAGTGACACAGTTTCTGGAGTAGTTGTTGTTAACAGTAAAGATTTAGCTAAAAGACTTCATTTTATTCAAAACTCAACAGGTGGAATTTTATCACCTTTTGATTCTTTTATGTTATTAAAAGGCATAAAGACATTAGCTGTCAGAATGGATAGGCATAATGAAAATGCGAAAGTAATTGCTGAATTTTTGAAAAGTAGAGAAGAAATTGAAAAGGTATATTATCCAGGTCTTAAAGAACACCAAGGACATGAAATTCAAAAGAAACAAGCTAAGGGCTATGGTGGAATGATATCATTTGTTTTAAAAGAAGGTTATGACTATAAAAAGTTTTTTGAAAGTCTTAAGATAATAACTTTTGCTGAAAGCTTAGGTGGTGTTGAATCATTAATTTGTCATCCAGCTTCAATGACTCATGCTGCAATACCTTATGAGATAAGACAAAAGGTTGGAATAGTTGATAATTTAATAAGGATATCTATCGGTATAGAAAATGTTGAAGATTTAATAAAAGATATAGAAAATGCATTAAAGGAGAGTGAGTTAAATGGTTAAAGTAGAAAGTTTTTCATTAGATCACACAAAGGTGAAGGCACCTTTCGTTAGAAAATGCGGAGTTCAAAAAGGAGTTAATGGAGATAGTATATCAAAATTTGACTTGAGATTTTTACAACCTAATAAAGAAGTAATGCCAACTGCTGCAATTCATAGCTTAGAACATTTACTAGCAGGATTTATGAGAGAAAAAATAGAGACTATAATAGACATTTCACCAATGGGATGCAGAACAGGATTTTATTTGACAGCTTGGGGAGATGTTGAAGTAAATGAGGTAATAGAAGCATTAGAATATGGTTTGAAAAAAGTGTTAGAAGCAAAAGAAGTTCCAGCTGCTAACGAACTTCAATGTGGTAATTACAGAGATCATTCTATAGAGCTTGCACATGAATATGCTAATAAAGCAATAAAGGAAGGCTTTAGCAGTGAAATATTTAAATAATATTCAAGAGTTAATAGGTAACACCCCAATAATTAAACTTAATAATTTAAATATTAAAGAAGGTGTGAATATATTTGCAAAGCTTGAAGGAAATAATCCTGGAGGAAGTGTAAAAGACAGAATAGGAATTTACATGATAGAAGCAGCAGAAAGAGAAGGAATATTAAAAAAAGGATATACAATAATAGAAGCAACTGCAGGAAATACTGGTCTTGGAATAGCTATTGCTGCAATAAATAAAGGCTATAATATAATATTTGTGGTTCCAACAAAGTTTTCAATAGAAAAACAAACATTAATGAGAGCTTTAGGAGCGAAAATTATAAATACACCAAGAGAAGAAGGAATGCTTGGAGCTGTAAAAAGGGCAGAAGAATTACTAAATACTATAGAAAATTCAATAAGCTTAAGACAATTTGAAAATCAAGCAAATCCTCTTGCTCACTATGAAACAACTGCTCCAGAAATATATGAAGCTATGGAAGGGAAAATAGATTACTTAGTGTGTGGAGCAGGAAGTGGAGGAACATTTACTGGAGTAGCTAAATATCTAAAAGAAAAAAATAAAGATATAAAAACCATTTTAGCAGATCCAGAAGGCTCGACTATGGGTGGGGGTATTGAAGGCTGTTATGATATTGAAGGGATTGGAAATAACTTTATTCCTAGTACCATGGATATGAAATTAGTAGATGATGTTATAAAGGTTTCTGATAAAGATGCATATGATATGGTAAAATTAATAGCATTAAAGGAAGGACTGATTGTAGGAAGTTCTTCTGGAGCAGCACTATCTGCTACATTAAAATTATCGGATAAAATAGATAAAGGGAATATAGTTACCATTTTTCCAGATAGAGGAGATAGGTACTTTAGTAAGAATATCTACTAATAAATAATTAAAGAAAAGTTATGAAAAAATCCGTGGGTGTCTGTATAAAGTAGGGAATAGCTTTTAGCTATTCCCTATTTTTTTTATTTATTAAATATTATTCTTTGATTATAGATGTAGTGACTTGCTTATATAAATTAGTTTACTATAGAGAAATGTAGTTACCTTATTAAAAAATTTAGTAACTACAAAACTATTTAGAAAAGTAAATAGAAAATATGAAAGCAATAGAAGTGGTTACAGCAATAATAAAAAAGTAATTGTAAATTTACAAAAAAAAGGAGCTGCCACAGAAAGCAATTTAATTATGTGACAGCCCTTTTATTTTAATTCATATATAAAATATGAAAGGAGATTATGCAATTTTTTCTACAAGTTTAGCATTATGTTTAATTTTTTGATTTGATTTTACAGATTGTATTGTAGAAGCTAAAACTATTGATATTAAGCATAAAGCTCCAATAACTATGAATGTAGATTTAAAGCCTCCTGTTAATGATGCTATAAATGAACCTGAAATTGCTCCTAAACCAAATCCTTGATATATAATTCCGTAGTTTTTAGTTTGATTATTAACACCAAAGAAATCTCCTACTATAGCTGGGAAGATTGTAATATTTCCTCCAAAACAAAATGCAATTGATGCAACACAAGCAAAGAAGATTGCGAAGTTTAAATGTGCAAAGCTTAGTACAAATACTGCAACAGTTGTAATTGAAAGTGATAAAATTACTACTTTTAATCTACCAAGCTTATCTGATAAAGCACCTAATATAATTCTTCCAGCTGTATTAAATATTGCTACCATGGCAACTGCATTTGCTGCTACTTCAGGTGTAAGTCCAACTAGTTCAACACCAATATCTTTAACTATACCTATTAGATAAAGACCACTCATACATGCTGAGAAGAATATTACAAATAAAGCATAAGCTTCTTTTGTTTTAAGCATTTCTTTTACTGTAAACTCCTTTGTATTCTTACTATCTGTAGAATTACTGATTATTAATGGAGCATCCTTTAAAAGTTGAGCACCTATAAAGATTAAAGCCATAGCTATAACTCCCCAATATAAAAATGCTTTTGAAACTCCTACATTATTAATTAAGCCTCCATTTATATATTTAAAAACTAAACTACCTGTTCCATAAGCTCCTACTGAAATACCAGAAATAAGTCCTTTTTTATCAGGAAACCATTTAATACAATTTGAAAGTGTTGTAATATATGCTATACCGTCTGCAGCCCCAACTATCACACCAGCTGTAATATAAAGCATAGGTAATGAGGAATCAAATGATGTTAATATCAATCCTATACCTAGTATTATACCTGCAATTGAAGTAAGTTTTCTAATTCCTAGCTTGTCTTGAAGTTTACCAGCAGCTAGTGTAGATACTGCTAAAGCAAAACTAGTTATAGAGAAGGTAATTGCAACCTTATTTAATTGAAATCCAAATTTATTTACTAGGGGTTGGTTAAATAAACTCCAAGTATAAATTGTCCCTAATCCAAGTTGGGTAATTACTGAACCTAAAACTATTAACCAACGATTTTCTGATACTTTTTTCATTTCATTCACCTCTAATTTTATTTTTACATATATAACATTTACTAAGTTTTATAATCAAACACTGTTTATGTTTTCATTATAAATCCGTAAAAAATAAAATTATTATTTTATGAATGAAATACAAAAAAATTTGAATAGAATGCATTTATATGTTCATGAGTTGCTTGAATTCTTTTACATTACTTCTGCTAACAGGAACTTCATAATCGATATCTTGAAGTTTCAAGTTATAGGTACTATTAAACCAAGGTATTATTTCTCTTATTTTATTAATATTTACTATATATGATCTATGGCATCTAAAGAATATATTTTTAGGAAGCTTTTCGTAAAAATCAGATATGGATAGGTTAACTGAATATTCCTCATTTTTAGTAAAAACATAAGTTATTCTTTCTCTTGCTACACAATAATATATATCATTAATATCTACAACTATTATTTTTTCATTTTTCCATAAATTTATCTTATTTGATATGATATTTTTATGAGAATTATTTTTAGTGTTATTATCAACACTTTCTAATTTTTTTAGCATTGATACAATTCTAGATTCGGAGTAAGGCTTTAATATATAATCAAAAGCTTCAACTTCAAAGGCTTCAACAGCATGTTCCTTATATGCTGTTATAAAAACTATATAAGGTTTCTTTGTAAATTTACTTATACTTTTAGCAAGTAAAACACCATCTAGTGAAGGAATATTTATATCTAAAAATATAACATCAATTTCATTATTTTGAATGAATTTAAGAACTTCTATTCCATCTGCAAATTCTGCGACTATATCTATTTTACTGTAATTTTGAATAAAATATTTAAGTTCTTCTCTTGCTAAGAATTCATCATCAACTATTATTGCTTTCATATATTTCACCCTCTTATATTTTTTTCTTTATATAAAATTCTACCATAGTTCCTTTATCTAGTCTTTTTATGTTAAGACCTTCTCCATAAATAAGCTTAATTCTTGAATGAACATTATAAAGGCCTATTTTCTTTTCTGGAACATTATCAGTATAAATATTACTTATCATTTCTTCACTTATTCCTACACCACTATCTATTATAGAAATCTTAACTTTTTCACCTTCGTCCTTTAAACTTATTTTAACTGTTCCATTATGGTTATCCTTTAAAATCCCATGGACTATAGCATTTTCAACTAAAGGTTGTATTGTAAGACTTGGTATTTTAATATTAACATCATCTATATCATAGATGACATTTAGTTTATCTCCAAATCTAGCCTTTTCTATTTCAATATAATCTTTTACTTGCTTAAGCTCTTTTTTTACATCTATAAATTCACTGTTTAATTCTAAATTAAATCTTAAGTAACTTGATAAATTTATTATAAGTTCTCTTGCATTATTAGGATTTATCCGTATAGAAGAAGCTATAGCGTTTAGTGCATTAAATAAGAAATGAGGATTAATTTGTGTTTGAAGGGCTTTAAGTTCTGCTTTATTAGCCATTTCCTTCATTTCTTCAACTTTTGATACTTCCATAAGAGTCGAAATGATTTGTGAAAGTCCTACAGCAAGAGTTTCTATAGTATAAGTTATGTTGTTAGAAGCTCTATAGTATATTTTTAATGCACCAGTAACTTCATTTTTTTCCTTAAGTGGTATAATAATGGCTGATTTTAAAAGTGATGTTTTTTCTTTAAAACCGGTATTTTTTATGACTATTTTACCACTACTAATAGCTTCTTTTGTTTCAGAATTTATAATTTCATGACCAATATTATAATATTCTTTACCAATACCACTATAAGCTAATATATTTTTCGTGTCAGTTATTGAAACTGCATCAGCTTGAATATCTTCTTTATATAATAGTACATATTTTATTTAAAGATTCACTATTAATTTTCCTGAAATAAGGAAGAGTTTTGTTTGCTATATCTAGCGCTAATTTTGCTTGTTTAGCAGAAATCTTTTCTTTATCATTTTCTATACTTTGAACTAATAATACAATAAATCCTACGCAGATTTGCCCAATAATCATTGGAACAGCAATTTTAGATACGATGTCGTAACCTAAGGAATGAGGCTTACTTAATAGAAGTATAAGTATCATTGTAATAGTCTCAGAAAACATTCCTGCTATTATTCCTGCTATCCATCTATAGTTTCTTTTTACCTTTCTATTAATATACCCAGAGATTATTCCAGCACATATACTGCTTATGAGGCATGGAATAGAAGTTATTCCCCCTATATCTATTAGATATCTATGTACTCCAGATATCACTCCTGTTACTATTCCAACAACTGGACCAAAAATTATTCCTCCAGATACTATAGTAATAGTTCTAACATTTACTAAAGAACCTTCTACATTAAGACCTGTATATGTTGATAGTATTGCAAACACAGAAAAGACTGTACATGCAATTAAGTAATCCTTTTTTCTATAGGTATCTCTTTGAAATATATTTCTAAAACTTTGTAGCCTAGTTATAGTAAATAAACATGCAAGAAGTAATACAGCTCTGTCCATAAATTGAATTAATATATTAATTATGTAATCCAAGTTAATCCTTCTCCTTTCTAAGAAAGTATTTATATATTATTTTAGTTAACTCATCTTAATGTGTCCAATAATTTATGCTAAATGACTATTATATTGTATTAAATACCAAGTCATTTAATAAATGTAATAAAGGATTTATGAATACATATCAATAGTATAGGCTTAACCATATATCATATACTCAAAATAATCTAGCAAGTAATAGTAAATCCATTTCTTAAACTTTTGGTACAAATATAAATCACTTAATTTAAAATGCAGTAGACATTAAAATAATACAATATATTGTTACTTTCAAATGAATAAAAGTTGTGTTAGGAAGGGATTTAAAGGCTAAAAATAATGAAATTTAAATTAATGATTTGGGAGGTGAAATGTTTATAATAAACAATACTTTAGATAATTTTATAAGTAAATGAAACAAATATGGAGGAGAAGAAAATGAATAATAAAAAGAGGTTTAATAGTTTTTTACTTTCAATAATATTCACTTTAAGTTTAGTATTTAATAGTTTATTTGGAATTAATTCTGATATTAAAGTAAATGCTGAAACGGCGAATATACAAAATGTAGTTAATACAATAGATGAGGGTGCAATATTACATGCATGGAATTGGTCATTTAATACTATAAAAGAAAAACTACCAGAAATTAAAGCTGCTGGATATAAAGCAGTTCAAACATCACCTATTCAAGGGAATAAGGAAGATTTAATGTCTAATTCTAAGTGGTGGATATTATACCAACCAATAAATTTTAAAATTGGAAATGCTCAATTAGGTACAAGAGATGAATTTAAAAGTATGTGTGATGCAGCTGAAGCACAGGGGATAAAAGTAATAGTGGATGTTATAGCTAATCATACAGGAAATAGAGGTGATGGAGCAGATAAGCACTATCCCGCTAATAATGTTGATCCTGCAATAAAAAACAATCCTGATTATTGGCATGAAAGTAGAGGTATAGATAATTGGAATGATAGATGGCAAGTAACACATTTAGGCATTGGATTACCAGATTTAAATACATCAAATCATGGATTGCAAGATATGATTATTAATTTTTTAAATGATGCAATTGCTTGTGGTGCTGATGGATTTAGAGTTGATACTGCTAAGCATATAGAATTGCCAAACGACCCAGGTGGAAGTGATTTCTGGCCAAGGGTATTAGGAGCATTAAATAATAAAGAAAATCTATTTATTTATGGGGAAGTTTTACAAGGTGGAGCAGATAATATTAACGAATATCACAAATATATTAAAACAACATGTGATTCATATGGGAATATAATAAGAAGCTCTGTTGGATATAATGGAAATATAAATTTAAATTCAGCTAAAAGTTATACAGTAAGTGGAAGTCCTACAAATTTAATAACATGGGTGGAGTCACATGACACTTACGCAAATGAGAAGAAAGAAACAGTTGGATTAACAAATGAGCAAATTAAATTAGCATGGGCTATGATAAGTGGTAGAAATGCTTCAACACCATTGTTTTTTAATAGACCATCCGGTGGATATTTAGCTGGAAATATGGGGAGTGCTGGAGATAACATGTGGAAGGATCCAGTGGTTGTAGCAGCAAATAAATTCAGAAACAAAATGGCTGGAGAAAATGAGTATGTTAGAACTCAAGGAAATGATTTATTTATAATTGAAAGAGGAACTAAAGGAGCAATGATTGTTAATGTAGCTAATTATGATGTTAATGTAAACGTTGAGACTGCATTGCCAGTTGGAGAATATAAAGATACTTTTTCAGGAAAAACTTTTAATGTAATAAATAAATCAGGAAAAAATTATTTTAGTGGAAGTATATCATCAAAAACAATTGCAACTTTAGAATCTGTAGTTGAAATTAATAATCCAGAAGTAGCAAGCTCAGTTGCGAGTAATACTAAGTTTGTAGATTCTTTAAATGTAACATTAAGTTCAAAAAATACAGTAACTTCAACTTATTCTATTAATGGAAGTGCAGCAAAAAATTATGTAAATGGAGAAGTAATAAAATTAGGAACAGATTCATCAGTAGGAGCTAAAATTACATTAACATTAAATGGAGTAAGTAATGATGGAAAAACTACAACAGCAACTTATATTTACGAAAAGGCAGAACAAGTAGAAGAGGCTATTTCAAGAATAAAAGTACCGAGTGGATGGGGAACACCTAATATATATGTATATGATGCAAGCGTGAATCCTGTAAAAGAAATAGCAAAATGGCCAGGAGTTGCTATGACAAATGAAGGAAATGGAGTATATAGTTATAAGATTCCAAAAGGATTTGGAACAAAAACTCAAGTAATATTTAATTCTGGAAGCAATCAAATACCAGAAGCAAATCAGCCAGGTTTTTATATATCTGATGGAGAATCCCAAATTTATGAAAATGGTGAATGGAAAAATTATGTGCAAGTAACTTTAGATCCAGAAGTATCAAGTTCAGTAAAAAGTGGTACAACATTTACAGGCTCATTAAAACTTACATTATATTCAAAGAATACAGTAAGTTCTACTTATTCAATAGATGGGAAAACACCTACATTCTATAAAGACGGACAAGAAATAGCAATAGGAGCAGATTCGTCAGTAGGGTCTAAAATTACATTAACATTAACAGCAGAAGGACAAAATAGAAAAACTACAACAGCTACTTATGTATATGAAAAGGTGGCACCAGTAATAGAGACTATTGCAAGAATAAAAGTACCGAGTGGATGGGGAACACCTAATATATATGTATATGATGCAAGCGTGAATCCTGTAAAAGAAATAGCAAAATGGCCAGGAGTTGCTATGACAAATGAAGGAAATGGAGTATATAGTTATAAGATTCCAAAAGGATTTGGAACAAAAACTCAAGTAATATTTAATTCGGGAAGCAATCAAGTACCAGGAGCAAATCAGCCAGGATTTTATATATATGATGGAGAATCTAAGATTTATGAAAATGGGGAATGGAAAAACTATGTGCAAACACTTTTAAATTTAGAAGTGTCAAGATTATTTAATTTAGATAATAAAATTGTTTCCTAAATAAGAGAAACACCTATGTACCATACATAGGTGTTTCAAAATTTTGATTTCTACTATACTATTTATTATTTTTTGCACTTCATCAGTTTCTCGAATAGTCTTAGGTAATATTATTGTAAAAGTTGTACCTTTACCTAATTCACTTTTAACAAAAATATTTCCATTATGAAGATCAATTAAGCCTTTTATAATAGTAAGTTCTAAGCCGCTACCCATTGAAACTTCTCTTTGTGAATTTACATTTTGGCTAAATATATCAAATATATTATCTATATTTTCAGAATCTATTCCACTTCCAGTATCGCTTATTTCTATTTTTAATATACTATATAAATCTATTATATTAATTAATATTTCTCCACCTGGATTAGTGAATTTTATAGCATTACTAACAATACTAGCAATACATCTTTCAATTGCCGTTTCATCAAATTTCATAATGCATTCTTCAATAGTTGTATCAATAATAAGATTAATATCTTTTTCTTCAGCTAGACTATTTAATGATAGAGCAGCTTCTTCAATCACATAGATAATATCTTTTTCTTCAATAAATAATTTATAAACACCCTCACTCATTCTTATGGAATCTATTAAATCATTAATTATTTTTACAAGTTTTTTTTGATTATTATTACTTATTTCCATATACCTTGATAGGTCTTCTGAGGAGATAGATCCACTGTTATTAAGTTGAGTTATTAATTGTTGAGTTGATCCTATAATATTTAATGGAGTTCTGAGTTCATGAGACATATTAATTAAGTAATTGTTTTTACGTTTTTCTAACTCAATATTTTTCGTAAAAAGTTTATTTTCTCAGATTTCTCTTTCTCCAATTGGTTATTTCTTAGTTTAATAGCATCTCTCATAGAGGATATCCTTAAATATAAGTAAATAACAATTATACAAACTAGTGAAAAATAAATAAATGTAGCTACTTTACTTCTCCAAAATGGAGGATTTACATTAAAAGATATACTTTTCATTTCACTATTATTTCCATTAGAGTTTTTAGCTATGAAATCTATATTATATTTATTATCAGCTAAATTTGAAAATGTAATCTCATTGTTATCCATCAATATCCATTTATCATTATTTATCCGATAATAAAAGTTTATATTTTGTACATTATTATAAGCTGTAGTAAATAATTTTATAGAAATAAAATTATCCTTATATTTTAAGGATGTATTATTGATATTATTTACTTTGTTTCCATTTACTATAAAAGAATCAAATTGCAGCATTGGTGTATATAAGCTATGTTCTACAGTAGCAGGATTTATTATATATAATCCATCAATGCCGCCTAAAATAAATTCTCCACTTGAAGTTTCAAAAAATGAATTTGAAGAATATTCTACACCGTTTAAATATTTTCTTACATTTATCAGTTGATTATCTTTAAATTGCAAACAATTTATTCCTGAATTTGTACTTATCCATATGTCATCATTAAAAGGCATTACACTGTAAATAGTATTATTAGATAGACCATCTTCTATGGAATATAATATGAATTTCTCAGTTTCTCTATCATATTTATTTAGACCACTTTTAGTGCCAAACCATAGATTTCCCTTAGTATCTTCATTTATTGATAATATGGCATTATCTGAAATACTATTTTCAAATTCATTATATTTAAAGAGCTTTAAAGAGTTATTTTTATGATCAAATCGTATCAACCCATCTTTTGTTGAACTCCCAAGCCAATAAACGCCTTTAGAGTCTTTAAAAATTGCTCCGCCTAATTTAACAGATATATTATTTTTAGCAAGTAATTTGTTCATATTTTTTATGCTAAAATCATTTAAATCAATAATATTAAAGCCATCTAAAGTTCCTACCCATAGATAATCCCCATCTACATATAATGTGTGACAATATATATTGTCCAATATATGTTTAACTTCTAAAGTCTCTCTATTTATAATATTTAATCCAACTGACGATGTAGCGAAAATATATTTTTCAGTACCATTTATATCCCAAATAGTATCAGAATTTAATTTATTAATGGTTTGAGTATTTAGCTGAGTAACAGTATTATTTTTTTTATCTTATATACTAATACCATGGTCGTAGACTCCAAGCTATAATTTTTTATCAACATCTTCATAGGTACCAATTACAATGTTATTATTGCTTATACTTGGATTAACGAAAAAATCGTTATAATAGGTTATCTCTAAATTACAATCAAGTGTACTTATCCCAGAAAATGTACCTACCCATAAAAGTCCACTAGAATCTTTCATAATATAAGAAATATTATCATCAATTAAGGAGTATTTATCATAAAAACTATGTGTAAAGTGTTTTTGAGAGCCATCTTTTTTATGTATGTATAGACCTTTCTTTGTGCCAACATAAATTCCAGTTTCATCAATATAAATATTATTAACAGTATTAGAAGGATCACTGCTTCCCTCAGTATATAATTTATACTCTTTATCTACTTGTCCAGTTTTAATATTATATACATATAAACCATCAGATAGCGTTCCTAAGTAGATACTATCCTTATGTAGAGAGAAAGCTGTAAAAGTATTATTTTCTGCTATAGTAGCTATTAATTCATTATCAATAGTGCTATATTTATCTTTTGTCATATCATATTTAAAAAGGCAGTTTGGTGATATCATATAAATTTCAGTGTTATTATAAAATTCTATATATAATATATTGGAAGATGAAGGCTTAAAATTTTCTTGAATCAAAGATATAAAATCATCTTCAAACTTATCATATCTATATAATCCATTAGAAGTGGCAATTATAGTATTACCATTACTAGTAATTTTAATATCTCTAATTTTACTTGATAACAATGAACTGGTATTTATAGTATAATTGGTTATTTTATTAGTATCTAAATTAATCTTACTTAAACCATCATTTGCTCTTACCCATAAATTTTTATTTAAATCCTCATTCAAACATGTAATATATCCATCAACAATATTACGTTTTTCACTAAACCCTTTATTATAAATTTCTAAGTTAAATCCATTATATTTATTTAAACCATCCTTAGTACCAATCCAGATATATCCTGAACTATCTTGATATATAGTACTCACTGAGGTTTGCGATAATCCTTTTGATACAGCCATATTATAAAACATGAGCTCAGATGAATAAGTTATTAGATGGATATTTATAGGTACTAAAAATATCACTATAAAAATTATTATCTTTTGTTTATGTTTAATCATTTAACCATTCCTTAAAAATTTTATATTCGTTAGTTTAACATACTAAATACAATAATAAAATTTATATAGATATTTACAAAATTTTAAAGAATTTAATTACAATATAATAAAGTAAGAATTACTGTTGATATTTTAGTACAATTTCCTTTTGTATATCTAGCATTTTCATTGCAAATATAAAAAAGCTATATAAGGGTTATTGATATTTTATTTAAATAAAGCTATAATTTTAAAAAAAAATAATTAAATTATAAGAATAAGTGGAAGAATAAAGGTGAGTATTAGAAAATGAGGTGTAGATATGAATGAGTTTATAGAAAAGGCTAAATTAATAAAAGATGATATTATAAGTTATAGAAGAACTATTCATAGTAATCCTGAAGTAGGATCTAAGTTACCAAAAACGAAAGCTTATGTAATGGATAAGTTAAAAGAGTTTGGGTATAATCCAAAGGAAATATGTGAAAGTGGAATAGTTGCTACAATTGAGGGAAGCAAGCCAGGAAAAACATTTTTATTAAGAGCTGATATGGATGCTCTACCAATGGCAGAAGCTACTGAATGTGATTTTAAATCAACTAATGGTTCTATGCATTCATGCGGACATGATATGCATACAGCAATGCTTTTGGGAGCTGCAAGACTGCTTAAAGAAAATCAAAATCAAATTGAGGGAACAGTTAAATTGGTGTTTCAACCAGATGAAGAGGGCTTTACTGGTGCTAAGAAAATGTTAGCGGCAGGTGTTCTTGAAAATCCTAAGGTTGATGTAGCTATGGCAATGCATGTTCATTCCGGAACACCTTCAAATATTGTATTATGTGGTTTGGGAACTAGCATAGCAGGGTGTAATAGATTTAGAATAGTTGTAAAGGGAACAGGTTGTCATGGAGCTATGCCAGAACTAGGAGTTGATCCAATCAACATAGCAGCTCACATATACATATCACTTCAAGAAATAATAGCGAGAGAAATATCAGCAATTGAACCTGCTGTCGTGACAATAGGTAAGTTTGTAGGTGGAGATGCTCCTAATATAATACCTGGTGAAGTTATTATGGAAGGTACTATTAGAAGTTTGGATAAAGAGTTAGGGGAATTTATATTTAATAGAATGAATGATATAGTAGTTTCAATTGCAAAAATGTTTAGAGGTGAAGCTGAACTTATAGAATTGTCATCAGTACCACCACTAACAAATGATACTGATTTAGCTAAAGAAATCACTTCTTATATAAAAGATTTATTAGGCGAAAAATCAGTAAATTTATTTGAAGGCGGAGGAATGGGATCAGAAGATTTTGCATCTTATTCATATGAAGTTCCAAGTGTTTATCTTATGTTAGGAGCAGGTACAAAGCAAGAAAATCCTTTTTATGGTGAACCAATGCATAATGAAAAGGTAGTATTTAATGAAGATATATTAGTTACAGGTGCAGCTATGCATGCATATTGTGCAATTAATTGGTTAAGACATAATAAGTAATATAAATATCATTAAGAGGTGAAGCTAATGAGTACAAAATATAGAAATAGTAAAAAGAAAATGGCATCTTTAGGGCTGAAGAAGGATAGCAATGGGGAATATGTTTATATTGATCCAAATGATACAACTTCAGAATTTGTACAAGTAAGAAATAAGAAGAGGGAAAGTAATAAATATCAAAAGAGTATATAAACACGGAGTCAATAGGCTCTGTTTTTATTTTTATAAATAAAAGAAATTAATAAATATTTTTATTTATAAGAAAATAAAGAAAGTACTTTATTGAGAAAATTATATTTTTGTAAATGGTTTAATTATATATTGACTATTGTGGGAAAAAATGTTTAAAATAAGTTGTAAAAATATTAATATTTAGTTAGGAATTAATAAGAAAAATGAAAAAATATAGAAAAAATATAGTAGTATTTGTAGTAGCATTTTTAGCTTTATTTAGCAATGTAAGTGTAGTTTTCGCCAATAATGTAGATTTTTATAACAATTCTATTGCTCAAGAAGATAAAATTAATTTTTATAATATAACTATGAAGCATGGATTATCTAGTAATCTTATAACAGATATTTACCAAGATTCGTTAGGTTATATCTGGATAGGTACTGAAGATGGTTTAAATCAATACAATGGGAATGTAATAATAGAATATAACTATGACAGTAATGATGAACGTAGGCTTACTTCAACTTGTATTACAAGTATAAATGAAGATAAGTATGGGAATATATGGGTTGGAACTGATAATGGTTTAAATATTATAAATAGACCTGAAAATAAGGTTTATAGAATAACAAAAGATGAAGAAGATAAGGATATGTTGTCTGATCTTATAATAACGTCGATATATAGAGATCAAAATGATACTATGTGGGTTGGAACTATAAATGGGCTCAATAGATATGATGAAGAAAATAAAGTTTTTATAAAGTATTATTCAGATGGAACAAATAGAAGTATAAATAATAATTATATAACAGATATAGATGAAGATAATTATGGATATTTATGGGTATCTACTGCAGATGGAATTGGAACTATAGATTTAGATAATTTTGATATAAAAAATGAAAATAATACTGTGCACATATATAAAATAGATAAAGATAATGAAGGGAATATGTGGAGCGTAAGTAAAAATGGTATATATCAGATAACAGCTGGCAAATATGAATTATCAAATTACAGCATTGATACTGGAGAAAAATTAAAGCAAGATATAACTAGGGTATTATGTGATAGCAAAGGGAATATATGGTTTGGTGGTTTAAATGGGTTGATAAAATATACTCCAAGTGATAATTCAACAAAAATATATCAGTCAGGGAATAATTCTTCAAATTATTTATTAAGTAATTCAATAAGATGTTTATATGAAGATAGGAATGGAGTACTATGGGGAGGTACGGATAATGGTGTTAGTATATTAAATATTGAACAACAGTTTAGTAATAAAATAAATAATTTATTTAAGAAATACAATATAAGCGGGAATAGTATAACGTCATTTTTAGAAGATAATGAAAATGATTTATGGATAGGTACTGAACAAAGTGGAATAATTTATTTTAATGTAGATAAAAATACTATGACAAGATTTGTTTATGATGAAAATAATGAAAATTCATTAAGTAGTAATACAATAAAAAGTATTATTCAAGGACAAAGAAGTAAAATATTAGTATCCACTGAAAAAGGAATAAATATAATTGACAAAGCAACAGGAACAATAAATAAATATGGTGAAGAAGAATTTCAAAAAGTTACTTTTTTTAATCAAGAATTAAAAATTTTAAATGATGGTAAATATATTTGGATTGCAACTAATGAAGGACTTTATAGAGGTAACAATGAGAAATATGAAGTTGTGAATTATAAAAAACATTTTATCGAAAGTGGCATAGTAAATTATATAGTATCTGATATTTATCAAGATGATAATGATGAAAATATTCTTTGGTTAGCAGGAGGAAGAAACGGTGGTTTAATAAAATTCCATAAAACTAAAGGGGTACTAAAAAATTATTTATCATCTTCTGAAAGTAATTCATTAAGTTATGATTCTATAAATTGTATTCAGGGAGATGGTAACGGAAATCTTTGGATAGGAACTGAAGAAGGTTTAAATAAGTTTAATATTAAAGAGGAGAGCTTTACTAGATATTGTGAAGATGATGGTTTAGGTAGCAATTATATAAATAGCATTATTATAGATAATAATAAAGATGTATGGGTAGGGACAAGTTATGGATTAAGTAAGTTTATTATAAGTGAAAATAGATTTATTAATTTTACAGAAGTTGATGGGTTATGTGGAATCCAATTTAATAAAAGAGCCGTATATAAAACAAAAATGGGGCATTTATTATTTGGAACAACAAAAGGTGTTGTTTCCTTTCATCCCAATAATATAAAAGAAGTAGTTTCTAAAGAAAATAAAATAGTTATAGATAATTTATGGGTAAATAAAGAGTTATATTTGGAGGAAAAAGAAAATATTGAGCTTAAATATAACGAAAACAATATATCAATTCAGTATTTCTTTCCAGATTATTCAAGAATAGAAGGAATAATTTATTTATACAAAATGGATGGAATAAATGAAGAGTGGGTGCGCAGTACTAGGGAGGGGTATGCTTCTTATTCAACATTAAATCCAGGTAATTACACATTTAGAGTTAAGGCATCTAAAAGTGATGGAAGTCTAACAGAAGAATCATCTATAAGCTTTGTTATAAAAAAACCGTTTTGGAAATCGGATTTAGCATATTGTCTTTATATAGTAGTTATATTTTTAATAATTTTATGTTATACTTATTATGTACAAATTTTAAGAGCTTTAGTAGATAAGCAAACAAAAGAAATAAGTTCACAAATGGAAGAAAATAAAAGGCTTTATGAAAGAAATATTAGAAATGAAAAGTTTAAGAATGACTATTTTGTTAATTTATCTCATGAATTAAGAACACCTTTAAATATAATTTTATCAGTACTTCAATTATTGAATTCTTTAGACAAAAATGGAGGAATAGCTAAAGAGAAATTTGATAACTACATGAATGTTATAAAGAAAAGCTCCAATCATTTATTAAATATAATAAATGACATTATTGATAGTTCTAAAATAGAAACAGGTGCTTATAAGATAAATAAGCAAGAAAATGTTGATATAGTCTATTTAGTTGAAGAAACTGCATTAAATATGAGTGATTATATTAATAATAAGGGGATTGAATTAATCATTGATCCTAAAATTGAAGAAATGCCTATATGCTGTGATCCTAAGGAAATAGAAAGATGTATTATTAACCTTATTGGGAATGCAGTTAAGTTTACAGAAAGTGGTGGAGAAATTAAAGTTTTAATTGAAGATGATAATGATGTTGTAATAATTTCTGTGGAAGATAGTGGTATAGGAATATCTAAAGAGGATCAAGAATTTATATTTAAAAGGTTCGAACAAGGAAAGAACTCTAATTCTATTCAAGTAAGTAGTAGTGGAATAGGATTAACATTAGTAAAACATATTGTAGAATTACATGGGGGACATGTTACTTTGGAAAGTGAATTAAATAAGGGAAGTAAGTTTACAATAATATTACCAACTGATTAGTTATTATTTCATAAGCATTTATTTTATTAATTGTAATTAAGTATATATCAAAGTTATTTTAAATTATATGTTTATTTTAAAGGGGGTCGCGTTACGCGCCCCCCTTTAACTTTTTAGTTAAAAAAGTTATTTAATATTATTTACGGTTTTCAAAAGTTCTTCAAGCTTACTGATAGAAACTATTCTTTCGTTATACTCTTTACTATTTAAACATATATCAAAGCCTATAGATTTATAAGCATCTTTAGATGATGGTTTGCATATTGGCGAAACAAAGGCAACTTCATTTTCCTTACCAATGTGATTACAAAGAATACATCTATGTGAACCTTTAGGTTCAGGATTAGATATTCTACAAGCCATACCAAGAAGGTTTCCATCTAAATTATACGCAATAAATAATTTCCTTATTTGATTATCAATCCATCCTAAGTAAGTACTTTTTAAATTAATAGTATCTTCATCAGGTAGTTTAAACTTTTTTTCTTTTTTAAATAACCTATTTATTTGTGCATTTGTTATATTGGGTCTTTCGTATACGTAATTTAATAACTTTTCTAAATAAAAATCAATATGATATTGTTCAGTTATTTTTGTAATATCAAATAAATCTTTTTGATCTGTTGATAAATTTAAAAAAGAAAAATTATCTAAGATTTTTTGATTTATATATAATTTGTTAGCTTGAATAATATCTTTATCTACGCATAGTCCTAAAGAATTGTTTAAATCCTTCATACATCTTTTTATATAATTAAATTCATGATTTTTAATAAAAGGATCCATTGTTTACCTCCGCTTATTAAACTTATTTTATAAATATAAGGATAAAGTGGTTATAAGACATATTCAAGCTATTAAATGATTCTGCAATAACTATGAGCAATTTTTTTGCTTATAAATTATCCTTCTAATACTTTTTTCTGATAAAAAGTATTCCTCACATAATTTATTAATACTACAACCGTTGAGATGCTTTTCATAAATTTCAGTATTTCTAATTTTTAATGAGGCTTTTATGCCACTTTCTTCACCCCAGGATTTATGAGTAGCACTTTTTTTAGGAATATAAAGATATTTTCCATCTACATATTTTTGTATTAGTTCAATTATTTCATCTGGTAACACATCATTTGCTTTTGCGTATTTCATTTTTCTTACTCCTTAATTTTTTATAAAGAATTAAGGCAAAGAATACAATTAAGCTATGTGTTACAGAACCTAAAAAGTATAGAACTTTCAGCTAATTAAACAGTTTAGGCTCCAAACAAAGCATAGCTGACTTTTGTAATCCTTGCAAAGAGCAAACTGACTTAAGGCTGAATGTATTACTAACCTTCATAAAAAAACACCCCCTAACATAAAAAGTTTAGAAATATTATAGCATAATTAATATAAATCAATAAGTTATTTGCGTAATTTATAACGATAAAATTTATTAGAAAATTTTTAGCTCTTGTTAAAGTTTAATAATGAAAAAAGAATCTTAGAGCATGTTAAATCAGGAAAAAATAAATATGAAATTAAATTTATTAAAGATAAGGCTTTTATATCAGAATCGAAAGGGCTAGAATGTTTAGTTATGTAAGGAATAAAAATAAATAGAGATAACAATTAACACAAGGATAATAATGTCGAAAAAAATAACAAAATGTATTTTTGTGTTAATAATTGATGTAGTTGGATGAAATTATATAAGAAAAATGTTATTATTAGGTATATAATTGGTTATTTTATAATTGAAATTATATTAAAAATAAATGATGTTTCGGAAATGTGAGGTAATAATTTAATGAAGTTAACATTGTTAAAATGTAAATTGCTGATATTTATTTTAATAATAACTTTAATTAGTAACTTAATCAATATAAAAGTATCAGCAGAAATATTAATAAGAGAACAGTTTGAAAGTTTATCTATTGATGAAGGGCTTTCTAATGAGTATGTAACAACAATATTTCAGGATAGCAGGGGATATATGTGGATAGGCACAGTAGATGGTCTTAATAGGTATGATGGCGAATTTATAAAGATATATAACTGTAGTTATGAAGATGAAAATACTTTAAGTTCCACATATATAATGGGCATAGAAGAAGATAAATATGGGAATATGTGGATAGCTACAGACCATGGATTAGATTTCTTAATTAGGGACAAAGATACTATAGTAAGAATGAAGGATTTACCAGAAGATAAATATAATTTAGGTAAATTAAAGATTACATCGTTATTAAAAAGTAGCTATAATGACAATATTATGTGGGGTGGTACGGAATATGGATTAATGCAAATAAATCTTGAAAGTAATGATATTAAAGCATTCTATTATGATAAAAATAATGAAAAATCTTTAACTAACTCATCAATAACTTGTTTAGTAGAAGGAGAAGAGGGGGAGGTATGGGTTGGTACAAAATATGGAGTAAATATCATAGACGAAAATTTAAATATATTTGTTAACAAATATAAAATTCACTCGGATAAATTGTATATTTATAATATAGAGATTGATAATTTAGGAAGAGTATGGATTTCTATAAAAGATAGTACTATTATGTGTGATATAAAATCAGAAGAAATAGGAGTAATATGGGTAGTAGATTTTGATGGAATAAAGCAATATAATATTGAAGAATAAGAGATAAAGACCGTTTATAATTGCTCTATTGATATAGGAAAAATTAATAGCAACTATTTTGTTATGAATGATAGTAAGGATAATATATGGACGGCTAGCAATAATGGGATAGTAGTGTATTCACCTGAGAGAAATAATGTGGATATATTAAGAAAAAATGTAAGTGTATCTTCATCTCTTACAAGTAATGTTATAACATGCTTTTATGAAGATTTTAATGGAACAATATGGATTGGAACAGATAAAGGTGTGAATATATTAAATACTAATAATCAATTCAATTACATATTAGATCAAGTGAATTTAGGGGATAAAAGTATAGTATCTATACTTGAGAATAAGGGGAAAATATGGGTAGCAACTAAATATAATGGAATATATATATTTGAATATCCTACTGGTAAATTATTAAAGTCAATATATGAAATTAATGATGAGATAAGCTTAAAAGATAAATATATAAAGAGTTTATTTAAGATAAATGACAGGTATATTATTGTTACAACTAATAATGGAACAATATCATTTGATACAGAAAAGTTGTTAAGTAAACTACATCTGGTTGAAGACGGTTATGCTTCCGAGTTAAATTATGTATATAGTGATGGAGATATTGTTTGGGTTGCGTCCACATTTAATTTTTTTAGTTGTGATCTTAATACTGGAAAAAAAATATATCATAGTGATAATTTAATAAAATTTAATATAAATCCTGGACGCATAAACTATATATTGCCAGATTATAAAGATAAAGATATTCTTTGGTTAGGTGGAGTTGATACAGGCTTAATAAAGTATCATAAGAAAAATGGAGTTATAGAGCAATATTGCAATGATTGTTCCTATGGGAATTCCTTAATAGATAAATATATAAATTGTATGGCATTTGATAGGGAAGGAAAAATGTGGATAGGGACAAATATAGGACTTATCAAATTTGATATAGAAACAAATCAAATTACTCAATACACAACAGCTAATGGATTAACAAATAACTTTATAAATTCGATTTTATTTGATGATAACAATAGTGTTTGGATAAGCACAAATAAAGGGTTAAATAAGTTTGATATAGAAAAAGAAAGCTTTACTAAGTTAGATGGATTAAGCGGCTATCAATTTAATTTAAATTCAGGTATAAAGCTTGAAAGTGGATTTATGATTTTTGGAAGTACAAATGGCGTAGTATATTTTAATCCTAAGGATATAGTTTCTCCTAAGGGATCTAACAATAAAGTTGTAGTTGGTGATATGTATATTGGCAAAAATAAAGCTATTTATGATGGAAATGAATTAGTTTATAAAATATAAAAATAGAGATTTATATATTAATTATTTCTTGCCTAACTATGAAAGATTAAATCAAATAACTTATGAATATATGCTTAAAGGAGTTGATTCTGATTGGTCATATATAGAATCTACAAGTAATTTATATTTTAAATCCTTAGAACCCGGTAAATATACTTTGAAATTAAGAGCTAGAGATGGGCATGGGGAATTAACTGAAGAGGCAAGTATGAATATAAGAGTTAAAAAACCAATTTGGAAAAGTCCATTAGCTTATTTAATATACTTAATTTTAATAATATTAATAGCTTTTTATATATTAAATTATGTTAAAATACTAAAAAAATTAGTAGATCAAAAAATCGAGATAAATCATTAACACAAGAGAGATCTAATAAATATATGAATATTATAAATAAAAGCTGTGGCAATTTATTAAAAATAATAAATGATATTATAGATAGTTCAAAAATAGAGACAGGCCAGTATAAAATTAATAAAACAAATAATGATATAGTATATGTAGTTGAAGAAGCTGCACTTAATATGAGTAAGTTCATAGAAGACAAAGGGCTATCTCTTATAATTGACCCAGATATGGAAGAAAAAAATTATTTCTTTTGATGATACTGAAATAGAAAGATGTGTAATTAACTTATTAGGAAACGCAGTTAAGTTTACTCCAGAAGGTGGGAAAATCCGAGTATTTATTAAAGAGGTTGAAAATAATATTGAGATTACTATAGAGGATACAGGAATAGGAATATCAAAAGAAGATCAAGAGTTTATATTCCAAAGATTTTCACAAGTTGAGGGAACTGGTGTTACGAAGGCAAGTAGTAGTGGTATTGGACTTACCCTTGTTAAACATATAGCAGAACTTCATGGTGGTTATGTTAAACTTGAAAGGGAACCTAATAAAGGTAGTAGATTTACAATAGGACTACCAGATGTAGCAGAAAATATTACTTGTGATAATGAAGATTATCATGAAATGAAACTTTAAAAAAATATAAGTATCGTTATTAGATAGATAAGCTAGATGAGGTGAGAATTACTTCATCTAGCTTATTTTTTATAAAGATAAAGTTAATAAGATAATTAGGATGAATTCATTAATAACAAAAAAAAGTATACAAAAGTGTAAAAATGGTATTGATATAGGTTATAAAATGGTTGATAAATGAGTAGATATATTTTGAAAACTCTTTTTATAAAGAGAATTTAATCTTAAAAATAAGAATTTGGTATGGAGAGCAAAATTTTATGATAAGTGTAGCAAAGTTTAATAACAAATATAAAAAAGGATTATCTATATCAATATGTATAGTGTTTATTTTAATTTTAATTATAGGAGTATTTTTATTTAGATATCACAATAGACGTTTAAGTGATTTGATTGATAAAGAGGCTAGGGCAAAACTTAAAAATGTTTCTTCACAAAATGTTATAGCAATGCAGGCAGAAATTGAAGCAAAACAAAAAGTATTAGAATCTTTAGCGAAAAGTATAGAAGATATTAATAGTAATAAAATTTTGAATATAGTTGAGAATTTAAAAATTTATAGTAAATCTTATGGGTTTTACAATATGGGTATTATTAACAAAGGCGGTATTTGCTATACGACTTTAGGTGAAGTATTAGACTTAAGTAAATATGATTATTACAAAAATGGAATGAATGGGATTGCGGGCGTATCTAAAAGTTATTTTAGTGAAGATAAACAATTTATGTTAAATATATTTACATTTCCAATTTACAATGGAAATGATGTAGAGATGATATTAACAGCTACATATAAATCTGAAGATTTTTATAATATTTTAAATATCGATTCTTTTAATGGAGAAGGAAAAAGCGTTGTAGTTGATAAATTAGGAAATCTTGTTTCTAATCCTAATAAAATATATGATAGGGATTTCAATGTCTTTCATAAGTTAAAAGTAGAGGATTCAGAATTATATAAAGTAGTTCAAGAAAATGTTTCAAGAGAAGAAAGTGGATTTATTAGTTATAATTATGAGGAAGAAGATTATTTGATATATTATGAGCCTCTTAATATAAATGATTGGTATTTAATATCTTATGTACCTAATAGGCGTGTATATCAAAATGCGGATATAATATTTAGAGGTATTCATATAGAGAGTGCATTATTTTATATTACGTTTATTTTGGCTGCTGGAATATTTATTTTATCTTATAACAAATATCAAAAGAAGATTTCTTATCTTATCTTTATAGATGAATTGACAAAAGAAAGAAATTATCAATGTTTGAGATTGCATTTTGAAAATATGAAGCAGATTGATAGAAAAAATAAATCATTAGTGGTTTTTGATATAGATAAGTTTAATGTTATAAATATAATGCATGGAACTGATATAGGAGATGATGTTTTAAAATATATTGTTAGAATATTTAAGGAAGTGCTACCTAATGATGAGTTATATAAGGATAAGGCAGACGCGTTTATAGGAATTCTATATCATGATGACAAAGAAGAAATAATTAAAAAATTAAATATGCTTGATTATAGAATTAAAACGGATATTGAAAGAAATGAAGTAATACCTATAAAAATATCTATGGGTATATGTTCTTTAGATAACTCTGAGAGTCTGCATAGTGTATATAGTAACGCTCTTATGGCAAAAAGAGAGATAAAAGATAAAATGAATCAAAGTTATAAGTTTTTTGATGAGCAAAATAAAAGAACTATAATAGACAATAAAAGAATAGAATCTGAGTTTTCAGAAGCTTTGAAAAATGATGAATTTGAAGTTTGGTATCAGCCAAAATATGATATGAGAAATAAGAAAATCTGTGGAGCAGAAGCATTGATAAGATGGAGAAAAAAAGATGGTTCTTTAATATCTCCTGCTAAATTCATACCTGTGTTTGAAAATAATGGACAAATTATTCAACTAGATGAGGAAGTTATAAGAAAAGTATGCAAAGATATTAAGGAAATGAGTTATTTAGGATATCAAATTCATCCGATTTCTGTTAATTTATCAAGGATGCATCTTGAATATCAGGGAATTGTAGAAAGAATTGAAGCTTTGTTAGAAAAATATGATATAGATTCATCTAAAATTGCTTTTGAAATAACAGAAAGCGTATTTATTAATAATAATGATAAATTAAATAGTATTGTTGATGAATTGCATAAGTTGGGGTTTAAAGTAGAAATGGATGATTATGGTACAGGGATTTCTGCACTTAGTTCAATATCAAGATCAAGTTTTGATACTTTAAAACTTGATAAATCATTTATAGATAATATAGGAAATCCTAAGATGGATATTATTATAAAATCTACGATAGATATGGCAAAAAAATTAAATATGAAAATTATTGCGGAAGGAATTGAAACTCAAGAACAAGTTGAATTTTTGATAGCAAATAATTGTTTTGTTGCTCAAGGATATTATTTTTCTAAGCCTGTTCCTAAAAACGAATATATTTCGTTATTATCAAAATAAGTGTTTAGTTAATATTTAATTTCTAAATACCCTATAAAATACTCATATCAAATTGGTATGAGTATTTTATATTTTAATGCACTTATCTAAAATAAGATTATGTTTTTTATTAAAATTAAGGATGAAATGAAATAATATCATTTATAATTTTAGATATTTCTTTTGGGTGTTCCTTTAAATCATTTTCTAACCACGTTTGAATAACTGAAACAACTCCTCCTACAGTATATTTTATAAAATAATCTAAAAACGCAGCATCAATATTTGCACTTCCAACCAGCTTATCAATTTCAGATTTGCTTGTCACGTAAATAATACGATCCATAATGTTAGTCTCCATTTGTTTACTGAATAATATTTTGCATAAATCTTTATTCTCGTAAATCAATTCAAGGGCTTTGAGTAATAAAACTTCTTTGTAATCTTCTACAGGGGTTTCCTCAATATATATGGATATTTGATTAAATATCTCATCTTCTATTGATTTAAGTAAATCATAAGAATCTTTATAATGAGTGTAAAAAGTTCCCCTATTAATATCTGATTTTTTACAGATATCAGTAACTGTAATTTCATGAATTTTTTTATGTTGAAGTAAATCAATTAAACTTTCTTTTATTATTTTTTTAGTATATAAGGTTCTTCTGTTTCCTTTAATTCCTGCCATTTAACCCATCCTTTTATGTATTTATTTAAAAGTTTTAATTATATGTTAATAAATCAACAAAAACAATCAAAATGTATATTTAATAACATTAGAAAAATATGTGATTATTGTAATTAGAGTATATATTATTTATACTTAATTATAGCATTAACCAAACAAGGTGTCTATTTAATAACGTTGAGTATTTTGAGTAGATAAAGATAAGGGAGAGAGAGATGTCATATATAGAAATAAGAGACGAATATAAGAGATACAAAATTGGAGAAAACACTATTATTGCAAACAATGGAATTGATTTTTCAATAGAAAAAGGAGAGTTTGTTATTATTTTAGGACCAAGTGGTGCTGGGAAAACAACTGTATTAAATATTCTTGGAGGAATGGATACTTGTGATGAAGGTAAGGTAATTATTGATGATGTTGATATATCAAAGTTCAATAATAAACAGCTTACAAATTACAGAAGATATGATGTAGGGTTTGTATTTCAGTTTTATAATTTAGTTCAAAATTTAACTGCAAAGGAAAATGTGGAACTTGCTACACAAATTACAAAAAATGCTTTAGATGTTGATAAAACTCTTGAGTTAGTTGGACTTGGTCATAGAAAAGGTAATTTTCCATCTCAATTATCAGGAGGGGAACAGCAAAGAGTATCTATAGCAAGAGCCATAGCTAAAAATCCTAAATTACTTTTATGTGATGAGCCAACTGGTGCCCTTGACTATAAAACAGGAAAGCAGATTTTAAAGACTCTGCAAGATACATGTAAAAATACAGGAACAACAGTAATTGTTATAACACATAATTCAGCTCTTGCACCAATTGCAGATAGAGTTATAAAAATAAAAGATGCAAAGGTTAGAAGCATAGAAGTAAACGAAAATCCTGTTTCAGTTGATTCTATAGAGTGGTAGAGGATAAGGATGAAAAATATAGCATATAAAAAATCAATAACAAGAGAAATACTATCTTCAAAAGCAAGGTTTATTTCAATATTAGCAATAATATTTTTAGGCGTAGCTGTTTATTCTGGAATAAAATCAGCTGGTCCAGACTTAAAAGATTCTATAAATGAATTTTTTAATCAGCAAAAATTAATGGATAGTAAGATAGTATCTAGTATAGGTCTTAATGATAATGATTTAAAGTTACTTGAAAATAACGATAAAATTTTAGATTATTATGCAACACATAGCATAGATGTAAATTTAACTAATACAAATAATGTTGTTAGATTTATGGAGTATAATCCTAATGATTCTATTAATATGAATAATCCTATTGTTATAGAAGGTAAGTTACCTGAAAATAGTGGAGAAATAGCTTTAGATAAAAATGCTTTAAAGGAAAATGAAAATATAAAAATAGGCGATAATTATACAATAGAATCTGATATAAACTTAGATGAGTATTTTAGTAAGAAAACTTTTAAGATAGTTGGATTTGTTCAAAGTCCTATGTATATAGAAAATATATCTAGAGGGACAACTACTGTTGGAAAAGGAAGTATTGATTATTTTGCAATTTTAAATAGTAGTGATATATCAATGGATGTATATACTGAAATATATGTACGATTTAAAAATGTAGAAAGTCTTGGCTCATATAGTGATGAATATAAAGAAAAGATGGAAGAAAATAATAAGTATCTTGAAGATTTATATTCAAATAGAGCTATAGAAAGAGTTGAAGAAATAAAATCAGAAGCACAAAAAGAGTTTGATAAAGCTTATAAAGAAATAGAAGATGGTGAAATAAAGCTTGAAGATGCTCAAAAAGAAATAGATGATGGGAAGATTCAACTTATTGACGGGAAAAATCAATATAGAGAAGCTGTAGAAAAATATAATCAAGAAATTAAAGATGGTGAATTAAAACTAATTGAAGGTGAAAAGCAATTAGTTGATGGACAAAATGAATTAGATAAGCAAAAAGAACAATTTTCAAATGGAGAAATAAAGCTTCAGTCAGCTAAAGTTGAACTTGATAATGCAAAGCAGGAATTTTTAAATAAAGGAATTGATCCTACTAAAAGTACAAAAGAATATGAGAATCAAATAGAAGGATTAAATATGTTAATTAAAACATATGATGAACTTTCAAATAATATAAAAGAAACAACAAGCAATCTAAAAGATGGTGATAGAATTCCAAATGAGAAAATTCAATATTGGAAAAGAATTATATCTAACCAAGGCTTAGGATTAACTGCTTTAAATGATTTAGTAAATGCTTTAGAACAAAATCCAGAAAATATTTCTCTAGCACTTAATATTTCTAATGCTATAGAAGAAGCTAGTAAAACTGTAAGTGAAAATAAATCCAAATTAGATACTTTAGTGGCGGGAATAACTAAGTATCAGCAAGGAGTAACTGCTTATGAAGAGCAAGTTAAAGTATTTAATGAAGGTAAGATAAAACTTGAAGAAGCCGAAAAGCAATTAGATAAAGGACAAGAAGAAATTATAAAAGGAAAAGCAGATCTTGAAGAAGGGAAAACTCAAGGTCAGTTAGAGCTTGATAAGGCTAAGAAAGAGCTTGAGGATTCAGAACAAAAACTTCTTGATGGAGAAAAAGAAATTGCAGAAAATAGAGAAAAGCTAATAGATGGACGAAAAGAAATAGATAAGGAAAAGGAAAAACTAAATGATTTAGATGATAGCAAATATTATTTCTTTGATAGGGAGGATAATCCTGGTTATACAACTTATAAAGGTTCAATTGATAGCTTAGATAAGATAGCTTTAGTATTTCCTGTGTTTTTCTTCTTAGTTGCAGCACTTATATGCTTAACTACAATGACTAGAATGGTAGAAGAAAATAGAGTAGAAATAGGAACACTAAAAGCTTTAGGATATAGAGATTTAGAAATAGCTAAAAAGTTTGTAGTTTATGCAGCATTAGCTAGTATTATAGGAAGTATTCTTGGTATAGCAATTGGAAGTAGCATGCTTCCGTATATAGTTAGCCAAGCGTATTCAGCTTCATTTACTTTACCAAATGTAAATATATATTTTTATCCATCTTATATAATTCAATCTTTAGTAGCTTCAATAGTTTGTACAGTAGGAGCAGCTTTAATTGTATTAAAAGGAGAATTAATAGATAGTCCTTCTAACTTGATGAGAATAAAAGCTCCAAAGGTTGGTAAGAAGATATTATTAGAAAGAATTACACCATTATGGAAAAGATTAAACTTTAATCAAAAGGTTACTTTCAGGAATCTTTTTAGATATAAACAAAGGATGTTAATGACAATACTTGGTATATCAGGATGCATGGCTATGCTTGTTGCAGGATTAGCCCTTGAAAAATCTAATTCTTCAGTCATGGGTATTCAGTTTGGTAAATTAATTAAATATGATGCTATGGTAATATTTAATGACAAGAATATTGAAAAAGAAAATGAAGAATATAATGAGTCTTTAAATAACTTAAGAGGATATGAAAGTAGCTTAAACATTTATCAAGATTCAGTTACTTTTAGCAAAGAAGGTGTAAGCAAGCAAACTGCCACTATTTATGTACCAGAAAATACAGATGAATTAAATAAGTATATATTATTAAATGATAGGGAAAGTGGTATTGAGTACAAATTATCAAATAGTGGAGTAATTATAAATGAAAAACTAGCAAAAATTTTAGATGCATCTGTAGGTGATAATATAATTGTAACAGATTCAAAAAATAATGATTATGAAGTTAAGGTAGATAATATAGTAGAAAATTATGCTGGACACTATATGTATTTATCACCAGACTATTATAAAGAAGTATTTAATAGTGAGCTAATATATAATGCGCAATTATTAAATTTAAATTCAGAAAGAGAAGATGATGATAAAGTATCTACTACTCTTATGGATAATGATAAAGTAATAAATGTTACACTTGCCTCAAAGATGAAGAGTTTAAGTGAATCTGCTGATTTAGGATTAGTTATGATAGTAATAATAGTAGCTTCAGGAAGTTTAGCATTTGTTGTATTATATAACTTAATAAATATAAATGTATCTGAACGTATAAGAGAAATATCTACAATAAAGGTATTAGGTTTTTATGATAGTGAAGTAGCAATGTATATATTTAGAGAAAACATAATACTTACTATATTAGGAATACTTTTAGGTACAGTCCTTGGTAAAATACTATATGTATTCTTAGTAAGTACGGCAGAAATGGATAATATGATGATGATACCAACTGTAAATATAAGTGGCTATATAATTGCTGGATTAATTACAATGTTTTTTGCAATATTAGTTATGATAATGATGCATATAAAACTAAAAAAAGTAAATATGGTAGATGCATTAAAATCTATAGAGTAAAGGTCAAAGTAAAGGAAGTCGCGTTTCGCGACTTCCTTTATTTATGAATAGGTTAACTTACTATAGATGGATTATGATGGAGATTTTTAATTCTTTAGAGGATATTATTTGTGGTACTATTATACAGAAATAAAAAATTAGAAGAATATATAAATGAATTAATATTTTAGTAACATAATTATATATTTGTAATACACTATATTACAAAGCTTTTATATAATTTTGAGGTGATTCAAGATGTTAAATGATTATTGTTTTAATAATAAACTAGAATTCAAATCATTAATATTCAATGCTGGAACAATTAATGATGCTGAAGAAACTTCACCTGACACTGTACCTCTAGGAAGTGCTACTTCTAGTATTAGAATATTAGGATGGCTTCTTCCTCAAGGTGATACAAATGAGTATTCACTAACTTTTAGCGTTCCGAGGGATGCTATTAGGTCTTCAAGAACTAGGGTGTTTGTTCATTTATTAACCGATAATTCAAATACTTCAATTGGAAATAGGTTTGCAATAAGGTTGTCATCATTATTTACTAGAGTTAATGGAGTAGTAAATATAGCAAATTTAAGGACTATGAATAGAGTTAATATTCCAATACAAAACTCACCAGGAAATTTTCAATATAATCATTATGTATTAGAATTTGAATTAAATGATATTATTAGAGCAGAAGATTTTGCTCTTTTAAGTGTTGCACGTATTCCAAACAATAATGACTTTGCTGGTGCATTACTTCTAACAAGTATAGAGTTTAGATATTTAAGCAATTAAGTTAAAAAGTAAATTAAAAAGTAAATTAAAAATAAGTGGGGCTATTGAAAAATAGCCCTTGTTATTATATTTTCAATAATTACATAAAAATATTGGTTATCCTGTACATTATTATTTCAAAATTTATAATAAACCAAATAATAATATTTATTTATAATAAAAAAAATAAATATATAAGTGATTGCAGTATTGTATCGATAAAATTGATTTTAAGATTAGAAAGTGTAAAATTTATAGTAAGTTTTACCAGTAAAGGGGCGGTTGTTTTGAATAAACAAACAAGAATAAAAAAATTAAATCAAACAGCATTATTAGCAGCATTATGTTTTGTATCATTTACTTATTTACAAATTAAAATACCAATCCCGGGAGGAAATACAACTTCACTTCATATTGGGAATGCATTTTGTGTCTTAGCTGCATTATTACTTGGTGGATGGTATGGAGGACTAGCAGGAGCAATAGGGATGACTATTGCAGATTTGTTGGATCCTGTATATATAATGGTAGCACCAAAAACATTCATTTTAAAATTGTGTATTGGATTGATAACTGGATTAATTGCACATAGAATTGCAAAAATTAGTGAAAATAATGATAAAAAGTATATTTTTAAGTGGAGCATTATTGCATCTGTTGGTGGGTTGGTTTTTAATGTAGTAGCAGACCCTATAGTTGGATTTTTTTATAAACAATTTATATTGGGACAACCACAAGATGCAGCAGCTATTTTAGCTAAAATAAGTGCAGTTACTACATTGGTAAATGCAATAGTTTCTACAATAGTAGTAGTAATTATATATAATGTATTAAGACCTATATTAAATAAAGAAGGGTTATTAATGAAAATAGACTAAAGATAATATTATGTAGCTTTTCAATTAATTTTTAGTGATAATTATTTTAATTTTTTAATCTAATTTTAATCTTTCTTATATTTTAGATTAATCTTTCCAAAGTATTATATAACCATGATGAATGATTAATAAATACATGGAGGTAAATCAAATGGAAAGAAATGAAATGATTGAAATTATAATTGCAAAAGCTAAGATAACTCGTGAAGAGGCAATAGATGCTTTGGAAAAATGTAACTGGGATGTTGTAGATACTATTATATATCTAGAGAGAAATGGGAAAATAGAAAATAATGAAACTACTACAATAATTGAAGTTAAAGAAGAAGATCAAAAGCAAGAAAAAAATGAAAATAGTAAAAGGTATAAAGAAGGATATGGTGGAATTGGAGAAATCATAGGTAGAATATTTAAATTTATAGGTAAATTTATAAAAAAGGGGAATGAGAACTTTTTTGAAATAAAAAAAGATAATGAAAAGCCAATAAGAGTATCAATAACAGTATCAATACTTCTATTAGTATTTTTATTTGCACCAACTATAGTATTATTAGTAATTGGACTATTCTGTGGATATAAATATTCATTAGCTGGTGCTAATATTAATTATGATGGAGTAAATAGTGTTTTTGAAAAAGCATCAGAATCAGCAGATACTATTAAAAAGGACTTTAAAGAAGGCTATGAGAAATAATGAATGATAATTAGACTTAATGATATGTATTAACTTTCCGATTTTTATAATGACATCTTATAATTTCTGAATTGCCAATTAAATTATCATTAGCAATCAATATTTTTAGCACTAATACTATTTATATCATTGCCTAACATTGTTAGTGCAAGTACTACATCTAATTATTATAAGCCTATACCAACTATTTCAAAAACATATACAGAGGGTTTTCATAAATTTAATAATGCAACTGATGTTGATATAGGCGTAACACTACTTACTCAAGTTCCTACTAAAATTATGATTCTTGATGAAGATATGAATATTCAATTTATTAGCTCAATACCATATAACACTAGATTTTATCTCCGTAATATTGCACCAAAAAAAATAATAGCAATAATTGGTGATGGCGAAGTAGCACTATCATTTGAAAAAAGTAAATAGATTATACTATAAAATTATCTAAATACCGTATATTAAGAAATGAATATACGGTATTTTTTATTTCGAAATAATATCAAATTGGTTATGAGATTATTATTTGTAAAAGTATTGTGCAATTTATTAAAAAATTAATATACTTATCATAAGTAAAATAGTAAAATTTAAATAATATATGTTATTTTTATATGCCATAGATATGGAGGTTTATTTATGGATAAGCATAAGCTAGTAGAGAAATTAAGAAAAAAAACAAATATAAGTTATGAGGAAGCTAAAAAAGTTTTAGAAAATAGCAATTGGGATATATTAGATGCTTTATTGTACTTAGAGGAAAGTGGAAAAGTTGAAAAGCCTTCTGTTAGCATTTTTTATACTAATGAAACAAGATATACTGGAGAAATACAAGTTATTAGAAATAATGAAGAATATAAGTATAAAACTAACAGCAGTTTTCAAGGAATATTTGAAGCTATATGTAAGTTTATAGATACATGTAATAATATTTTCCTAGAGATAAAAAAGGCAAACAAGATATTTTTAAAGATTCCACTTACAGTAGTGATTTTACTTTCGTTTTTTATGTTTTGGATTATTATTCCTTTAATTATTGTTGGACTATTTTTTGATATAGAATTTTATGTTTATGCAAATAGTATCAATACAGATAAAGTTAATAAGATACTAAATGAGATTTCAAAATATGTAAAAGATATAAAAGAGAAGTTTAAAAAGGGTGTTAAGAATGACTAAGATTTTAATAGTTGAAGATGAAGAAAAGCTAGCAAGGTTTATTGAACTTGAGTTAAAACATGAAGGATATGAAGTAGTAAAAGCTAATAATGGAAGAACAGGTCTTGAAATTGCAGAAAAAGGTGAGATGGATTTAATCCTACTTGATATAATGCTTCCAGAAATCAATGGTCTTGAAGTATTAAGAAGGCTTAGAAGAATTTCAGATATTCCAGTTATAATGCTTACTGCAAGAGATGCGGTTATGGATAAAGTTTCAGGCCTTGATGCAGGTGCAGATGATTATATAACTAAGCCATTTGCAATTGAAGAATTGCTTGCAAGAATAAGAACAGCGCTTAAAAAGAGAATAGTTACAGTAAAAAAGGATGAAGACATATTAAGATGTGGGTTATTATCATTAGACAAAATGAAGTATAAGGTAATTTATGATAGTACAGAAATAGAGCTTACAAATAGAGAATTTACTTTGTTGCAAATATTAATGGAAAACAAGAATATAGTACTAACTAGAAATACACTTATGGAAAAGGTATGTGGATATGATTATATTGGAGAAACAAATGTTATAGATGTTTATATAAGATATTTAAGAACAAAAATAGATGATATGTTTAAAGTAAAAATAATAACTACAGTTCGTGGTGTGGGGTACGTAATTAAGGATGAGTAAAAAGATTAAAAACAAAAATGTTACATCTATTGCAATAAAGTTAAATTCCATTTTTATAAGAGATTTATTTTTTAAGTTTATTTTAATTGATATATTTATAATTATTATATTTATTGGTATTTGGTGTGTTGAAAGTGAATTAAGTTTTTATGGTGAATTTATAAAAAATGCTCAAAGGTCTTTTAACTTTTATCCTATAGAAACAGCAACTTATAAAGTTGTCTTTGATGATGGAAAGGTCATGATTAAAGAAGCTAGTACTTTTTTAAATCTTGTTATAAGAGCTATTAGTGTTATTGGAATCATAGAATTTATTATGCTATTAAATGAAATAATATTTGGTACTTCAAAAAATAGAAAAGTTTTAAAACCACTTAATGAAATAGCAGAAACTGCAAGTAGACTTAGTGATATGGCTTTTGATGAAGAAAAATTTCATAGTCTTGAAGATGCTATATCTAAGATTAGTCCAATTGCATCTGATGAAAGAATTCATATTGGAGATAGTGAACTTCAGGGGTTAGAGGAAGCAATTAATAACTTATTAGATAGAATGAGAGAATCTTATAGACAACAAGCAAGGTTTGTTTCAGATGCTTCACATGAGCTTAGAACTCCTATTTCTGTAATTCAAGGATATGCAAATATGCTAGATCGTTGGGGAAAAGATGATGAAGAAGTATTAGAAGAATCTATTGTAGCTATAAAAAGTGAATCAGAAAATATGAAAAACTTAGTAGAGCAGTTGTTATTTCTAGCTAGAGGTATTAATGGTAAAACTCAACTTAAACTTAGAGGATTTTCACTTAATGATATGATGAAAGAAGTATTAGAAGAATCTCAAATGATAGATAAATATCACACATACACATATATAGATTCAGAAGATATAAAAGTTTATGGTGATATATCCTTACTTAAACAAACAGCTAGAATATTAATAGAAAATGCAGCAAAATACACGGATAAACGTGAAGAGATAATATTAAAATGTGGCAAAAATGATAATAATGAACCTTATTTTTCAATTCAAGATAATGGAATAGGAATGGATGAAAATGACGTAGTTCATATATTTGAACGCTTTTTTAGAGCAGATACTGCAAGGGTTAGAAAAAATGGTGGCACAGGGCTTGGACTCTCTATTGCTAAATGGATTATTGATAGTCACAATGGATATTTTAGCGTCTTGAGTAGGAAAGAAATAGGTACGAGAATAACTGTTTTTCTTCCAGAAAGATAAGAAATGTACTTAAATAGTAAACTATGTACAATATTGATAGATGTAAATTTGAAAAAGTACAATATTAAATGTAAGCTCTACGACAAATGTTGTAGAGCTATAATTTTCATTGAGATAAAAATGTAACTAATTAACTTTTAATGCTTGAAATAGTCTAGCAAAAAATCCTTTATTTGCATCTTCCTCCATTTCAACTTCACATTTAGTATAATAAGCATCTTCCATAACTCTTTTAAAGGATTTAACTTCATTTATTAAACGGTCATTATTATTTGAAGATAGCTTAGTAAAATCATCAAAATTATTTTTGAAATCAATTATTAACTCTTCATTTTTATTATCAATTTTAGTTGATATAAACTCTTTAGCATCATTAATTATATTATTATGTATATCATTATTAACTTCATTGATTTTATCTAATTTAACAGTTAGGTATTCTGTAATTTCCTTAGATAAATCATTTTTAAGTTCATTAAGTTTTTTATTTTGAGATTCAATAATCATTGAACTAATGTTATTAAGATATAGGGAGTTTACATTTTGTAAATCGTTAATTAATTGGTCTTTAAAAATATTTAGTTGAATTTGTTGATTTTCTTTAATTAAATCAATTAATTCTTCAACAGATAATAAGTTTCCTTCACTATATTGAAGCTCACTATCATTTAAAGGTAATTTGTTATAATATTCATATATTTCTTTTATTGACATGCCTCTATTTTTTAGTTTTATTAAAAGTTCTAGTTTATCTATATCATTATCTTTATAGCGTAATTCTTTATCTAGTATTTCGATTTTTAGTATATCGTCAAATATGTTAGTGTAGTATTTTATATTATCTATACTTTCATTTAATAAGTCAGATACTTGATCTATAGAATAATATAATATTTCTCCTCTTTTTTTATTTAGGATTTTAGAATTGATTTTTTGATTACTTATGTATTTTTCTTTATTATCCATAATAATTTATTCACCCCATTATATTTTCGAACGAACAATAGGATAGCTTAAGTAATAATTATAATTTGATTAAAAAATAAATATAAGGTTATTTTACTTTTTACCGATAATAAATCTATATAGTATGATAGAGGAGAGTTATTATGGAAAAAGACAAAATGTTATTAGTTTCATTAGGGCAAGGTGCTGGAAATATAGTAGATGGACTATTAAGTAAAAATCCAAGATATAATGGATTATTTATAAATAGCAGCTTATTTGATATTAAGCCATTAAGAAATGCAGATATAACAAAAAATGTATATGTTTATCCTGGAGAAGATGGTTCAGGAAGAGATAGAAATAAATCTAAGGAAATGATTAAAGACAACGTCAATTCATTAGCAGCGTTATTAAGTAAATATCCGTTAACAGAAGCCATAGTAGTATTTACAACTATGGCGGGAGGGACAGGCTCTGGTGCAATAAAAACATTCATACAAATAGCGAAAAAAGTACTAAAAAATGCAAAGATTAATGTAGTAGCTATTTTACCTAGCTTAAAGGAAGATGAGCTAGCATTTAAAAATACTATAGAATGTTGGAATGACATAAATAGTGTAATGAATTTAATAAATGACGTTAAATTTGTAGATAATAATAGAAGGAATACATATAAAGAAATAAATAATGAAGTAATTGAAAGTTTAGATCTAGCCTATAATATAATAGGTATTCATGCTGATGGTTGCATTGATAATAAAGATTCTCTAAGAATAAATACTGCAGAGGGATCAGGGCTTATTTTAAAGTTATATGATGGATTAAAGGATGTTAAAACAGCTGTTGATTTAGCTATAAAAAATAGTGTGTTTGTTCAACCAGATATATATGATTGTGATTACTTGGGAATTAATTTAAAAATTGATGGATACGATCCATATGAATTATCTAAGCTATTTGAAGTTTATAGAAGTACATATATAACATATAATGATAAAAATAATATAGTAGTTCTTGGAGGATGCGAAACTCCTACCGAATCAATAAATTTAATAAAGATGGCATTAGATGATAAAAATAAGAGAAAATCAGCACGAAATAGAAAAAGAAGCGTTATTATTGATGTTAATACAGATGATGAAGACAATATTAACATTGAGGAAATGGTTGTAGCTACTAAAAGTGATTTAAATAGTTTATTGGATGAAAACTATAATTTTTAGTTATATAATACATAAAAATACATATAAATAATGTAGTTTCCTTGTTATAAGGAAATTTATAAAAAAGTGACAGCAAATCTACTATAATCTTAGATTTGTTGTCACTTTTAATATTATCATAAAAATTTAAAAGAATTAAATCAAAAGTTTTTAATTTTTATCTTGTAAATTATATACTATGGTATAGAATTTACTTTACTTGATTATTTCCCTTATCCTTGTTATTGTTGTCTCTATTTTTCCCAAAGTTACTTTTATTATTCTTATTTTTGTTATATTGAGAACTACCCATATATATCACCACCTTACTTTAATATTTATTATTTGCGAAAAAGTTTTTGATATTCTATAAAAGCAAGTGTAAATTAAAGCAAATTAGTAATATATAGCTTATTTGTTTGTAGTAGCAATGCAAGGTAGTTTAGAGAAAAATTTTTGTATAATTATTTATTAATTTTTGTATAATTAATTAAAAATAATGCTATGAATATATACTTTGATGTTAAGATTGGTTGATAGAAATTAAGGGTAAAGTTAAATATAATAAGTATGAAAGGTATGATAAATATGATTTGCGAAAATTTAAAAAGATTAAGAAAAATATATCAATATACTCAAGAGCAATTAGCAGAAAAGATAAATGTTTCAAGGCAATCTATTGCAAAATGGGAAAGTGGTGAATCTGCACCTGACATAGCTAGTTGTATTGAACTTGCAAAATTATATAATGTAACAATAGATAATTTAGTTAGCCATTCAGAAGAAGAGACAGGCATTGTAATACCACCAAAAGGAAAATACTTTTTTGGAGCTGTTACAGTTGGTGAACGTGGACAAATTGTTATTCCTAAAGATGCAAGAGAAGTTTTTAATATTAATTCAGGAGATAAGTTATTAATATTAGGAGATGAAGATAGAGGTCTTGCTATTGTACATCAGAGAGACTTAATAAACTTCATAGGGGAAATAGGAATTCCAAGAAAAAATGATGATTAATAGTAAAATAAATTGATAAGGGATGGGTTAATATGAGTAAGATAATATTTTTTTGTATTCCTGCAAGTGGACATACAAATCCTACAATTGAAGTAGTAAGAGAATTAGTAAGTAGAGGCAATGAAGTATGGTATTATTCATTTAATGAATTTAAAGATAAAATTCAAGATGCAGGTGCAAATTTTATAAGTTGTGATGATTATCTTCCAGAATTAAGACCAGAAGATGAGAAAAAAATAGGTAAGGATTTCCCTGCTTTAATAGAAATGGTAGTGGATACGACTATATCTCTAGATAAAAAAGTATCTGCTGAATTAGAAAGTATTAAGCCTGACTGTATTGTATCAGATTCTTTATGCTTTTGGGGGAAATTATTTGCTAAAAAATTGAACATTCCTTATATATGCTCAACAACAACTTTTGCATTTAATAAATATACAGCAAAAATGATGAAGCAAGGGCCTAATGAAATTATACGTATGATTTTGGGCATGGGAAGAATTAATAAAAAATTAGAACTATTAAGAAGTCATGGATATTATGTTAAGGACTTTGTTTCTATGATTCAAAATGATAATGAAACAAATACTATTGTATATACTTCAAAAGAATTTCAACCAATGGTAGATACATTTTCTTCTAAGTATTATTTTGTTGGGCCATCAGTTGCAAATCTTGAAGTTAAACAAGGAGAAAGAATACGCAAAAAAATATACATTTCACTTGGAACTGTAAATAATAAAAATATTAAATTTTATCAAAATTGTATTAAGGCATTTAAAGATTGTGATATAGATGTTGTTATGTCTATTGGAAAGGGTACTTCAATTTCAGAATTAGGTACTATACCAGATAATTTTGAAGTTAGAAATAGTGTAGAACAAATTAAAGTACTTCAGGATATAGAGGTATTTATTACTCATTGTGGAATGAACAGTGTTAATGAAAGTTTATATTATGGAGTTCCTATGGTTATGTATCCTAGGCAATCAGAACAAGGAATGGTATGCAGAAGAGTTGCTGATTTAGATGCTGGAATAGTTTTAAAGCGTAATAGTCCTAAATGTATTAAGGAAGCAGTGTTAGAGGTTTTTAGTAACCATAAATATAAAGAAAATGCAGAAAAATTAGGGAAGAGTTTTAGCAGTGCAGGAGGATATAAAAAAGCCGCAGAAGCTATATTAAAAATTATAGAGAATTAATAGTTAATAGAATATGGAGATATCTCAAAAAAATAGTTTTGAGATATCTCCTAAATTTATAACCAAGCGCTGCTATTAAAGAAATCTTTAATATTTTTATATTACTTTAATAGATATATTTTTCAAGGTATCTAAAAAATATATATTCTGAAATTATTAAAGCTTGAGTACGAGAAACTATATTATAATTCTCGTGAACAAAAGATGTTGAAGTAACATAAAGAGATTTATCAGCAAGTTTTGATTGAGAATTATTGCTTAAATCGGTAAGCGATATTATTTTAGCACCTCTAGTTTTGGCTATATTTAATGCCTTTAATACTTGTATAGTTTCTCCTGACATAGAGACTGCAAATATAAGATCATTAGATGTTAAAGATGCAGCAGCTATGTACATCATACTACTATCATCATAGTTAAATGCTGTTTTTCCTATGGTTCTAAATTTTTTTGCCACCTCAGAGCAAACTATTCTAGATGAGCCTTCTCCAAAAAATTCTATTCTATTTGCATTATGTAAAAGATATAAGATTTCTTCTAAAATATCTTCATTAATAAGTTCAATAGATTTATTTATATCTTTAAAAAGGTTAGGTGAATTTTCATTAAAGTGATTGTTAAAAGTTTCTTCGGTGTTTTTTATATTTAATACAAAAGATGCTTTAAATTCTGCAAAACCTGAAAAACCTAATTTTTTGCAGAAGCGAACTATAGAAGCTGGAGATGTATAGGTATTTTCAGCTAAATCATTAATTTTAATTGATTTAATATCATTAGCATTTTTCATGCAAAAATTTAAAATGTCTAATTCATTTTTATTTAGTTTATCCGTATTTGTACTTATCATTTTGTAGAAATCCATTGTTTGTCCCCTTTTAAGTTAGTGATAGTCTTATAGTGAAAATTATTTCATCAAATGAAAATTTTTTAACTTTTGAATAAAATTGATAAAGGCTTCAAGAGCCTTTAAAAACATTTTCATACCTAATATAATTATACCTGTAGCCGGTACTACAAACAATAATTTAATCTAAGGAGTTGGTAGAGATGAAGAAATTTAATGTGACACTAGTTGGTGGAGGAAGTACTTGGACACCAGGTTTATTACAAACACTATGCAAATTAAAGGAAAGATTTCCGTTAAATAAATTAGTTTTATTTGATATAAATGAAGAAAGACAAGCTGTTATAGGAGAATTTGCTAAAGTATTATTTAAAGAAGAGTATCCTGAATTAGATTTTAAATATACAACTAAGGTTGAAGAAGCATACAATGAGGTTGATTTTGTATTTATGCAAATGAGAACTGGTGGATATGAAATGAGAGAAAAGGATGAAAAGATACCACTAAGCATGGGACTAATTGGACAAGAAACTTGTGGTGCAGGTGGATTTGCTTACGGGTTAAGATCAATTAGAGATATGATTAATACAGTTAACGATATCAGATCTTATTCAAAAGATGCATGGATATTAAATTATACTAATCCAGCAGCAATAGTAGCTGAAGCAATTAGAAGAGAATTTCCAGAAGATAAGAGAATACTTAATATCTGTGATCAACCTGTAAACCTTTTAAGATCTTATGGAAGAATATTAGGTAGAGACTCAAAGGATTTTGAACCAGTTTATTTTGGATTGAATCACTTTGGATGGTTTACTAACCTTTATGATTCAGAAGGTAATGACTTAGTACCAGAATTGAAGAGTTTGATAAAAGAAAGAGGGTTCTTACCAGTTGATGCCGAACAAAGAGATCAATCTTGGTTAGATACCTATGGCATGGTTAAGAACATGTGTGAAGATTTTAGCGATTATCTTCCAAATACTTATCTTCAATATTACTTATATCCAGATTACAAGGTAAAAAAATTAAATCCAGAATATACAAGAGCAAATGAAGTTATGGATGGTAGAGAAAAAAGAGTATTTGAAGAATGCCAAAAAGTAATTGAGCATGGAACTATGGAAGGATGCGAGATGGTCCATAATGATGCACATAGTGAATTTATGATTCAAGTTGCAGAATCTATAGCATATAATCAAGGAAAAATCTTTATTGTAATAGTAGAGAATAATGGAGCAATATCAAATATTCAAGATGATGCAATGGTAGAAGTCGCTGCAGTATTAACAGCTAACGGACCAAGACCACTTAGAGTAGGTAAGATAGGAACTTTCTATAAAGGTTTAATGGAAGCACAACTAGCTTATGAAAAATTAGCTGTAGATGCTTATTTTGAAGGATCTTATGCAAAGGCACTTCAAGCATTAACTTTAAATAGAACAATTGTAGACGCATATAAAGCAAGAAAAGTTTTAGACAAATTGATTGAAGCAAATAGGGAATACTGGCCAGAATTTAAGTAATGATTAAATAAATTAAAAATATTAAAAGAGGATATAAGTTAATAGATTAACTAAATAATACAATGGCAAACTTGACCTGATTGAGGTATATGTGGAATAGAAAGAAAAATAGCAATATCTTAGTCAGGTCATATAAATATTATAAAGAGGGAGAGATATAATTTATGAAAGATTCAAAGTATTTTGCAGCTTTTCAACAATTAGGAAAGGTTCTTATGACACCAGTTATGTTATTACCAATAGCAGGTATTTTACTTGGGATTGGAGCAGCATTTACAAGTACAAATTTAGTAAGTACATTTCCAGTTCTTGCAAACGATTACTTAAAGCTAATCTTTAATTTGTGTAAATCAGCAGGAAATTCAGTGTTTAACTTCTTACCAATAATATTTGCTGTTTCTATAGCAATTGGATATGCAAAAAAAGAAAAGGGGATAGCGGCATTAGCTTCAGTGATAGCGTTTGTAACTATGCATAATGTTATGAGTACATTATTAATACATTTAGGAAAGCTTGATCCAAGTAACTTAGCTACAGGTCAATCATTAGTTTTAGGAATACCTTCATTGGATGTCGGAGTATTTGGTGGAATTATAGTAGGTTTTATGGTAGCTTTTCTACATAATAAATTTTATAATATTGCTTTACCACCAGTATTAGGAATTTTTAGTGGAACAAAATTTGTACCAATGATTTCAATATTATGCTCAGTAATTTTAGGTTTTATAATGGCGGGAATTTGGCCAGCAATTCAAGGGGGATTAACTTCATTAAGCAATTTAATTAATTCTACAGGTGCATTTGGAACGGTTATTTACGGTTTATCAGAACGTGCACTTTTACCTTTTGGATTACACCACTTTGTTTATTTACCATTTTTCTTTACTAATTTAGGTGGATCAGCAATAATTGATGGAAATATAGTAGAGGGGGCAGTTAACATATACCAAGCTCAATTGGCTTCTCCTTCAGCCATGTTTGATATTGATGTAACAAGATTTATAATGAATGGTAAAATAATTGTAGCTGCATTTGGTTTAACAGGTGGGGCTTTGGCAATGTATAAAACTGCAAAGTCAGAAAAGAAAAATATAGTTAGGGGATTAATAATTGCTGCAGCAATACCAGCGTTCTTTACAGGCATTACAGAGCCAATTGAATATTCATTCTTATTTGTAGCACCAATGTTATTTGTTGTTCATTCACTTTATTCAGGACTTGCATATTTCTTAACTTATATCTTACAAGTAAACGTTCCAGGAACATCAGCATTTGGGGGACCGTTCTTAAGTACGATATTTAATGGTATAATGCAAGCTGATAAAGGGTCAAACTGGATTTGGATACCTATTTTGGGTATTATTTTCTTCTTTCTATACTACTTTACATTTAAATTTATGATATTAAAGTTTAATTATAAAACTCCAGGAAGAGAAGATGATGTAATAAATGAGACATCAGAAAATAATAATTTATCTAAAGCAGATATACTATATGATATTATAGAGGGACTAGGTGGACAAGATAATATACTGCACGTGGATGCATGCTTCACAAGATTAAGAGTAAAGGTTAAAAATAAAGAAATTGTAGGTGATGCAAATCTTTGGAAAAAGCTTGGAGCTAATGGGGTTGTTCAAGTAAGTGATGGTGTACAAGTTATCTATGGTTCTAAAGCGGATGTATACAAAACTCAAATCAGAGAAGTATTAGGGGTTGAATAAATAGATTAAAAGTTAATTAGTAAATACCTTATTATAAATTTTACAATAAAAAATCGTCTTTTAACGAAGAAATTATATAGATAAAAAATCTCTCAATTTTAAATTGAGGGATTTTTTATATTAAGTAATAAATTTTGAATCAGATTTAAATTTCAGTGATCTTTTTATTTTTTAGAAAGCCATGAGCAACAAAAAATTTCATAATGTGAAATTTTTTTATTTTTGTTTATGTAAAGTGATATAGTATAAACATCAAGAGAAAACATTTACAAAACATTTACAAAAAGGGAGATGATTGCAATGAAAAAAAATGCAGTAGTTATTGTTGGTGCAGGAAGCACGCACACACCAGGTATAATACAAAGTTTATTACAAAAAAAGGATGATTTTCCTTTAAGAAAATTAGCACTATTTGATATTGATGAGAAAAGATTAAATTTAGTATATGATATTATGAAACAATTTATTGGAGAAACTTATCCAGATCTTGAAGTAATTGTAACAACAGACGAAGAAAGAGCTTATACAGATGTAGATTTTGTTTTTGCTCAAATTAGACAAGGTGGATTAAAATTAAGAAGTTCAGATGAAAAGATTCCATTAAAATATGGAGTAGTGGGACAAGAAACTTGTGGACCAGGAGGATCAATTTCTTATGGTATTCGTTCAATTCCAGCTATAATTCATATGATAAAGACGGCAAAGAAATATTCTCCTAATTGTTGGGTACTAAATTACTCTAATCCAGCAGCAGTTGTTGCAGAAGCTACAAGAAGAGAATTTAATAATGAGAGAGTACTAAATATATGTGATATGCCAACAGCTATTCTTTTATCTTATTCTAAAATGTTAGGTTTAGAAAGCTGGCAATCTTTAGATCCATGTTATTTTGGACTAAATCATTTTGGATGGTTCACAGCTTTATTTGATAAAGATGGAAATGATCGTTTACCAGAATTAAGAGAAATGATATTAACTTCTGGAATGACAGCTTCAAGTGATAAACATCATAAAGATCCAGATTGGCAAAAGACATGGAAGCAATATGCTAAGATAGTGAAAGATTATCCAGATTATTTACCAAATAGTTATCTTCAATACTATTTATATTCATCAGATATGGTATCTAAAATGAATATAAATCGTACAAGAGCAGATATGGTTATAGAAGGCCGTGAAACAGAAATGTTTGAAGAACACAAAAAATACTTAGAATCACCAGAAACTTATAAGAGCCCATTACAAGAATTTACAGTATTCGGAGATTTTATAGTTGATGCAGCAGCATCTATTGCATACAATAAAGGAGAACGTTTCCTAGTAATCGTGGAGAATAATGGGGCTATTCCTAATATTCCAGCTGATGCTATGGTAGAAGTACCAGCATATATACGTTCATGGGGACCAGAGCCTGTATCAATATCTGCAATACCAACTTTCTATAAAGGAATGATAGAAAATCAAGTAGCTTCAGAAAAATTAGCTGTTGATGCATATTTTGAAAATTCTTATGAAAAAGCATTACAAGCTATAGCAATAAATAAAACGGTACCATCTACAACAGTTGCAAGACAAATATTAGATGATCTAATTGAAGCAAATGGTGAGTACTGGCCAGAGTTAAAATAGTATTGACTTCAGATAAAGGGGAGATTTTTATGGATAAGCAAAAATTATTTAGCTCATTTCAAAAGCTAGGTAAAGTTTTAATGGCACCAGTTTTATTACTTCCTATTTCAGGAATACTTGTTGGAGTAGGAAGTGCATTCACTAATGCGAGCTTAGTTAAAGTAGCTCCGTTTTTAGGAAATGACTTTTTCTCTTTACTTTTTCAACTTATGAAAGATGCGGGGAACGTTGTAAATAATAATATTTCAATAATATTTGCAATATGTATCGCTTATGGATATGCTAAGTCAGAGAAAGCTACAGCAGCATTATCAGGTTTCTTAGGATATATGACAATGAATACTGTTATGGGGAGCTTCTTAATTGCTAGGGGAATTATAGATACAAGCAACTTACTAACAGGTCAAAAGGCAATTTTAGGTGTAGTAACACTAGATACAGGAGTATTTGGTGGAATAATAATTGGTCTTATAGTAAGTTATCTTCATAATAAATATTATAAGATTCAATTACCACCAGTATTAGGTATATTTAATGGAACTCGTTTTATACCAGCAATTACTATTATCGTAGCAAGTTTTGTAGGAATAGCTTTATCATTTGTTTTTCCACCAATACAAAATGCTTTACAGCTTTCTTCTGAATTCATTAACGCAACAGGCGTATTTGGAGCCTTTGTATATGGATTTGCTGAACGTATATTGCTACCTTTTGGGTTACATCATTTTATATATCTACCATTCTTCTTTACATCACTTGGTGGAGTAATGGAGATTGGCGGTCAAACAGTAGAAGGTGCAGTAAATATATATAATGCTATATTAAATACTCCAGGAGCGATGTTTGATATCAACATAAGCCGTTATGTAATGAATGGAAAAGTATTATTTGCAATGTTTGGTTTGGTTGGAGCAGCACTTGCTATATATAAAACAGCTCATAAACAAAATAGAAAAAAGGTAGCTTCCCTTATGATAGCTGCAGTAATACCTTGTGCATTAATGGGAATTACAGAACCATTAGAATATAGCTTCCTATTCGTAGCACCTATACTTTTTGGAGTGCACGCATTATTATCAGGTATAGCTTATATACTTACTTATATTGTTTCATTTAATATAGCTGGACCATCAGCATTTGGAGGACCATTACTATCATGGATATTCAATGGAATACTAAATGCAGATAAAGGATCAAATTGGTATTGGTTACTTATTCTTGGACCTATATACTTTGTTATATACTACTATGTATTTAAATTTGTAATAATTAAGTTTGATTTAAAAACTCCAGGTAGAGAAGTTCAAGAAAGTAAAGATGAAGTAGTAAGCGAAAGTTGTACAGGTGATTTAATTCCTAGAATAGTAGAAGCTGTTGGTGGCAAGGAAAACATTTTAAAAGTTGAAGCATGTTTTACAAGATTACGTTTATCCTTGAAAGATAAATCAATAATAAAACCAAATGAGTACTTTAAAAATGAATTATCTGCTAATGGAATCGTTAAGGTTGCAGATGGAGTACAAATAATTTATGGTAATAAGGCTTCTGTTTATAAGACTGAAATGAGAGAATTTTTAGGATTAGAATAATAATAATACAAAAAATATAGGTTAGTTTTCACTACCCTATATTTTTTGTATTATAAGCATGTATAATATAAATTGTATATATTAAATAAAGCGGAGGGAATCATGTACTCATTTTTTTCTAATTTGAAAAGATGTGTAGAAGAAATAACAGAATATTCTTCTACTGATAGTTATATAGCTCAATTTATTTTACATAATCATGACAAGATACCTAAAATGACTATATTTGACATTGCAAAAGAATGCAGCACGTCAGCAGCTACGGTAACTAGATTTTGCAAGCGCGTCAACAATTCAAGTTTTAAGGAATTAAAAGAGGATGTTGTAGTCTATAACTAATTTTTAGAAGGTGAAATAAATCATAAGAGTATTGATAATAATGAAATAGATATGAATAGTAATGAGATTTTAGAAAACTATTTTGAATCAGTTTATAAATCATTTAATGAAACTAAAAAGTTAATTAATGAAAACAAATTGGTTAGAGCAGTTGAATGGATTTATGAAGCTAAATCTATTTATGTTTTTGGTAGCTCTTTTTCTAATATTGTTGCTAAAAATTTGAGTGAAAAATTTACTCGCTTAGATAAAACTACGTATTCTTTTCCTACATTAAAAAGCCAACTATTAGCTATAGAGAATATGAAAAATGATGATGTTGCAATAATAATATCATTTTCAGGTACAACAAGACATATAAAACAGATACATACAATGTTAAAAGAAAAGAATATAAGGGTAATTTGGATTACATCTCAAAGGGAAACCAATAACTCATTTAAGGAAATAAGATTATTAGTGAGTCCAATAAAAATGGATTATTTCCAAACTGCAATAATTCAAGATCATGCATTAAATAGTGTGGTTGATATTTTATATATCTATTATGCGCAATTGTATAATCAATAATTATAGCAAATTAAAGTAAAGAATAATTTGTGGTATATGGGAGCTGTCACACAATTTTTAATTTTATATGCTACATTAAATGGATTTATAAGACAGCTCCCTAGATTTATATATTTTAAGATATTATATTTATTACTACATATCTATATTAATTCACACCATCTCTAGTGCAAGTATACTTAAAAGGGGGCTGAGTTTGAAGGTAAAATCCATTTCTAACTTGAGAAATCCAGTTTTGAAAAATTTCTAACCATGCGTTGCTATTGAAGAAGTCTTCTAAAGGTAAATTTGGATTCCATTCTAATAATAAGAAAGGTCCTATTCCAAAGGACCAAATTCCAGTTTGTTCAACAGTTGATTCTCTAATTAAAAGCATAGGAAGGCCGAATTGAAAAGCCATAGCAGGTTCAATTTGTGCAAAAGGGCTACCTTCCCAAGTTGTAAAATTTAGCTCTTCACCTAAATTGTTTTCTAGAGCCCTAACTTCTCTTTGAGCAAGGTTAAGAGCTATAAAACCATAACTTGATAATATCATTCTTCTTATATTAGTTAGAGGTGGTTCAGGGTATTGTTCAGTAACTGGCAAAGTTCTTGGAAATAACAAAGCTTTTTTTATTTCTATAATAATTCTGCTTACAAAGTCTTGCTGAGTTGAGTTTAACCTACTTGGATGGCTAAGAAACACTGGGATTCTATATAGAAGCCTTGAACATTCTTGTATTATATTAGTGCTCATTGGCGTAAAAGTATTTTCGGAATTTAGTTTACTTAACATATCTAGTTCATCTCCATAATAATTATTATTTTATCTTTTGATATATACTACAGTATATAAAATATGCAAGTGAAATGTTAATTAAAATAGATAATTTTCTAAAGTAATAAAAAATAAACAATTATTCAGATTTATATATAATAAATAAGGAACATATATACTTTCAATAAATAAAGATATACAATTAATATATATTTGACAAGTTATATTGACGTTTTCAAGGAGGTTTAATATGGATTATATAATTACTGAAGAAATGATAAAGAATTCATTAGTTAGTAAAGGTGATACATTAAGACTTGCTAAAGTTTTAATGAAAGCAGGAAGTGGACAGGATATAACAGTAGCTTTTTTAGGTGGGTCTATAACGCAAGGCTGTAATGCAACGAAGCAAGAAGATTGTTATGCAAGCAGGACATATTTATGGTTTAAAGATACATTTAGTAATATAAATATCAATTTTATAAATGCAGGGGTTGGAGCAACAGGATCAATTATAGGAGTTCATAGAGTCCAAAAGCAGGTATTGGATAAGAATCCAGATATAATATTTATTGATTTTGCTGTAAACGATAAAAGTACTAATTATGATAAAGTAGCTTATGAAAGTTTAATAAGAAGAATATTATCAGTAGAAAATCCTCCAGCTATAGTGGAAGTGTTTATGAGTAATTTTGATGGAAGCAATGTACAAGCACAACAAATAGAAATTGGGGGAAAATATAATATTCCAATGATAAGTTTTAGAGATACCGTACACTCAGAAATAGAAAAAGGAAATTTAAAATGGCAAGATGTAGCTAGTGATGAAGTTCATCCAAATGATTATGGTCATTTCATAATATCAGAGTTACTAATTGATTTTATGAAAAACATATTAGCTGATATTAATAAAGAAGATAATACTGAAGTGATAGTAAAAGAAGTTGAGTCTGTAAATCCAGTCTTTGGAGAAAGATATAAGAATGGAATTATAAAAAATAATAAAACCATAGATGTTAATAAAATAAAAGGTTTTATTGAAGATTCTGAAGGCTTCCAGGTTTTTCAGCATGGATGGAAGTGTAGTTTAAAAAAAGGAAATACAGCTTTTTTAGAAGTTGATATTGAATGTAAAGATTTATTTTTATTATATAAAAAGTCAGTTAAAGATTCAGCAGGCAAAATAGAAGTAATAGTAGATGGAAATAATCCAATTATAATTGATACTTATTTTGAAGATGGATGGGGAGATTATTCAGCAACAGAGTTATTAGTTGAATTTGAAAATATATCTAATCATAACATTAAAATAAATGTACTTGATGAAGAAAAGGAGACAGAAACATATATAATGGGATTTTTAGTATCTTAGGAGGTGAGAGTTTATGTACTTAGAAGAACTTAATAAAGAAGATTTTGAATTTATAGAAGCCGATAATTCTCATTATAAATATATGGGAAGAATTGATTTTGAAAATTCTAAGGCTCCAACAATTATTTATGCTGGTAGTATGATAAAAATTAAATTTAGTGGGGCAAGTTTGAAAATTGCTTTAAAGAATTATCATAGCCATTATGAAAATGCTATTGGATTTATTATTGATGATGAAATAGAAGGTAAGGTAGTAATAAAAGAACATTATAAAGATATAGTAATAGATATTGCAGAAGGTTTAGAAGATAAATTGCATGATTTAGTTTTATATAAAAGGTCTGATGCAGCACATTATTTTGACTTTTACGGAATTATAATAGATAAAAATTCTTATACTGAAGCAGCAAAGAAAAACTATAATAGAAGAATTGAGTGTTTTGGTGATTCAGTTTCAGCAGGAGAAGTATGTGAAGCTATTGATTACGTTGGTAAAGTAGATCCGGAAGGTCATGAGGGAATTTATTCTAACGCATGGTATTCATATTCAATGATAACAGCAAGAAACTTGGGAGCAGAAATTAATAATAATGCTCAAGGTGGAATTGCAGTTATGGATGGAACAGGGTATTTTAACCCATCAAGAGGATATTTAGGGTCTGAATCTACTTATGATAAGCTTAGATACAGTTCAGAGCTTGGTGAATGTAATGAGTGGGATTTTTCAAAATATACACCACATGTAGTAATTATGGCGCTAGGGCAAAATGATGCTCATCCTGAAAATTATATAGATGCTGATAAAGAAAAAAGAGAAGTGTGGAAATCTAAATATGCTGAAATAATAACAGATTTAAGAAGCAAATATCCAAAGGCTCTGTTTATAGTTATAACAACTATTTTATGCCATAGTAATGGCTGGGATGATGCTCTTGATGAAATGGTTGATAAGTTAAATGATGAAAAGATAGTTAGATATAAGTTTAAAAGAAATGGATGTGGAACTCCGGGGCACATAAGAATTCCAGAAGCAGAAGAAATGGCAACTGAATTAACTAACTATATAGAATCTTTTGGAGAGGATATATGGAAGTAAGTTTGTTGTTTTAAAATATAACATTATTACAGAAATATAAACAATAATAAAGTATAAATAACATAAATATAGAAATTAAAGCCAATAGATAGTAAATTTAATTTGTAATTGTTAACAAGTTTATTTAGCTTGTAGAGTTATTAATTTATGATTAGTAATAAATATTTAATTTAAAAATGGCAAGATTGGGAGGATCTTTATGGAAAATGTAAAGATATTTGGAGAAAAATTAAGTAATATACCTTGGCAAGAAAAGCCAGAAGGTTTTGATGGAGTAGTATGGAGACACGATGGTAATCCAATTATAAAATGGAATCCTACAAAAAAATCAGCAAGAATATTTAATAGTGCAGTATTACCATATGAAGATGGATTTATAGGAATATTTAGAGCGGACCATAAAAATGGTAAGCCACAATTACATGTTGGTAGAAGTAAAGATGGACTAGATTGGGATATTGAGGATGAAGAAATTCATTGGAAAGATGAAGAAGGTAATGACTATCAACCAAACTATTCTTATGATCCTAGATTAGTTAAAATTGAAGATACCTATTATATTGTTTGGTGTGCTGAATTTGGTGGAGCTGCACTTGGACTTGGAACAACTAATGATTTTAAGGAATTTGTTAGACTTGAAAATCCATTTATTCCTTTTAACAGAAATGGAGTTTTATTTCCAAGAAAGGTTAATGGAAAATACATGCTTTTAAGTAGACCAAGTGATAGTGGACATACTCCATTTGGAGATATATTTATAAGTGAAAGTCTAGACTTAGTTCACTGGGGAAGACATAGAAGAGTTATGAGTAAAGGTGGATCAGGCTGGTGGCAAGGAACTAAAATTGGAGGAGGAGCAACTCCAATAGAAACATCAGAAGGATGGTTAATGATTTACCATGGTGTATCTGGAACTTGTAATGGATTTGTTTATAGCATGGGAGCAGCTATTTTAGATAAAGAAAATCCTTCAAAAGTTTTATATAGAACAAGAGATTACTTATTAACTCCAGAAAAGGATTATGAAACAACAGGATTTGTTCCAAATGTAGCATTCCCTTGTGCAACATTACAAGATGCTGAAACTGGAAGAATAGCTATTTATTATGGAGCAGCAGATACTTATGTAGCAGTAGCATATACACAAGTTGATGAGTTAGTCCAATATATAAAAGAAAACTCAGAATTAGTATATGGGGATGACATAGAGTTTAGATAGGCATTATTAAGTGTAAAGAAATAAAAGAAGAGTTCTTGCTTGATTAGAAAACAAGTAAGAACTCTTTTGATTTATATTTTAATCATAATATAAATTATTGGGACTAATATTAATAATCCGTAAAGATTATATAAGGTAAAGCTTTTTAAGAATTTTCCACTACTTTCAGGATATTCTTTTATATAAAGTTTATATGAGATAACACTAGCTAATGAAGCTATAAGTGTACCAAGGCCTCCTATATTAACTCCAAGCAAAAGTTCTTTATAATATGGAGTAAATCCTGAAATAAGCATAGTTGCAGGTACATTACTTATACCTTGACTTACAATTATTGATGAAAAGTAAGTACTTTTACTAGAAGAAAGTATTGATTCCATAATATTTTTAATATAATCCATTGAAGATATATTGCCTATAAATATAAAGAAACAAATAAAAGTTAATAATAAAGAGTAGTCCACTAACTTAAATAGTTCTTTATTTAAAAACAATACTGTAATAATAGTAAAAACAAAAGTAATTTTATAATCAATAACATGAAAAACTGAAAGTAATATTATTAAAAGCAACATTAAATATATTGCAAATTCTTTTAAATTTGAAATTTTAATAGTTTCAATTGTAAATGAGTATGTGTTATTTTCACTTTTAAAAATTATTGTAATTAAAAATAAAGTTGAAAGTATTACTAATGGAAGTGTTATTTTAAAGAACTCCAGTGGATTAACTTCAAAGAAAGAATAAATAAAAAGATTTTGCGGGTTACCCATAGGAGTTAAAGAGCTTCCTAAATTAGCAGCAATTGTTTGAAATATTATTATTTTAAAAGGGTTTATTTTAATCTTTTTTCCAATTATTAATGTTAATGGTACAAATGTAATTAAAGCAACATCATTTGTAACAATCATAGAAGAAAAGAAAGTTAAAAATATTAAAGTAAAGCATATAGATCTATAGCTTGTACATTTGGACAATAAGGATGTAGCAAAGGAATCTAATACTTTTAATTCCTTAAAAGCAGCTACAATAAGCATTAAATTAAATAAAAGAACCAAAACATTAAAATCGATATATTCTAATTTAGGCATAGAAAAAAATGAAGATACAATTGCTAATGTTAATGCAATAATTAGCAAAATATCTTTTTTTATAAATGTAATAATTTTTTCAGTGAATTTAATTTTTTCTAGATTTAATATAGAATTCATTTAAAACCTCGCTGTAAATTTATTTATGCAAAATACTTAATAAATTTTACACTAATGAAGTTATTAAATTCAAGTGGTAAGAATAATATACATTTTATTAATATTAAGTAGATAAGAGGCTATAAGGCTGATATAATGTTTCTTGAAATCTTTATATAAAGAATATAGTAAGGAGTTATTCTATGAAATATTATTTAGCACCAATGGAAGGAATCACTGGATTCATATATAGAAATACATATAAAAAATTTTTTGATGATATTGATAAGTATTTTACGCCATTTATTGTTCCAACAAGTAGTAAAAGTTTTAAGACTAAGGAATTAAGAGATATTTTGCCTGAAAATAATAAGGGCGTTTATATAGTTCCTCAAATACTTACTAATGATTCTGAAGGTTTTATTACTACTGCTAGAAAGTTACAACAATTAGGTTATAACGAGATTAACTTAAATTTAGGATGTCCTTCAGGAACAGTAGTTTCTAAAAATAGAGGATCTGGGTTTTTAGCTAAAAGAGATGAGCTAGATATGTTTTTAGATGAAATATATAAAATAGATGATATGAAAATTTCAATAAAAACTAGAATAGGAAAAGATAGACCAGAAGAATTTTATGAATTAATAAAAATTTATAATAAATATCCCTTAGAAGAATTAATTATTCATCCTAGAACTAGAGAAGATTTCTATGGAAATAAACCTAACTTAGAAGTGTTTAAAGATGCCCTAACATTAAGTAATAGTAAAGTATGTTATAATGGTGATATTTTTAAATTAGAGGATTATAATAAATTATCAACAGAGTTTCCTGAATTAAATACAATAATGTTAGGAAGAGGAATATTATCAAATCCAGGGCTAATTAATGAAATTAAAAATAATATAAATTTAGATAAAAAAGTATTAAAAGAGTTCCATGATGAAATCTTCAATAATCATAGAGAAGTGTTTAAAGATGATAATATTGCACTTTATAGAATGAAAGAGCTATGGGGATACATGATTTACATATTTTCAGATAATAAGAAATACGCTAAAAAAATAAAAAAATCACAAAAGGTAGAAGATTATAATGAAGCAGTTTCAAGTTTATTCAATGAACAAGAAATCATAAAAGGAGCAGGACTGTTTAGTAATTAATATAAAGGCTATGATAAATAGTATATGTTCCATAAGCTAAATAGCTGTGCAAAGAAGTACTAGGCTTGGAAAAACTACTATGCCAAGAGTTTTGGTTAACTCGCTGTGCTCAAACAAACCAACAACACTAAGGCCTAGTAGTTCTTCCTTCACCAAGTACTTCTAATTGCTTGCTATATGCTTATTCCACATATGCTATTTATCTTCGCCATCTTATATTAAGTATCTAAATTAATAATGAAAATAAGGAATTAAGGGGAAAAATCCTTATAGGATTTTTTGAGAAATTGATTTTAGAATAGTTAACCAAAGGTGAACTATCATTTTAACTCTTTCACTTTTCACTATTTAACTCTTAACTTTTGATCATCCTTTAGGTTTGAATATTATTGCAGCAAAGAAACCAAATATTATTGCAGCAGCAACACCTCCGCTTACTGTCTTTAGCATACCAGTAAATATTCCTACAAATCCTGTTTGTTGAGCTTCATTTATAGCTGCCGTTACAAGTGTATTTCCAAAGCTACTTATTGGAACAAATGCTCCTGCGCCAGCAAATTTAACTAGGGGATCATATAGACCAAACCCTCCTAAAATTGCACCAATTACTACTAATGTACAAGTAGTATGTGCAGGAGTAATTTTCAAAGTATCCATTATAAGTTGCCCAATAACACAAATTATACCACCTATTATAAATGCAAAAATAAATTTTTCCATAAGTTAAATCACACCTTCTTTTTTACATTTCTATAGAAACCGCATGGGCAACGCAAGGAATGCTTTCCTTTTGTTGAAAGGAGATAGGGGACATTAGAGCGCCTGTTGCCACAACTAATATCTTTTTTAACTCTCCTTTACGCATGCGATTAAGTAAATGTCCATAAGTTACAGTAGCAGAACAACCACAACCACTTCCACCAGCAAAACTAGGTTGATCTTTTGTATATATTAAAAGTCCGCAGTCTGTAAATATATCTATTGGCATGTATATATTGTGTTTTTCAAATAAAGCATTAGCAATTTCATGCCCAACTTTTCCTAGGTCACCAGTAGCAATAAGGTCATAATTTGAAGCATCAATGTTTAAATCTCTAAAATGAGCTTCTATAGTATCTACAGCAGCTGGAGCCATAGCAGCGCCAACGTTATAGGGATCTGAAATTCCCATGTCTACAACTCTTCCAATAGTAGCAGAAGTAACCTTTGGACCGTTGCCTTTTTGTGCAAGCACTGCTGCACCAGCACCAGTTACTGTCCATTGAGCAGTAGGTGGTCTTTGAACCCCATATTCTGTGGGATATCTAAATTGTTTTTCAGCAGCAGCATTATGACTACTTGCAGCTGTCACAACATATTTTGCAGATTTACTATCTATAAGTTGAGCTGCTAATGCTAAACCTTCCATGGAGCTTGAGCAAGCACCAAATATTCCCAGATAAGGAATTCCTAAAGTTCTTGCAGTAAAGCTGCTAGAAATAATTTGATTCATTAAGTCTCCGCTAAAGAAGAAGTTAATATCTTCTTTTTGCAAGTTTGCTTTTTGTATTGCTCGTTGGCAGGCGTGTTCAAGAAGGGCTTTTTCTGCTTTTTCATAGCTATCTTGACCAAGCCATAAATCTTCTGTAAGTATATCAAAATCATTAGCTAAAGCTCCATTAGCTTCGAATGGTCCGCCAATAGCTGCTGAAGATAATATTGTAGGTTTAGAATCAAAAATCCAAGATTGATGTCCTTTAAGCATTTACATCGCCCCCAACCATATTATTATCATTTTTATAGTTGCAACTATAAAAGCAGAGAAAACTCCATAAACAACTATTGCACCTGCAAGGCTAAACATATTTCCAGCTACTCCAAGTACAAAGCCTTCACTTTTATGTTCAATTGAAGCAGATGCAATTGAATTAGCAAATCCTGTTATTGGGACAGCAGTTCCGCATCCAGCCCATTGACTAAGGTGATCATAAATTCCAAGCCCAGTAAATAAAGCTGAAAGAAATATTAAGAGTATGTATGTTGGGGCCATTGATGTTTTTTCATCAAAATTAAAATAGTTCATAAATATCCATTGAAATCCTTGGCCGATTGTGCATATTGCTCCACCTACAAGGAATGCTCTAATACAATTTTTAAAAATAGGTCTTTTAGGTTCTATGCTTTTTACTAAAGCATCATATTGTTGCTGAGATGTAGTCATTTTTTTCTTTTTCATATTTGACATATATTTCACCTTCTAACGTAATAAATATGGTTCTAATTTTGCTAGAATTCGTTCTAAAGATTTTGAGTCTTTTAAATACATATTTTTAGCATCTTTATTATCAGTATCTATAGAAAATGACATAAGATCTGATTGGCTCTTTTCTAAGCTAGCATATAACATTTCTTTAATTTCAGTTTTAGGAACTTGTATCATATCATCAAATAAGTCAATGTATAAATCTCCAGAAGAATCAACTTGCCCTAGAAAAACATTCTCAAGGGAAACACCTTTAATTTCTAGTTGAGTTGTAAGCCAACCTTGATTTAATCCAGCATTAGTAAGTCCTTCATTTAATATATTTCCATCTAAAATAACTGTTTGTGGCTCTGCTTTAGGAGATACTTTTTTTCCTAAATCATATGAAGTAACAGGCTTTTTATCAGCTTTTAAACTAACATTTATGTCTCCATTTGTTTCCATAACAGCAAACTCGACATCAGCTAAATTAAATGCTTTTTTAGAACGTAATTCTTGTAAAAATTCGTGACCTGTTATTCTTTCTTTAGATAAGTTATCTTCCATTATTTTTCCATTTTTTATTAATACTCTTTCTTTACCGTGAATTGAATTATAAATATATTTACTCTTCATTGAAGCATAATCTAAGGCAAGAGGCATTAGTGCCCAAACAGCTAAAGGTATTAATCCAAAATAAAAATTATCAATTAAATTTAAAGAAAGTAAAGAAATTATAATGGCTATTGAAGCATAAGAAATAAAATCAAAAGGGGTAGACCTAGCTAAGGTCTTCTTTTTTATGAATCTTGCTATTACTAAAGCTAAAAAAAATAGAACTATTGATTTAAATAATACTATTAACCAAGAATCCATAGTCCACCTCACTTAGTTACCTTTATATTGGGGTTCTTCAAACTCCATAAAGCCTATTCTTTTTTCTAGATCTTTTTTTATATTATCTATTTCTTTAGCTGCTTCTTTATAAGTGTTTCTAGATTTTTCATCACGTTCTTGTAATGAATACATTTCTAAAGTAGATTGAGCGCCTTTTAATGTGGCTAACGTTTGTTTTACTTTTGAAATAGCAGTCATATAAAAGCCTCCTTTATATATAAATCTTTCTCACTTACTTTAACCAGTAATATTAGTTTTAATTCATTTCTTATATAAATATTTACTTTAATTCATTTCTTTCTTATATAAATATTTACTCAAATTATTGAAAAGGATTATCTAATAGAAGTTAGGCTAAAAAGGAATATATTTCATTATAAAAAGAATATTTAAATTGAATATTAAAATTGATAATGAACAAAATAAAATTGCAATACAAAATATAAAGGAGGAAATATTATGCCTACAGGAACTAAACTTGAAACAGCATTAGCTAGTGCAAAAGGATTAGCTGCTGATATGAAGACTTTTTCTTTAGACACAGATAATCAACAAGCAAAACAAATGTTTAATCAACTTGCAAGTACAATGGATGGTGTTGAGCAATCACTTCAATCAAGACTTGATTTTGTAAAACAACAAGAACCACAATATAATAAATAGTAAAAATACTCCTATATCTATAACATCAACTAGATATGGGAGTATTTTTATGAATAATTTTTTATGTAAACTTTAAAATATTTATAAATATAAGATAAATTATTCTTTTCAATAAATTATGAAATTTTTATTCTATAACGAAGGTATTTATTCAGACATTTGGAGTAGTTAAATGAAAGATTAAATAATCAATTATTTCAGATCTGATATTTTACTTAAATAAATATATTAATTATTTAATATATCTTAAGTTTTAATTATATGGCTTAGTAATTAAAGCTTAAAAGTAATTAGTATAAATTTATGTAAAATTACAAATGTATGATATTATATAATATAATAGAATCAAATATATCAAAAACGGAGGAATAGTTATGATAAGATTAATAGCGTCAGATATGGATGGAACCTTATTAAATAGTGATCATGACATAGATGTTGAAACTGTAAAAGCAATTAAAAAAGCCGAAGAAGCTGGAATAATATTTGCAATATCTACAGGTAGAGAATATGACAGTGTTAAGGTTTTATTAGATAAACATAATATAAAGGCTCAATGTGTGCTTTCAAATGGAGCGGAATATAGAGATGAAGATGGAAATATCTTAGATGTAATAAATATAAAAAATGAAACTGCAAAGAAGATAATCGAAATTCTAGATAAAAATAAAATGTCAGCTCGAATATTTACAGAAAAGGGTGTATTTACTACATCTACAAGAGAAATGGCTCTTCAAGAGGTTATCTTTAGAACTATGAGTTTTAATCCATCATTAACTGAAGAAGAAGCAAGAGAAGTTGCAGAAAATTTAGGTTTCTTTACTTGTTTACAATTTATTGAGGATTTAGATAAATTCTTTGAAGAGGGAGTAGAAGTAAGAAAATTTGTTGCTTTTCATAATGATATAGAGCTTATAGATAAAATGAAGAAAGTGCTTGGAGAAATTGAAGGATTGGCTATCTCATCATCATTCAGAGATAATATAGAAATTACTGATATAAATGCTCAAAAAGGAATAATCTTAGAACAGGTTGCAGCTAAAATGGATATAGCAAGAGAAGATGTTATGATATTAGGTGATAGTTTTAATGATTATTCAATGTTTGAGATATTTGAAGAAACTGTTGCAATGAAAAATGCTATACCAGAGGTGAAGGCGATAGCTAAATATATAACAGATAGCAATGATAATTTAGGAGTTGCTAAAGCCATTTATAATGTACTTAATAATGAAATGGATAAAATGCTTAAGTCAGAAGAAAATTTTTAATAAGATATTAAAATTAAAATAAACTCAAAGATAATTAATTATTCATTATCTATGAGTTTATTCTTAATTGTAATCTAAATAAATAAACTTTATTTTTATAAAGTTTAGAAATATTGATATTTAAAAAATTAATATTTGTAGCAAAATACGGAGGAGAATATGCAGCTTAATATGGATGAAATAGACTCAGTAATTTTTGATATGGATGGAGTTCTATTTGATACAGAAAGAATATATTTAAAGGTTTGGACAAGGGTTTGTAAAAAGTATGGTTATAAAATGACTAAGGAAATATATTGCAGGGTTATAGCAACTGGGCGTGAGAATGTTAAGAAGGTATTTAAGCAGGAATTTGGCATGGATATTCCAATAGAAGAAATGTATAAAGAAAAGGATGAGGCTTTAGCCAAAGAAATAGAAAAGAAAATACCATTAAAAGAAGGAGCTTATGAATTACTTACATATTTAAGAAAAAATAATTATAAAATAGCTTTAGCTACTTCAGCTACAAGAGACAGAATGGAAAAACAACTAAATAGAGCAAACGTTAAGCATTTATTTGATGATTTAGTATGTAAAGATGATGTTGAGAAAACTAAGCCTAATCCTGATATATTTATAAAAGCAGCAGACAAGCTTAAAGTTAATCCTGAAAATTGTATTGTAATAGAAGATTCATCATCTGGGGTTAAGGCTGCTTATAATGGAAATATGAAGGTGGTACATGTAGTTGATTTAAAAGAGGCAGATGATGATATAAAAAAGCTTTGTTATAAAAGCTTTAATAACTTAATTGAAGTAAAGGAAGCAATATTTCATTAAAATTAAGATTTTAGGCTGTTTATGAGTAAAATATAAGTTTTGTATTTAATATTTATTATAGTAACATTAAAATATACAACTTGAAAAAGTATAAAAATAAAACTAAAGAAGGAAGTGTCTGTTATGGAAGAAAAATATGATTATATTTTTAAATGGTTAAAAAATGCGACAAAAGAAGAAAGGCACATAGATGAAATGGAAGCTTTTGCAAAGAAGCATCCGATATTATTTATGAAATTTCATAAGCTATTTAGACCAATAGTACAACTTGATGAGAATAACGAAGAATACATAGAAGCAAAAGAAAAACTTGTAAAATTATTTTCAGAAAATGAAGAAGATTTTAAAGTAGTTACTGAAGCTGTAAAAACTAAATTTGCAGGTAAATATTTTTAGAATATAAATATTCCTAGACTTTCAAATTATGAATTTAGTTGGTAGATTTGTGTAATTATATAAAATATATTACAATGAAGTTATAAATATTGAATTTATCAATAAGTAAAAAAGAAAGTATCGTATTAACTTTCTATTGAACTATTTAAGGAGATGTGTAATATGAATAATTCACAAAAAAATAAAAGTAAAATCAGTAAATTATTTAGTTCAATTGATAATTTTCTAATTGAAGAAAAGGAACAAAAGTTAAAAGCAAAGCTAGGTAAAAAAATAAAAGACTCTATATTTACAGATGAAATTTTAACAAAACTTAATGAACATGATTTTAGTGGAGTAGCAGATAAAGAAGAAGATGTAGTTATGCTTTTTTCAACTATATTCCCTATATTTATAAAGGATAAGGGAATAATATTTAGGCTGTACAAGCATAAAATTGAAGTGGATTTATCTGATGAAATGAAAGATAGATATATCTATATGTTTTCTGATGGGAGATTAACATCAGGATTATTTAAGTGTTTTAGTATTAGTGATGATGAATATGTATACGGAATAAAAAGAATAATAGATGTCATTCCACTTTTTAAAGCTGAAATATTAGATACTTTATCAAACTATGAAAGTATTATAAATTCCAATAATAAAATAGAGGATTTTAAATCAAAAGAATCAGTAGCTGAAAATAATTATGATGAATTAATATTATATTTAACAAAGGCAGAAAAAAAATAAAGTGAAAATTAGAAGTGTTGTAAAATGATTAACTATTAATCAAATACAATGCTTCTTTTTAGATATAGTTATAATTTTATAATAAAGGAGAGGAACATGTCTAATTCACAAATAACAGAAATGGCTTTGGCTAATGCCTTAAAGAAACTAATGAATAAGCATTCTATAAATAAAATTACAGTCAAAGAAGTTACTGATGAATGTGGGATTACAAGACGTACATTTTATAATCATTTCAATGATACTTATGAATTACTTGAGTGGATTTATGAACATGAAGTGATAGAGGAATTAGAACAATATTATAATTTGGATGGGTGGAAGACAGCTATAACTATAGTTCTTCAGTACACTATAGACAATAAAAAAATATGTCTTAATACATTTAATTCTTTGGGGCGAGATCATTTAGAGAAGTTCTTATATAATATTTTTTATAATGCATTACAAGGTGTGACCCTAGATATTATAAAAGATATGGATATTGATGAAAATATAAAAAATGAAACTATAAGGTTTTATACACTAGCTATAGTAGGAGAATTTATATTGTGGCTTAAGGATAACTTAAAAGAAGAACCACAATGTATTTTAGATAGAATAGAAATAATAATGACAGGGACCATTTCTTATGTGATGATGAGAAATGATAAAAGAAGAAAATAATAATATATTAGAGAAGATTGACTAAATATTACACAGTTAATTAAGCATGTGCAATATTTTCTCAATCTTCTTTTTCTGTTTATTGAAGAAATTTTATTACAGGAATAATCTATTAAATGTAAAGAATTTAAAGAAGAGGTGTTTAATTATGGGAAATTATCAAAAAATCAATCCTCTTACACCTAATAATATTGATGTAAGAAAAGCATATTTAATTGGAGGAGGAATAGCTTCATTATCTGCAGCAGCATTTTTAATAAGAGATGCGCATATGCCAGGTGAAAATATTCATATTTTAGAGGAATCTAAAGTTTATGGAGGTTCAATGGATGGAGCTGGAACTGCAACTACAGGATATACTGCAAGAGGTGGAAGGGAAATAGAAGAACACTTTGAATGTTTCATGGAATTATTTAGTTTTATACCATCCTTAAAGGATAAAAATAGAAGTGTATTAGATGAGTTTAGAGAGTTAAATCTTGAAGAACCTATTGAGTCACACTGTCGTTTAGTTCATAATCAAGGAGAAAGAACTGATTTTTCTAGTTTAGGTTTATCAAAGGAAAATGCTATGGAACTTGCTAAACTTCATATGTTAACAGAGGAAGCTCTTGGAGCAACAACAATTGATGAATACTTTTCACCATCATTTTTTGAAACAAACTTTTGGTTCTTTTGGGCTTCAATGTTTGCCTTTGAAGAATGGCATAGTGTTGTAGAAGTAAAACGTTATATGGAAAGATTCATGCATTTAATAGGTGGGATGAATAGGTTAGAAGGAATTTTGCATACTGAATATAATCAATATGATTCATTAATTCTTCCTTTAATAACATGGTTAAAGGATAATAATGTATGCTTTAATAAAGGATATAAAGTTACAGATATAGATTTTGATTTTTCAAATAATAAGAAGATAGCAACAGCAATTCATTATATAAAAGATGATTGCTATGAAAAAATAGAAGTAAATAGGGATGATTTAGTATTATTTACAAATGGATCAATGACTGAAAATACAACAAGAGGCGATTTGGATAATCCTGCAGCTCTAAATACTTCAGATGATAAGGGATGTTTTAGTGTATGGCAAAAGCTTTCAAGAAAATCAGAAGACTTTGGAAGACCAGAAGTATTTTGTAGTAATATAGATAAAACTAAATGGTTGTCATTTACAATTACATTAAAAGATGATGATATAGTTTTCCCTTATTTATATAATTTAACTGGAGATAAGCCAGGAATGGGAGGGCTTGTAACAATAAAAGATTCAAAATGGTTTATGAGCTGGGTTGTACCAAAGCATCCTCACTTTATTAATCAACCTGATAATGTTAAAGTTTTATGGGCATATGCATTAAATATGGATATAAAAGGTGATTATATAAATAAAACAATTTCAGAATGTACAGGCCGTGAAATGTTTGAAGAGTTATTATATCACATGGGATTAAAGGATAGAATTCCAGAAATCCTTGAACACACTGTTAATGTAATTCCAAGTATGATGCCATATATAACTTCTCAATTTATGCCTCGTGTAAAAGGAGATAGGCCTCAGGTTATTCCTTATGGTAGTGAGAACTTTGGATTTATAGGACAATATGCAGAAGTAGAAAATGATTGTGTATTTACTGTAGAGTATTCTGTTAGAAGTGCAATGATGGCTGTATATGGATTAATGAAGCTCGATAAAGTTGTTGATCCAGTATTCCCTAGTCAATATGATATACGAGTATTAGTTAATGCAGCTAAAACATGTCTTGGAGTAGATAAGCTATCACTAAAAGATATTGCATTAAAGGATATTTTGAAAAATACAGAAATATTAAAGCTTTTATAAATTTAAAGATTAGCCTAAGAAGTGAAAATAACGCATTCTTAGGCTTGTTGTTTTCTTATTAATTAATATTTCATTTGTTTTTAGATATTATTAATTTAAAATATAAATAGTAAGTATTATTTATAAACTTTTACAGACATAGTTTTAAAAATAGCATAAAACTCAGTACCTTTTTCTATACACATTTCATTTAAGGATTTTTTAGTTATTAATGCTATTAGTGGAATCCCAATATCTAAAACTACCTTTGCGCTATTACCATCTAATATAATGTCAGTTACAATACCTTTATGAACATTTCTTGCACTACTTACAAATGTACCTTTACTTAAGATAATATCTTCAGGGCGAATAGAAATTCTTACATTACCTCCTAATTCAGTACTTACTTGGATTTTTACAGAATCAATTAATGCAAAAGTTTCGTCATCTTCAGAAATTAAAGTTGCTTCATAGCTATTTTCATAACCTTTAGATTTTAAAAGATAAATTTCAAATTGGGATTTAGATATACGAAGGTGCTTCCCCATACGGTGAGCATCTAAATCACCACGTTTTATCATTTCATATACAGTACCTTTAGTTATTTTTAATTTTTGAGCAATCTCATCTGGCGTATATAAGATATCTTCATTCATTTTATTCACCTTTTCATTCTATTAGTATAAAAATAATTTAACATATTATTTAGTATATAACAATTAGAAAATGGTTTATAAATTTAAGGGTTATAGACTTCTATATCAATATATTTATTAAAAATATTTGAAAGGTTTAAATTTAAATATTTAAGGAAAATGAATATAAAAATCAAAATTAATTGACACTAGAGAGTATTTACAATATAATTACAATTGTTTGGTTTTGTTAGGTTTAGTTCTGTTTTAGTTTGTTTTGGCATAACTAAATCAGTTTTATTTATTGTAATGATAGTATTTCATAAATTAGGAGTGTGTAAAATGAAAAAGAAAATATCATTAATTTTAAGTATGCTATTATTAGCTTTTTCTTTAGTTGGATGTAGTAAGAATAATGTGTCAAATAATACAAATAACTCACAAGAAAAAGAATCAATTATTACTATTGCAGCAGCAGCAAGTTTAAAGAATTGTATGGATGATAAGTTAATTCCTATGTTTAATGAAAAGTATCCTAATATTAAGGTTCAAGCAACTTATGATAGCTCAGGAAAGTTGCAAACTCAAATTGAAGAGGGAGCAGAAATAGATGTATTTATGTCTGCAGCAACAAAACAAATGGATGAATTAAATAAAAAGGGTTTAATTCAAGAAAGTTCTATTGTCGAACTTCTTGAAAACAAAATTGTACTTATAGTTCCAAAAGAGAATAGTAAAGATATAAAAACTTTTGAAGATATATTAAAATCTGATAAAATAGCTATAGGAGATCCAGAAAGTGTACCAGCTGGACAATATGCAAAACAGTTATTTGAAAATCTTAAAATTTGGGACCAAGTGTCCTCAAAAGCAAGCCTTGGAACAAATGTCACAGAGGTTTTAACTTGGGTTGCTGAGGCAAGTGCTGATTCAGGAATTGTTTATTCAACAGATGCAGCATCAAATGATAAAGTGAAAGTAGTTTTAGAAGCACCAGAAGGAAGCGTTTCTAAAGTTATCTATCCGCTAGGAATAGTAAAGGCAACTAAAAATCAAGAAGCAGCCAAAAGCTTTACTGAGTTTTTACAATCTGAAGAAGCAATAAAAGTATTTGAATCTTACGGATTTTCAGGTAATAAATAGGAGAATATAATGGATATATCACCAATAATAATTTCTTTAAAAACTGCAACTGTATCTATGGTTTTTACTTTTTTGTTGGGACTTTTTATAGCAAGAGGAATTGTAAAAATAAAGTCTGAAAAAATAAAAATGATTTTAGATGGTATTTTAACATTGCCATTAGTATTACCACCTACAGTAATGGGATTCTTTCTTTTACTTATATTTGGCGTAAATAGACCAATAGGTAAGTTTTTACTAGAGTTTTTAGGCGTAAAAATAGTTTTTTCTTGGACAGCTACTGTAATAGCTTCAGTAGTTATAGCATTTCCTCTTATGTATAGATCGGCAAGAGGTGCATTTGAACAAGTTGATCAAAATTTAATAATGGCGGCAAGAACATTAGGAATTTCAGAAAGAAAAATATTTTGGCGTATAATTATGCCTCTTGCATTACCAGGAGTTGCTTCAGGTGGAATATTAGCTTTTGCAAGAGGTCTTGGGGAGTTTGGGGCTACAGCAATGATTGCAGGAAATATAGCAAATAAAACAAGAACCTTGCCTTTAGCAATTTATGCAGATGTAGCATCAGGAGATATGGCATCAGCTACTAATTATGTTTTAATTGTTACCATAATTTCTTTTGTTGTTGTTGTTTTAACAAATTATTTTACTCTTAAAGAAAGAAAATATATAAAGTAAGGAAGAAGATAATGAGTTTATTTGTTAATATAAAGAAAAAATTAAAAGGATTTTCTCTTGAAGTTTCTTTTGAAACAAATGGTGATTATCTTGGTATTTTAGGAGCTTCAGGAAGCGGAAAAAGTATGACTTTAAAATGCATTGCAGGAATTGAAACTCCAGATGAAGGGCGTATTATACTTAATGGGAAAGTATTATTTGATTCTGAAAAAAAGATTAACCTAAAACCTCAAGAAAGAAATATTGGATACTTATTTCAAAATTATGCTTTATTTCCTAATATGACTGTAGAAGAAAATATTGGAGTAGGATTGAAGGAATCTAAAAAAGAAAAAGAAATTAAAGTGAAAGAAATTATAAAATCTTTTTATTTAGAAGGTCTCGAAAAGAAATACCCAAGTAAACTTTCTGGGGGGCAGCAGCAAAGAGTTGCTATAGCAAGATGTATAATATACAAACCAGATATATTAATGCTTGATGAACCATTTTCTGCTTTAGATTCATACCTAAAAGAGCAGCTTCAAAGTGAGGTTTTAGAATTTTTAAAGCTATATAATGGTGAAGTTCTTATGGTTACTCACAGTAGAGATGAAGTTTATAAGTTTTGTGAGAATATTGCTATTATTGATAAGGGGAATTCAATTTTATTTGGAAATACGAAGGATATTTTTGAAAAGCCAAAGCTAAAAGAAGCAGCAATACTTACTGGATGCAAAAATATTTCAAAGTGTGAAGTTATATCTTCAAATAAAATTTATGCTACAGAGTGGGGTATAAAGCTTGAAACAGAAAAAGTAGTTCCTAGAAATATAAATCATGTAGGAATTAGAGCTCATAATTTTGAAATTCTTGATAATGGCAATATAAATAATGAAAAAAACATTATAGAGTGTGAAATAAATAAGATAGTAGAAAATGTTTTTGAATATAATATAATGTTTGTAAATAAAAATTCTAGTGAAAAAAATGATAGTAGTGTAATGGTATATAAGGTTAAAAAAGAAGAGTGGGATAACAGAAAAAATAAATCTAATTTATACTTAAGAATACCTGAACACTCAATTTTATTTTTAGAATAGTATATTTATTTTGTAGTAAGTATAAAAAATAGAATATGATAAATAATAAAAAATCCACGAGGTAATATTATTAACTAATATATCGTGGATTTTTTATTATTTAAATATAATTTTAGAATTTTATAAAGCTTATTTTTAGGAGATCATAAAAATAGATCTATTTTTTAGAAAAAAGTAATTTATTTAGAAATATATAATTATATTTAATAATTAGAATATTAGGTGTATTATAAAATATAAGACAGAAAGGAGAGTCATAATATGATAAATTTTAATTATTCAATTCCGACTAAAATTTTCTTTGGAAAAGATCAAATAAATATACTTCCAGACCAAATAAAAAAATATGGAAGCAAGGTGCTTTTAGCATATGGAGGAGGAAGTATAAAGAAAATAGGACTTTATGATAAGGTTGTTAATCTTTTAAAAGATAATAATATTAGTTTTTTTGAACTTTCAGGTATTGAGCCAAATCCAAGAATAACTAGTGTAAGAAAGGGTATCGATATTTGTAGAGAAAATGATATAGATTTAGTTCTTGCAGTAGGAGGTGGTAGTACTATTGACTGTGCAAAGGTCATTGCAGGAGGAGTTACCTATGAGGGTGATGCATGGGACATAGTTGTAGATCCAAGTAAAATAAAAAGTGTAATTCCAATAGCAAGTATATTAACTCTTGCTGCAACAGGTTCAGAAATGGATTCAGGAGCAGTAATTACAAACCTAGAAACTAATGAGAAGTTAGGAACAGGGAATCCAGAAATGGCTCCTAAGTTTTCTATATTAGATCCAACATATACTTTTTCTGTACCAAAAAATCAAACAGCAGCGGGAACAGCAGATATAATGAGTCATATTTTTGAAGTGTACTTTAATAATACAGAAGGGGCTTATCTTCAAAACAGGATGGCGGAATCTCTTTTAAAAACTTGCATTAATTATGGCAGAATAGCTATGGATGAACCTGAAAATTATGAAGCAAGAGCAAATCTTATGTGGGCTTCCAGCTTAGCTATAAATGGGCTTTTAACTTATGGAAAAGAAACAAATTGGAGTGTTCACCCAATGGAACATGAATTAAGTGCTTATTATGATATTACTCATGGTGTAGGTCTTGCAATATTAACGCCAGCTTGGATGGAATATGTGCTAGATGATAGTACAGTAGATAAGTTTGTTGAATATGCTATTAATGTATGGAATTTAGATAGAAGTAAAGAAAAATATGAGTTGGCTAGAGAAGCTATAGACAAAACAAGAGAGTTCTTTATTTCATTAGATATACCTACTACATTAAGAGAAGTTGGGATAAATGAAGAAAAACTTGAAGAAATGGCAAATCAAGCAGTTAGAAGAAGAAAAACAATAGGTAATTTTAAACCACTTAATTCAGAAGATATATTGAACATATATAAAGCTTCTTTATAAGTTAAAGTTTTAATGTAAGAAAATTTAATAAAGATAGACTAATAATAAGAGAAGTGTATAAAATAAATGTATTTTATGCACTTCTTTTATAAATTGCCACTTTATTTATAAATTATTCATATATTGTATAAAGAATGATTTATTAGGAGAATTAAAGTGAATTCGAATAAAAATAATAAAGTAGAAAGTTTTGCAATAAAAAATAGAATAAATAGTGAGAAATTATATCCTGCTTTAAGAAATACAAAAGAAGGAAAAACTTATGGATATATAAATAGTAAAGGAGTATTTATTATTGATCCAATTTATTCAAGTGCATATGATTTTAATAGTAGTGGATTAGCTATAGTGGGATTAGGAGAAAGATTTGGAGTAATTAATAAAAATGGAGAGTTTGTATTAAAGCCAGTTTTTGATAGTATTAGAGAATTTAAAGAAAATAGAGCAATTTGGGTATATCGTGATTACATGGGAGTTATTAATGAAAAGGGGAATATTATAACCAATAAAAAATATAGTTTTATAAGTGACTATAGCGAAGGAAGGGCAATAGTTGGTTTTAGTAATAGTAATGGAAGCTATAGATATGGATATATTGATTTAGAAGGATATGATATAATTCCAACTATATATTTAGAAGCAAATAACTTTAATGAAGGAGTAGCATTAGTAAAATTAAAGGAAAATGAATATAGATTAATAAATCCTTATGGTCAAGTTGTAAATACTTATACCTATAACTATATATCACAATATGGGGATGGATTAATGGTATTTGGAAATTCATTTGAAGGTCCACTAGGTTATATAAATATTGCTGGACAAGTAATTATTAAACCAAGATTTAAATCAGCACAAGGATTTAGAGATGGTGTAGCAATAGTTAGCGAATCAGATAGCTTTCAAGGTCCATATGGCCTTATTGATAAAACTGGTAAATATGTATATGAAGCTAATTTTAGTGACATTAAGATTCTAGGAGAAGGCAGAGTAGCTTTAGGTATTCCAATAGGAGATGAGAGTTTAAAACTTAGAAGTATATATGCTATAGGAGATACAAATGGAAATAGATTAACAGAATTTATTTATTTAGCTGTTAGCGATTATAATGATGGATTAGCATATGTATCAGATAAAGCAGATACCTTCTTCATCGATTTATCTGGAAATCGAGAGGTAAATCTACCTAAAGTTAGCGGAAGTGGTGAATTATCAATAAAGAGTGAAGTAGTTTATGCTAATATAGATTATTCACCATATTATTTAGATAAGTCAGGTAGAATAATTTATAAATCAAATGATATTATATATCTTGATAATCGTTATAGTATACTAAAAGAAAAATATAAACCTAATATTAGTTATTTAATATATATACCTGAAGTACAAGGAATAAAAGATAAGAATGTAGAAATTGAGATTAATAACAAATTAAGATCTTTGTCTTATTTTAATCCTAATGAAGAAAACGGAAGTAAAGATAGCTTAGTTATTACCGAAAATGATGTTCTTAATTATGATTATTATGGTGATTTCAGGATAAAATACTTCAACAATAATTTATTAGTTTTAGAAATTGAAGGTTATTACTATCCATTAGGAGCAGCACATGGAATGCCATATAGAAAAACTCCAACTATCAATTTGCTAACTGGCAATTTTTACACATTAGGAGATTTATTTATGGGAGGAGTTTATTGGGTAGGTGAATTAAATAAGATTATTAGTAATATGATACAAAATGATAAACAATATGAATATGTATTTAAAGATCAATTTAAAGGGATAAAAGAAGACCAAGATTTTTATGTTGATAGTAGTAATTTATATATTTATTTTCCACCTTATGAGATTGGACCATATTCAGCTGGATTTATAACATTCAAAATTCCTTTTTCTGAAATTCATGGAATGATAAATAAAAGTGGGGATTTTTATAAAGCACTGCAAGCTTAAGTAGAGAGATTAAATAAAGAAAAAAGGCTGTTTTAAAAACAAATATTGTAAATAGCTCTTCAATAAATCACTAAATAATAAAATGAAACCAGATATTTCACAATGTATAGTTCGTGAAATATCTGTTTTTTTTCTTTTAAAATTAACATAATATTCGGAGCTCACTAGAAAGTATATCTATATTTTCCAGTGGATAAATACTTTTGCAACAGCTCCTTTTCTTTATTTAAATATATTCAAAGTTGTCATAACTTAAATTTTGTTATGATTCTATGTTAAAATCAACATCCAACCATAATTATGCTTTATAAAAAGGAAAAAACTAAATTAGTAAAATATGCTTGAACGAGGTCAATTTATAAAATAATTATTAATTTTCATTATGGGTATTATATTTAATTATTTTTAGGAGATTATATGATGTAGAAAGATATTTATTTTACAAATTTATAAATGAAATAAAAGAAGTTGAGATTAAACAAATAAATCTATTATAAGAGAAACATTCGGATATATTTATTAATATGTTAAATTAAATTTCTAATTGTAAATATATTTACCGGTTTTTCTAGAAATATTATATTTAATTAAAATAATTCTAAAAAAACATTAATAAATGTTAAAATTTTATTTATTAAAAGTTAAAAATACGAATAAATATTGTATTAATATAATAAATTTAGTATATTATATTTGTATTAAAACTTAGAGATTAAACATAAAAAATAAACACTAGAGGTGAAACATGATACATATTGAAAAACTTAAAAAAGTTTATAACAATGGTTATGAAGCTTTAAAAAGCATCAATCTTGAGATTAACGAGGGTGAACTTGTTTGCCTATTAGGACCTAGTGGTTGCGGAAAAACAACTATACTTAATCTACTTGCAGGACTTTTAGATCCTACCAGTGGAGATATAAGATTTGACAATGAATCTATAATTGGAAAGCATCCTAAAGATAGAAATATTGGTTTAGTATTTCAAAATTATGCGCTATATCCACACATGACAGTTTTAGAAAATGTTATGTTCCCTCTTACAGTTGGAAAGAAGAAAAAGCCAAAAAGTGAGGCACTTGAAATAGCTAAAAAGTATATGAAAATTACAAGTATTGAAGAGTTAGCTAATAAAAAGCCAGGGGAAATGTCAGGGGGGCAACAACAAAGAGTTGCTATAACAAGAGCATTAGTTCAAAATCCTAAAATATTATTATTAGACGAGCCTTTAAGTAATTTAGATGCAAGATTAAGATTAAAAATAAGAGAAGAAATAAGAAGACTTGTAAAAGAAATTGGTATTACTACTATTTTTGTTACTCACGATCAAGAAGAAGCTTTATCTATAAGTGATAGGATAGTATTAATGAATGAAGGTGTTGTTCAACAATTTGATATACCTCAAAATTTATACTTAGAACCTGCAAATCTATTTGTAGCTAAGTTTATGGGAAATCCTATAATCAATATATTTGAAGTTGAAAAAGAAGGAAATCTATTAAAAACAAAGGATTTCAATATTGATTTAAATTTATTAAATAAAGATAGATTTAAGCAAGATTTAAATGAAAATAAGTATTTTGTAGGAATTAGACCAGAATATTTTGAAATAAGTAAAAATCCATTATTTAAAGTTAAAGTTGAATCTATTGAATTAATAGGAAAAGACTGTATAGTAAACTTCAATGTTAATGATATAAATGCAAAATCAATTACTGATATAAGCAATAAAGTACTTGAAGGTGATGAATTAGGACTTGATATTGACTATAATGGAATCTACATATTCCAAGAGAATGGAGTTAGAGTGTACTAATGAGAAAGTTAAAGTATAGAGCAGAAAATTCACCACAAGCATGGTTATTTCTTTTACCTGCTTTAATAGTAATTGGGATATTTAATGTATTACCATTAATCAAAACATTTATTATGTCTTTTCAAAAGGGAACTTTAAATAATTTAGCATTCAATGGATTTAAGAATTATGGGGTTGTTTTAAAAGATCCAAAGTTTCACACTGCAGTAGGTAATACAGCTATTTTTGCCTTTGTGGTTGTGCCTGTGGGATTAATTATTTCAATGTTTATTGCAATTACAGTTTATGAAAGAATCAAACATAAAGATATTTTTGAAACTATATTCTTTATACCATATTTAACGAGTGTAATTGCCGTTGGTATAGTTTTTAGATTTTTATTAAATGGTGAATATGGATTTGTAAACTATATATTAGGATTTTTTAATGTTGGACCAATAAATTTCTTGGATGATCCTAATATGAGTATGATAACACTAGTTATATTTGGTATATGGTCAGGACTTGCATTTAACATAATTATATTACTTTCAGGTTTAAGAAATATTGACAAAAGTTATTACAAAGTAGCAGATATGTTTGGAGCAACAAAGGTTGAACAATTTTTTAGAATAACATTACCTCAAATGATACCAATTATTACGTTTTTATTAATGGTTAATTTTATTAATGCATTTAAGGTTTATGCACAAGTTTTTGCAATATTCAATGGAAAAGCAGGTATTGCAGATAGTGCTACTACAGCAGTATTCTACATATTCAATAAGTTCTATGTTGAAAATCGTTATGGACAAGGAATGGCAGCTGCAGTTATCTTATTTGGTTTAATTTTAATTTTCACATTAATTCAAAATCGTATATTAAAAAGATTATCTAAGTAGGTGAAGTGATGAAAAAAGTAAATTTAGTTTTATCAAAGACGTTTATTCTTATTATGGCGTTGATTACACTATTTCCTTTTGTATATATGATTTTATCAAGTTTAATGACGTATCAAGAGGCAACTAGTATTCCACCAACGCTATTTCCAGAGAAGTTTCAATGGGGAAACTTTGTTTTAGCAATGGAGCAGGCTCCTTTTGTTAGATATTTCTTTAATACGATTTTAGTTGCTGGAGTATCAACAATTGGAACAATAATAACTTCAATATTAGCAAGCTTTGCTTTAGTAAAATTAGAGTTCAAATATAAGAATGCTTTAGTACTTGGTATGGCAGCTTTACTTATGGTACCATATGAAGTTACTGTTTTCACAAATTATCAAACAATTGCACAGCTAGGATTATTAGATACATATACAGCACTAATACTTCCATCTTTAGCAAGTGTGTTTTACATATTTTATTTAAAAGAATATTTAACAAGTATCCCAATTTCCTACTATAAAGCTGCAAAGGTTGATGGATGTAGTGATTTGGAATTTGTTAATAGAATTTTAATTCCTTTAGCAAAACCAGCATTATTTACAATGGGTATCTTAAGCTTTATTAATGGATGGAATTCATTCCTATGGCCAATACTAGTAACAAATAGTAAGGAAATGAGATTGTTAAGTAATGGATTAAGTTCCTTTGCTACTGAAAGCGGGTCAAATGTTCATTTACAAATGGCTGCATCAACAATTGCTATAGTTCCTATTTTAATTTTATATTTAATTTTTAGAAAACAAATCATTAGAGGAGTTGTTAAGAGTGGCGTTAAAGGATAAAAAAACAAAGATTACGTTTCACAATGGTATTTTAACTATTGGAGGAACAATAATAGAAATAACATATGAAGATAGTCATATATTCTTCGATTTTGGAAGTGAATATGATCCGAAATCACCAGTACAACCAACTAATTTACAAGAATTATTAGATGAAAATTTAGTTCCATATTTAAATAATATGTTTGATCCTAAAATTCCACTAAAAGGTTATGAGTCAAAAGAAGATAACTTTAAAAATACAGCAGTATTTTTATCACATGTGCATTTAGATCATTCAAAGATAGTAAATTATTTAAATCCAGAAGTACCTTTATATACATTAGAGGGTACTAAGTCTCTATTAAATACTTTGAATATAAATAATGATTTTCTTTTCCCTCTACATGAGAATAAAGGAAATAATACGAGAGATATAATTGGAGTTAAAGAAAATGAAGTGATAGAAATTGGCAAAATAAAAGTTAAAGTAATGCCAGTTGATCATGATGCATATGGAGCATGTGGATTGTTGATTGAAACTCCTGATCTAGTAATATCTTATACAGGAGATATAAGACTTCATGGATATAGAAAAGAAGCTACTTTAAACTTCTGTAAGGAAAGTGAAAATTGTGATGTTTTACTAATAGAAGGTGTAAGTGTCTCTTTCCAAGAGTTTGATGATGATGTTAGTGATAAGGAAATTTCAAATGAACCAGAACTAATAGAAAAGATAAATGAAATTGTTAATAATAATCCTAACAAACAAATAACATTTAATTATTATATTTCTAATATAGAAAGAATTTTAAATATAATAAAAACCAATTCGAGAAAAGTTGTTTTAGATGCATATTATTCTTATGTACTAAAGGAAGCAACTGGATATGAATCTTATTATTATCAATTAGATAATGGAGATTATGGATTGGATGAAAATCTTAAAGTTAGTTTTGAAGATTTATTAAATGATGAAGGAAGCTTTTTCTGGCAACTAGATAAACTTGCAATTAAATATATGGATAAATTAAAAGAAGGTGGAATATATATTCACTCAAATGCAGTTCCATTAGGTGAATTTGATCCTGCATATGCACCATTCGTAAACAAATTTGAAGAAAAGAATATTAAATTCGAAAGAGTTTCATGTAGTGGGCATGCTCATCCTTATGATTTAATTGAAATAATTAACTTAATTAAACCTAAGTTACTAGTTCCAATTCATTCATATCGTCCTGAAAAACTTTATAATGAATTTGGGGATAGGCTATTACCAGAGAAAAAGCAAACAATTTAACAACAACGGAGGGTGAAAAATGAAGTTCAAAAAATTATTAGCATTAGCCCTATCAGTAGGACTATTAACTGGATGTTCTACTAAAGGTGCTGAATCAAAAAATGAAGAAATAGTAACAGAAATAACAAATCCAGTAGAAATAACATTTTGGCATGCTATGAGTGGAGACTTAGAAAAATCTCTAATAAAATTAACAGATGAATTTACTGCACAAAATCCTAATATTAAGGTTACTTTACAAAACCAATCAAGTTATCCAGACTTACAACAAAAAATAACTGCAACAGTTGCAAGTCCTAAGGATTTACCAACAATAACTCAAGCATATCCTGATTGGATGTTTAACCCTATACAAGATGGATTAGTTACAGATTTAACTCCATACATAGAAAATGAAACTCTTAAGTTTGATAATTATGATGATATATTACCAAGCCTTAGAGAAGCAGCTAAGATAGATGGAAAGATATATGGAATGCCATTTAATAAATCAACAGAAGTTATTTGGTATAACAAAACATTATTTGATGAATTAAAATTAACACCTCCAACAAATTATGATGAACTTGTAAAAGTTGCAAAAGAAATTAAAGATAAAAAAGGTATTCCAGGTGCTGGATTTGATTCTTTAAATACTTACTATACTACATTCTTAAAATCAGAAGGTAAAACTTTTGATAATAACTTTGATGTTACAAGTGATGCGTCAGTTAAAGCTGTTAATTACTATTTAGATGGTGTCAAGGAAGGTTACTTCAGAATTGCTGGAACAGATAAATATTTATCAGGACCATTTGGAAATGAAACTATAGGTATGTATGTTGGTTCAAATGCAGGTGAAAATTTTGTTAAACAAGGTGTTGGTGACAAATTTGAAGTAGGTGCTGCTCCATATCCAACAAATGCTTCATTACAACAAGGTACTGATTTATATGTATTCTCAAGTGCTACACCAGAACAAAAGACTGCTGCATACGAATTTTTTAGATTCTTAACTAGCAAAGAAAAGCAAATTCAATGGGCTTCAGAAACTGGATATATGCCAGTAAGACAAAGTGCTATTGAATCAGAAGAATATAAAAATTCTGGAAGCTTAATAGCTCCAATATTAGCAGATGCAACTAAGAACTTATATACAAACCCTGTAATAGCTGGTGCTGATGCTGCATACCGTGAAGCAGGTACAGTTTTAGAAGCGATATTAGCTGATACTAAAACAGATGTGACTAAAAAATTAGAAGAATTTAAAACAACTTTAAATTCAATTTGGGAATAATATAACAGGAGCTGCTTTATGGCAGCTCCAAATTTTGAAAGCTCCGTAAGGAGTTTTTTCTTTAATTTTATATTATACATTATTCATTTTACATTGTGCAAAGCACATAAAGGAGGTACTATGAAATTAGTAATTTATCAAACAAGTGATTTACATGGATTTGTATATCCAACAAATTATGTAACTGAAAAATCTCTTGGAATATTAAAAATAGGAACCTATATTTTAAAGGATGAAAAGAACTATGATGCATCTTTAAAAATAGATTGTGGTGATTTAATTCAAGGGTCAGCCTTAACTCATTATTTATCTAAGCAAAATCTAGAGACTAATCCAATAACAGAACTTTTAGAAGATATAGGATACGATGCGTATACTTTAGGTAATCATGAATTTAATTATGGATTAGATTATTTAAATACTGCTTATAAGACGGTTTCAGATAAAATTATAAACTCCAATATTAAAGGTTTGTCATTTGATAGTAAGCCTTATAAGATTTTTGATTTTAATGGTTTTAAGGTAGGATGTATAGGTTTTACAACATCATTTATACCTAATTGGGAACAAGAAAAGAATATTAAAAACTTAGAATTTTTAGATCCGGTAAAAGTTTATGGAGAATATGAAGAGGAATTAAAAGAAAAATCTGATATTATAATAGCTTGTTATCATGGAGGCTTCGAAAAAAGTCTAGATGGAAATAACACGCCTACAGAAAAGTTAACAAAGGAGAACCAAGCAAGTGAATTGTTAGAAAACTATGATTCTATAGATATTGTTTTAAGTGGTCATCAACATAGATCATTTATAACAAAAATAAATGGAGTTGTATGTACACAACCTATGCATAATGGTCAAAATTTTACTAAGATAGTTATAGATACTGAAACTAAAGAGATGAATTATGAATTAATAGATGTATCAAAATTAAATGATGAAATTGATTCTAAGCTAGAAAAACGATTTGCGAATATAAATAAGGAGTTACAAGATTATTTAGATAAGGAAATAGGCCATTTTAAAAATGACATAATCTTAGATGATATCTTTATAGCAAGACTTAAGGGACATCCTTTCATAAACTTCTTACATGAAGTTCAATTAGATGTTTCTAATGCAGATTTTTCAGCTTTATCATTATTTGACACTGCTATTGGATTTAAGAAAAATGTTTCAATTAGAGACGTACTAATTAATTATCCATATCCAAATACATTAAAAGTTCTTAAAATTAAAGGTAGCAAAGTTAAAGAAGCTATTGAAAAAAGTGCTACATATTTTGTTTTAGAAAATAATGAAATTAAAATTAATAAAGAATTTTTAGTACCGAAGGTACAAAACTATAATTATGATACATTTGCAGGTTTAACTTATGAAATAGATTTAAATGAAGATTTCGGAAATCGTGTTGTTTCAATGAAAAAGGATGGAAAAGAAATAGATTTAAATAAAGATTACACAATAGTTTTAAATAATTATCGTGCAAGCAATACAGCTATTTATCCTGCTTATGAAAATGCTCAAGTTGTAAAAGAAATAAATATGGATATGAGTGAGCTTATAATAGATTATTTCCAAAGAAACCATGAAGTAGATATTCCTGGTGAAAGTAGTTATATAATTAAATATTAATTTATTATTTAGAGTTCAAGGATATTTTTAAAATTATAATATCTTTGAACTTTTTTATTTATAAGATTAATTTATATTATTAACATGAAATCACATTCAAATTTTATGATAATATAGTGAATTTAATTAATATAAATTATATTAAGATTGAAGGAATAATAGCCAAATGAATAAAGTTGTTATAATAAGTGATTAATAGGAATTATTTTTTCATAATATCAAATAATAAAGTTTATTAGTACTATTTGAAACAAGGAGAATATTGATGAGCGAACAAGTTAATACTGAAAAAAATCAAGATTATTATAAATTAATACGGCAAATATTTAAGTGGATTATATTAAGCATTGCTATGGCTATACCTATTGGCATTATAGTTGGTCTGTTTAATAGGATGTTATCTGCAGCTAATAATTACAGAAAGGATCATGAGTATTTAATATACTTTTTGCCTATAGCAGGGTTAATAATAACGTTTATGTATTTAAAAACAAAAAGAAATGCATATTCAGGAGAAAATTTGCTTAAATCTGAAGTTCAATCAGCGGCTAAGGATATTCCATTTTATATGACATTTGTAGTATTTATAGGATCTTTATTAACTACATTTTGCGGTGGCTCGGCAGGAAAAGAGGGGTCAGCAGTAGCAATGGGAGGGACTTTAGGAGATTTTATAGCAAGGAAGTTTAAATTATCTGATGATGAACAAAGAACATTAGTAATATGTGGGGTTGGGAGTGCATTTGGAGTAATATATGATGTGCCTTTTGCAGGAGCAATCTTAGGAATGGAGTTAATATTAAAAGGTAGGTTTCATTATCAAGCATTAATTCCAGCTTTTTTAACAGCTGTAATATCTAATGAAATAGCAATAAGAGTAGGAAGTAAGGTTGTAGAGTATCCTAATTTAGTTTTAGATGATTTAAGCTTTGTAGTTCTTATGAAATTAGTATTACTAGGTATAATATTTGGAATAGGTGGATTTATATTTAATTTAGTATTAGATAATAGTAGTAAGGTTTATAATATGTTTACTAAAAATCCATATATAAAAGCTATTTTAGGTGGAGTTATAACAATAATTCTATTTTTAATAGTTGGAGATAATTATAATGGATTAGGTCAGTCTTTTATAAATGAATCATTTAAAAGTCATGTAAGTATAATGGATTCTATATGGAAAATTATATTCACAGCTGTCGCATTAGGTTCAGTTTTCCAAGGTGGAAGAGGAAATCCAACATTTTTTGTAGGAGCAACTTTAGGAAGCTTTGTTTCTAAATTTATTAATTTACCACTTACATCTGTGACAGCATTAGGAATGATAGGGCTATTTTGTAGTGCAACCTCTCTTCCTATAACATCTATAGCTATGGCTTTGGAATACTTTGGTGGAGAGGAAATGGTAGCAATTATAACTGTTATGACAGTTAGTTATATAATTTCTGGATTTTATGATATATTAACAAAAAGAAAATTACCAAAAGAAAAAGAAAAAATATTTGAAGGAAATATAAGAAAACATGATTAAAGAGATTAATATGCATAATGGAGCGCTGAATTAATTTATAAAAATGAGGTATATACTTTTAAATTTAGGTTATAAGATAATTATGAAGGATATATATTTGATAATATATATTTAATATAAACTTATGACTAATATAGGGAAGGTGAACTAATGAAGAAAAAACATAATAAATCTTTTAAATCTCTATCTCTAATTATGTTAGCTATTTTAATATTAACATTTTATTCAATAAGTCTTTTTAGAGATAAAGAAGAAGTACAATCTGTATTTGTAGAAGAAACTAGTGATAATGATATTATTCCAAAGCCATTAAGATATGAAAAGGGAACTGGAAAGTTTTTGCTTACTAAGGATAGTTCAATTTATGTAAAAGGAAATAATGAAGCAGAAACAGAGGAGCTTAGCAGAATTGCAGAATTATTAAAAGAAAAATTAAAACCTTCAACAGGATTTGAGTTGAATATAATAAGGGGTGAAAAGCCTGCTGTATCAAGCATTTATTTAACAACTATTGGAGGAGAAGAAGCTCAAGGAAATGAAGGGTACAAAATGATAACTACTTCTGAAAATGTTAAGATAATAGCATATAAGCCAGAAGGTGTTTTTAGAGGTGTTCAAACATTAAAACAGTTATTACCTACAGATATTGTAAAAAGTACATTAGTTACTAATGTTGAGTGGAGTATTCCTGTTTCTACAATAAATGATAAGCCTGAATATCAATATAGAGGGTTAATGATAGATGTTGCTAGGCATTTTTTTACGGAGGATGAAATTAAACGTCAAATAGATTATGCGGCACAGTATAAAATAAATAGAGTACATTTACATCTTACTGATGATCAAGGATGGCGTATTGAAATAAAGAAATATCCAGATTTAACTCTTATAGGAGGAAGTACAGAAGTTGGTGGTGGACCAGGAGGATACTATACACAAGATCAGTTTAAAAGTATAGTTAAATATGCAGCTGATAGATATATAGAAATAATTCCGGAAGTTGATATGCCAGGTCATAGTAATGCAGCATTAGCTTCTTATGGATTCTTAAATCCAGATGGAAAAAGAAAACCATTATATACAGGAACAGATGTTGGCTTTAGCTCTTTCATGACACATAGTGAAAAAACATATGAATTTATTAGTGATGTTATCAAAGAAATCTCAGAAATATCACCTTCAAAATATTTTCATATAGGAGGAGATGAAGCTGAAAGTACTAAAAAAGCCGATTATGATTATTTTGTGGGAAGAGTAGCTAAGATAGTTGAAGGTTATGGGAAAACGCCAATAGGATGGGATCCAATAGATACTGCCCCAGAAATAAATTCAAGTGTAGTGTTACAAAATTGGAAGGATTCAAATGAAGCAGCTAGAGAAAAAAAGATGAAGATGATAATTTCGATAGCATCAAAAGCTTATTTGGATATGAAGTATAATGAAAGTACGCCATATGGATTAGATTGGGCAGGATACATTCCTATAGAAACTGCATATAAATGGGATCCTACAGAATATGCTCCTAGGGATTTGATTTTAGGGTTAGAAGCTCCATTATGGACAGAAACTATTTCAACTGTAGAGCAAATGGATTTTATGATATATCCAAGATTACTAGGTTACGCTGAAATTGGTTGGACTCCTAAAGAACTTAGAAATTGGGATGAATATAAAATTAGGTTGGAGAAACAAGGCGAAAGACTTAGTAATCAAGGCATTAATTATTATAGGGATAGTGGTATATGGAAATAAAATTCAAAGATATTAATTTAGATTTATGTTAAAATAGTATTATATTATTAAATAAGGGGAGAATTTTGATGTGTATTAGAGTAGAATTAGTTGTTAGATTAGGCTCTAAGCAAGGACTGTAAGCTATTATTACAATTTTGTTTAGAGCCGTATTAGGAATATAAATGCGGTTTGAATGTTTTGTGCAGTCTTTGCTTTTTATTTATGAATTAAGTAGTAGATAGGAGCAACTAATATGAAGTATAAAAAAGCACAAGATATATTGCCAGAGGAGATTATTAAAATAATTCAAGAATATGTAGATGGAGGATATCTATATATTCCTACAAAGTTTGAAAAAAGAAAATCCTGGGGCACTCAAAGTGGACTAAAGGATGAGTTAAAACAAAGAAATAGAGAAATTTACAGTAAGTATAGTGAAGGAATGACTATTAATGAGCTTACTAAATGTTACTATCTTACTGAAAGTAGTATTAGAAGAATAATTAGACAACAAAAAGATATAATATGAATTTTGAAAATAATACCTATATGATTTTTATATAGGTATTATTTTTTTATCAAAATTTGTTCAGAAGTGTTTTTAAACTTGTTACATAAATTTATTAAATGATATTATTCGTATAAGGTATTGGTATGAATAAAATATATTACTTTTTTAATAATATAATTAAAAGCATATTTTGATTATATTATATTTATCTATAAATAAAGTAAAGTTATAAAGGTATATTGAAAGGGGAATAAAGATGAATATAGTAACAGTATTGGATGTTAACTTTGAGTATGGAGGCACGGTTAATACAATTTTTCCTGTAATATTAAGTGATAATAACAATATGATATTAATTGATTGTGGATATCAAAACTTTTTACCGCTAATAGAAGAGTGTGCTAGAAAAAAAGAAATTGAATTAAATAAACTGACAAAAATAATTATAACTCATCACGATTATGATCATATGGGATCACTAGCAGATTTTAAGAGGAAATATCCTAATATAGAAGTATTATCATCATATATAGAATCAAGATATATAAGTGGAGAAGAAAAATCCTTAAGGTTAAAGCAAGCAGAATTTATATATGATACTATTCCAGAAGAGGATAAAGAGGAGGCAAGAAATTTTCAACATATGCTCGAATCCATAGAAAATGTTAAAGTTGATACAGTGTTAAAAGATAAAGAAAAGCTTGAATGGTGCGGAGGAATGGAGATAATTGAAACTCCAGGACATATGCCAGGACATATATCTATATATCTAAAAGAAAGTAAAACGCTAATAGCAGGAGATGCTTTAGTTATAGAGGATAATAAATTAGTAATTGCAAACCCTCAGTATACATTAGATATGGAGAAAGCTAGAAATTCTATAATTAAGTTATTAAATTATGATATAGAAAAAATAATATGCTATCATGGTGGAATATACAGAAAAAATATAAGAGAATCACTTATGAAAATTTAGTTTAAAACATATACTATTGATGAAAAAGTTGATTTTAAGTTGGTATTTAACAAGGATTTAACATTGTTAATTTAATCTTCTAAAACTGTTATTATTACATGCTTTGCTATTTAACAAGAATTTAACGGTATAAACTGTGTATTTTGCTTGTATTTTTAAGATTAAATATTATATAATCACATTGTAAAAATTTTGTGAACAATATTATCATGATAATGAAAATAATAATAGTAAATATATTTATTATGATATAAAAAGTAGGTTTTATGCCATATATTAACTGAAAATTAACGTAAAAATGAAAGGGGATATTTCATGACTATTTCTTTCTTTGAATTTATAGGACAAATAGTAGATAATCCGGCATTATTAATAACAGTAATTTTAACCTTAGGTGTAATTTTAGTAAATGGATGGACAGATGCACCTAATGCTATTGCAACATGTGTATCTACGAGAGCAATAGGTCCTCGTGCCGCAATATTAATGGCAGCGGTTTTTAATTTTCTAGGAGTTTTTGTAATGACTATGGTAAATGCTAATGTAGCAATGACCATTTATAATATGGTGGACTTTGGAGGAGATTCTGGTGATGCTTTAGTTGCTTTATGTGCTTCATTATTTGCAATTGTTGTATGGGCAACTGCAGCTTGGTATTTTGGAATTCCTACAAGTGAAAGCCATGCACTAATTGCTGGTATATCAGGAGCAGCAATTGCGCTTCAAGGTGGACTTGGTGGTATTAACGGTGGAGAGTGGATGAAGGTAATTTATGGACTAGTACTTTCTACAGGGTTAGGTTTTGTAATGGGATGGATAACTGTTAAGATTACAGAATTGATTTTTAAAGGCTTTGATCGTAGAAAGACAAGTGGTTTCTTTAAATATTCTCAAATTGGCGGAGGAGCAGCAATGGCATTTATGCATGGAGCTCAAGATGGTCAAAAGTTTATGGGAGTATTCATGCTTGGAATATTCTTAGCAAATGGACAAGGCGCTGTTGAAAACTTTGTTATTCCAGTATGGCTAATGGTAATTTGTTCTTTAGTTATGGCTTTAGGTACTTCTATAGGAGGATATAAAATTATAAAAGCGGTTGGTATGGACATGGTTAAGTTGGATCAATACCAAGGATTTTCAGCAGATTTAGCTGCAGCTGGATGTCTTCTTATTTCTTCAGTAACAGGAATTCCTGTAAGTACAACTCATACTAAAACAACTTCTATAATGGGAGTTGGTGCAGCAAAAAGATTAAGTTCTGTAAACTGGGGAGTTGTTAAAGAAATGGTTTGGACATGGATTCTTACCTTCCCAGGCTGTGGTATTATCGGATTTTTAATGGCGAAGTTTTTCATTTGGATTTTTTAATAAAATATAAACTACAAAGGAGTAGGATTAAAAATGGGAAGTAAAAAAGGAAATGATTATTTTGAAATGTTATCTGAGTTAGTAGATTATTCATGCAGTGCAGCAAATTTACTTCATGATACTTTATTAAACTTTGATGTAAATGAAATAGAAAATAAAATAAGTGAAATGCATAAGATTGAACATGCAGCAGACTTAAAAAAACATGATATGATGAATAAATTACTTAAAGAATTTATTACACCTATCGAAAGAGGAGATATTGCAGAGTTAGCTCATGAAATTGATAATGTAACAGATGCTATAGAAGATATTTTAACAAGAATATATATGTTTAATATTACTTCTATGAGAAAAGAAGCCTTAGATTTTGCTAATGTAATAATAAAACATTGTAATGAGTTAAAAGGATTAATGAAAGAATTCCGTAACTATAAAAAGTCACAAGAAATACAAAAATTAATAGTAAATATAAATGGATTAGAAGAAGAAGGAGATAAGTTATATATTATGAGTATAAGAAATCTTTATACTACTTCAAAAGATTCTATAGAATTAATGACATGGACAGACACTTTTAAATATTTTGAAAGATGTTGTGATGCTTGTGAAACTGCAGCAAATGTAGTTGAAAGTGTAATAATGAAGAATTCATAATAAATTACATAAGAATAGAATAAGATAGGCTGTTGAAATCAAACAGCCTATCTTATTGCTATTTTAAAATCATCTATTTTTTTACCTTTAGATGTTATTGCACTTACCTTAATGTATTCTTTATCTATATCTATAAGTAAAAAATGATATACAGCAATTGGGGGAACAACAACACCGGATTTGCTTTTATACTTATCACGAAGCTTTTCACCGCCACCACCTGTAATTACTTGATAAATGTACTCTCTTTTTGAAGATGAATTTATCATCCTTCTTGAATAGTTATGCTCATGGCCACAAAAAATTATATCAATATTACATTTCTCTACTATATTTAAAAAGTTATCTCTGTCAGTAGGATACAAATCAAGGCAATGACCTAGATGAGCACCAGTTGGAAATGCTGGAGAATGAACAAAAAGAAGTTTGTTTTTATAACAGTCATATGAAATTTTCTCTAACCAATCAAGCTGAGCTTGGCTAATTTTATGAATTTCTCCATAATGAAATGAATTAAGTACTATAAGCCTAGTATCCTCAAAGTCTACGTAATAAACTGTTTTATTGTAACCATCAAGAGTAGTATCAGTAGGAATTGAATTATCATAAAACTCACTAAAAGCTTTTTCAAGTTTATAATCCTCTGGAGTTATATTTACTTCATGGTTCCCAATTACAGGAATCAGTGGTTTCCCAGGATGATATTTTTCAATAATATTTTTAAAGTCAATTAATTGTAATTTTAATAATTCTTCTTTAGGATTACCTGCAACAGTATCTCCACACATCACTATAAATTCAGGTTTAGGATCTAATTTACAAGTTTCTTTCATTATTAAATTGAGTACTTTTTTATTTATGCCATTTTCTTTCCCTTTTGAATCACCAAAAACTATAAATCTCATTTTTTTCTCCTTAAAAAATAAATGATTTACTTACAATATTTTAACCATCTAGCATAAATTTCGGGTCTTTCAGTTTTAACAAAACTTAGAAATTCATCTTTATATCCAAGATCATATAACCCTTTAATGATTAAACTAGGATATAAACGTTTTTCCTTCATAGCCTTTGCAGTATCAATAAGTTTAATATCATTTAAAGGTGTTAAAAATATATGAAATAAAGCTGAATCTAATCGTGCATATCCTATAGAATACATGGCTTCATAAAGTTCGATAATTTTATTTGATATATCTAGAGTGAGACAATGTGATGACAAATATTTATCTAATTCAATCCCATCTATATATTCTCTTACAATATGTTTATCACCATATGAATAAATCTTAGGAAAATGTGAATTTGTTTGAGCCATAAGTAAAGTGTGGATTTCATCCTTACAAGATTGTTTCTTTTTAAATATTTTAATACATTTTTTTGAATCTATTTTATATACTTTTCCTTGAGTTCCACTACCAAGTAATTGTAATTCATCTATATTTATTCCATCGTACAATTTAATTTTAATCACCTAATTAAAAAAGTAATAACAATATTAATATATGAAAAATAATAAATTTGACTTACTTTATTTTAGTTTTCTATAATTCGATTTCCTCAGCATTTATTTTAAAATTTGCATCTTTATAGGACTTTTTAATATATGATGCAGATCCAATAAATGTTAAAAGATAACCAATGAGTAAATTTTTCATAAACTCACTTCTAATTGAAGGTTCTAATAAGAAATCTGGAACAGATCTTAATGCATCAAAGAATGTTATTTCATAATAGCTTTTAAATTCTGAGTAAATATCTATAGCTAATGAAATATGATTAGCTAAATAAACCATAATTATAGTGATTATAGAAGTAATAATAACTCCTGTTATATTAAGTTTTCCACCTAGCAATTGATATCCTTTAATACAACATATAGCAATAGCTAGTCCAGCAATTGCTGCTATATAATTCATTTGGTATATTAATATCCAAACTAAAGATCCAAGTAGGGCACCTATAAATCCACCTACTATTCCACCAACTATATTGTTTCTTACATTTTGAAGATTATTTTGATTTTCACTGATAGCATTTTTGATTTCAAATTGACAATTCTTACAGCAAGGAATAACAGTATTACCTAGTAAAAATGCTGATACTTCCGTATTTTCTCCACAAGAGCTACATCCAGTAATAAAGTTATTCATAATAGAAAAATCAATAAGTTTATTTAATATAGATAATATAATCTCTGGATCTCTATATTTTTTAGAACCTGGATTATATTGTAGCTGAATACTAGAAGGTTTATAAGAAGCATAATTAAGTTTTTTATATTCTTTTGTTAAATCATTAAGAAAAGAGTTAATTTTATCTCCCTCAAATTCATTATTAAGTACTCCTTTCATTTTATATTCTTAAATTATTCATCATTATACCAATAATTGGGTCGATTATAAAATAATAAGTATAATTCTATAATAATTCATATTTACCATATGAAATCAATATTATATAATTTATGTAATACTAAGCAAAGAAGTGAATATTTAAAAGGAGGTTTTTTTATGTCTAAAAATTTAGGACCTAATCCAAATGATATATATCCAAATGAAAATATTAAAACTGTATGTTTTATAAAAAACACTATAAAAAATCCTAATATTGAAGTTGGAGATTATTCGTATTTCTCAGGAGAAGACTTTGAAAAGCATGTAACTCATCATTATGAGTTTATTGGTGATAAGTTAGTTATAGGGAAATTTTGTGCTATTGCAAGTGGGGTAGAATTTATTATGAATGGTGCAAATCATAGAATGAATAGTGTAACTACTTATCCATTTAATATTATGGGGAATGGATGGGAAAAATCAACTCCTGCAATAGAAGATTTACCTTATAAGGGGGATACTATAGTAGGAAATGATGTCTGGATAGGAGAAAATGTAACTATAATGCCAGGTGTCAAAATTGGAGATGGGGCTATTATAGCAGCTAATTCAGTTGTTGCAAAAAATGTTGACTCATATAGTATTGTAGGAGGAAATCCTGCTACATTTATAAAGAAAAGATTTGATGATGAGTTAATAGAATATCTTTTAGAATTAAAGTGGTGGAACTGGTCTAAAGAAAAGATATTTGAGAATATGGAAGTATTATGTAGTTCTGATTTAAATAGGATAAGAAGTATAGAATAAAGAATATAAAAAGTGGTATTAGAAAATTTGGATATACAATAGTATTATCTAGATAAACTTTGTTTCTAATAATATTAAATAAAATAATGTATAAGCTATAGTTAAATATTAATTGTTAAGAGTTATAGAATATATACTAATATATTTTAACATACTATATCTGTATCAATTTTGAAAGGAGATATAGTATGGAAAGATTACATTGCAAGATTAATGGAATAGCTAATGAAAATATGAAAACGCAACTAAAAAATTCATTAGAAAAAGTTGAAGGTGTTAATCAAGTTTGTGTTGATATGGCAAGAGGTTCTGTTGAAGTTATGTACAATAAACCAGCTACACAACAAGGAATAAGAGCTTGTATAGAAAATACAGGACATACAATTGAATAATTAGTAAGAAAAGTAGTCTATAATTAATGAAAGCATAGACTACTTTATTTTAATATTTATATGAATTAAATAGATGAAATAACAAATTCTTTAAATATTTTTGCTATAGGGGACATATAAGCATCTTTAAGCCATCCCATATAAATAGTTTTATCTTTAATTTTTTCTTTTATCTTCAAGATAGAAACAGAATTTGTGTTGATAATTGGTGTGTTTGGAACTATTGATATTCCAGCGCCTGCCGCAACTAAACCTTCTAGCATACTTGCTTCACTAGGTCTTATTGATATTTTAGGAATATAACCTAAGAATTCAGAGTATGAAATCATCTTATCTTTACTATCTATGCAAAAAGCAACAAAGGATTCATTTTCTAATTCTTTTAAAGATACTTCGGATTTATTTGAAAGATGATGTTTTTTAGGAACTATTAAAACATATTCTTCACTTCTTATAGCAATTGATTCAATTTCAGAAGGTATATTAGAATGTTCTAGACACTCATAAAATCCTAAATCTATTTTTCCAGATTTCAAATCACATATTATATTTTTTACTGATTCATGATTAAATTGAAATTTAGTATTTGGATTTTCATTTAAAAAATTACTTATTATAAAAGGCATAAAATATGTACCTACACTAGATGTAGAAGATATAGAAATACTATCAGTATTAGAATTAGTTATTTCTTTTAATTCTTTTATACCTTTATTTATTTCAAGTAATGCAGTTTTTGTATGAGATAAAAACATTTTTCCAAACCTTGTTAGTTTAATGTTACGTCCACTTTTTTCGAATAAAGGAACTCCCAATTCTTCCTCGAGTTTTGAAATTGCCTTACTTAATGCAGGCTGGCTTACTGATAATAAATTAGATGCAGTTGTAAAATTTTCGACTTCAGCAATTATTTTAAAGTATTCTAGTTGTTGTAAGTTCATTTTATTCTCCTTAAGATAAAGTATATGATTATATTTATAAGATTAGTTAATCTAATTTAAATTTACAAGGCAGTTTAAAAACTTATTAGCTAATGGAATTATAAAAGAAAATTAATGTAGCAAAAGTATAGTACTTTTTAAGGTTATAGTAATCATATAAAAACTATAACTATTAGTTATAGTTTTATGAAAATTATCAATTAGACATATGTTATTTTATAATGATATAATCACAATATAAAATTTTGGATTTAATTTAATATGATAAATAATTATAAAATTTATTTATAGTTATGTCAAAAGAAAATGGGGGAATATATTATGATGAAAGTAGATAAAGAAAAATGTATTGGATGTAGTTTATGTATTAATGATTGCATAGTAAGAGATATAAACCTAGTTGATGGGAAAGCTAATATAAATAATATTGCATGTTTTAAATGCGGTCATTGCATAGCAGTTTGTCCTAAAAATGCAGTATCAACAGATGAATATAATATGGATGACGTGAAAGACTATAATAAAGAAGAGTTTGAAATAGATGAAGATAATTTACTTAATTTTATCAAGTATAGAAGAAGTATAAGAAATTTTAAAAATAAAGATGTAGAAAATGAAAAACTTCTAAAAATTATTGAAGCAGGTAGATTTACTCAAACAGGAAGCAATAGTCAAGGTGTATCTTATATAGTTATAAAAGATGGAATTGATAAATTAAGAGAAATGGCTTTAGAAAGTTTAAATCAAATGGGGAAAGGGATACTTAATAATTTAACAGAAGAAACTATGAAGCTTAAAAATTATGCAGAGATGTGGGTACAAATGTATGAAGATTGTAAAGTTGATCCGAAAAAAGGGGATAGATTATTCTTTAATGCCCCAGCAGTAGTACTTGTAGTATCTAATTCACAAGTAGATGGAGCGCTTGCATCTTCAAATATGGAACTTATGACTAATGCATTAGGACTTGGAACATTCTTTAGTGGTTTCTTTATTAGAGCGGCACAAGGAAATAAAAAGATAATGGATTATTTAGGTTTAGATGAAAGTAAACAAATTGTAACTTGTATGGTTATTGGATATCCTAATATAAAGTATTTAAGAACTACCCCAAGGAAAAATGCAGAAATAATTTGGAGATAATTAAAAATATACAAATAATCAATTAAAATATCTATACAGTAAGGAGGAAGAGAAGTGAAAGTTGAAATTTGGTCAGATATATTTTGTCCATTTTGTTATATAGGAAAACGCAAATTTGAAGCAGCTTTAGAAAACTTTGAGAAAAAGGAAGATGTAGAAGTTATATATCGTAGTTTTGAATTAAATCCTGGTGCAGAAAAGCACAATGATAAAAATATACATGAACTTATTGCTAGTAAGTATGGGATTACTTATGAGGAGGCTAAGTTAAATAATGATAATATAGTAAGACAAGCAAAAGAATTAGGATTAGAATACAATTTTGATACTTTAATACCTACAAACTCTTTTGATGCTCATAGAATGATTCATTTTGCAAAAGAATATGGTAAGATGGAGGAAATGACAGAAGCTTTATTTAAAGCATATTTTACAGATTCTAAAAACGTAAGTGATTTTAATACATTGGCTGAAATATCAGAGAGTGTTGGATTAAATAAAGAAGAAGCAATAAATGTATTAAATAGTAATAAATATAGTGATTTAGTAAGAGGCGATGAAGAACTGGCAGGACGTTATGGAATAAATGCAGTACCATTCTTTATATTCAATGAAAAGTTTACAGTATCAGGAGCTCAACCAACAGAAATATTTTTACGAGCTCTAAACAAAGTTGCTGAAGAGGAAAATTCTTTAACTTAATAAAAGCTTACAAATTACATTATGACAATCAAAGAGATGTATAAAAATAAATTCTAGTGCAGTTGATAAAAAGGAAGCTCGAAATAAATTAGAGCTTCCTTTTTTACAAATAATATTAAAAATATTTAGTTTTATGCATATGTAAATAATAGATAAAAAATTATATTTAAAAATTACTTTAAGTAAATAAAATAAATAACTTAAAGGATATAACGTTTTGTGATACCATTTAGAAAAAATTAATATATAAGCATAAAGGGGGTCGCGTTTCGCGACCCCCTTTGTAAAAATAAGAGATTAACTTTTTCAAGGTAATAAAGCTTACTTAAAATTGAATAAATTTCACATTAAATATATTTCTGATACTACGTCGTCTTTTACTTTCGCAATAAATTAAGTAATTTTCAAACTTATTTGGAATAAACATTATAATAGATATTTATTAAATGGAGAGTTTTTAATGGTAATTTATATTAGAAAGAGAAAAGGTTGTTTATTACTATGTTTATTAGCTTTATTTTGTATTGGACTTATATTTTATAAATACATAGCACTAAATAATAGAAAAGATTTTATTGCAGGAGCATTTGTTATAAATGAAGAATTAGAAGAACAACACGAAAAAGAAGTAATGACAACAATAAATAATGAAAAATATTTTAGACCATCAAAGCTTCCAGTGTTAAACAATAATAAAGAGGCTATTGAACTTATGGATGATTTTTATGATAAAGAAGTAAAAGATATATCAATAACAAGCAAGTATATAAGGAGCCCAGAAGATACTATTTTAAATTATTTTTCTCTTTTAAGGGAAGCAGCTAATCCTGTGGATAATAAATACTTAGGGTGTGGTTCTATAGGTAATGGTGATAGACCTTATCCAATAGCTTATAATTTTTTTGATGATGAATATAAGAAAAAGGTAAGTTTTAGTGAGTATAAAGATTCCTTTTATAATATATTTCATATTAGTTTAATTAAGTATAAAGAAGTTCAAAGTGATAATAAAAATTTAAAATATTTTTATGAAATCGAAGCAATGCAAGCTTTAGAAAACAATGTAGCAAGTTTTGTTTATTATTATGGATTTATAGAAATGCGAAAAATTGAAAATGAATATAAAATGTCAGATATTAATATTACTCCTGAAAATTATCTTTGTGCACCATATCATGGATGGGTATATGATGCAACTGCAAAAGTTGAAATAGAATATGGAAACTGGTGTAAGTTTATTAAGAAGATGGGCAAAACAGAAGTTGATGGATATGTTAAAAATATATATTTCCTGGGAAATGACAATAAAAACTATAAAATACAATTTTATACCCTAACTAATGATTATGATATTGAAGTAGCTCAATATGTTCAAAATAGCAATGGAAGATGGGAAAATATAAAATTAAATCCTAATGATTGCTTGAAAAAATAGTGACTGTCATCCCTAGAATGTTATAAGCAATCTTAGTTAGTAGAATAATATTAGTAATTCTTATAAATTGATATTAAAAAAACTCGGAATATGTAATATTTTTGTGGTAATTTAATATGTAAAATGTGTTGACAATGTTTACACATTGTATTAGAATATAACCATATTAAATACGGATCCATTTACGGATTGTTACTGGAAAGCAGGCAAAACCTAAATTGATACCAAATTTGTTATAGTGGAGAAACTATAACCATTTGATATTGATTTGGGTTTTTTTATACGAAAATAGAATAAATCTTATTAATAAGCTAAATATATAATGAGATTATTTTTTATAGAAGATAAATATTTCTAATAAAAAATTAAGATGAAGGAGATTAGAGATATGCTAATAAACAAAGTGTTAAATAATAATGTTATTACAATTATAAATGAAAACAATGAAGAATCAGTTGTTATGGGTAGGGGAATAGCCTTTCAAAAGAAGAAGGGTGATGAAGTTGATAAGGAAAAAGTAGACAAGGTATTTGTTTTAAGGAATAAAAGCATTAATGATAAGTTAATTGCATTAGTAAATGATATCCCTGTAGAAAATCTAGAAATTGCTGAAGAAGTAATTAAATATGCAGAAGAAAAATTAGGAACAAAACTAAATGAAAATATATATTTAACACTTACTGATCATATAAGCTTTTCTATAAACAGATATAAAAATAATTTAGAAATGAAAAATGTAATGCTTTGGGATATAAAAAGACTTCATAAATCAGAATTTGAAATTGGACTTAAGGCATTGGAAATCATAAAAAGTAAAGTGGATATAGAGTTGCCAGAAGATGAAGCAGCATCAATAGCACTTCATATTTTAAATGGTGAATTAAGTCAAGATATGCCTCAAATAGTTGATATTATAAATTTAATTAATGAAATTCTCAAAATTGTAAAATATCATTTTAATATTGATTTTGACGAAGAATCAATTAATTATTATAGATTTATTACTCATTTAAAATTCTTTGCACAAAGATTAGTTAATGGAAAATACTATGAAGATAATGATAATGAGTTATTTGAAATGATTAAGAATAAATATCCAAAATCATATGAGTGCACAAGAAAAATAGAAGGATTTATAAAACAAAAATTTAATAATGAATTAACAAAAGAAGAAAAACTATATTTAATAGTACATACAGCGAGAGTTGTAAAAGAGAATTATTAAAAATTAATATAGATTTAAATTTTACTTAGGATTGTAACTGATTCGATCAGGCAAAACCTAAATTAATGATTAAAATTTAGCTAATGAACTATACTATACTTGCGTATTATCAAGATTTATTTATATTCATTAGTACGATATTTATGAGTTAATTTAGGTTTTTTATTATATACTGATAAATAAATATGTTCGGAGGAGATAGCAGGAAAATTAATTTGTTAACCGGAAGTTTCATAGGATTGTAACTGACTTGATCAGGCAAAACCTTAATTCTTCAAAACTTAAATAATTTAAATTTTGAAAGTGAGGAATTAAGCTATGAATTATGAAAATTTAGCTAAGTCAATATTAGAAAAAGTAGGCGGAGAAAAAAACGTATCAAATTTAACACATTGTGCAACAAGATTAAGATTTAACTTAAAGGACACATCGAAGGCAAATACAGATGCTCTTAAAAACACTCAAGGAGTCATGGGAGTTGTTGATAAAGGCGGTCAATATCAAGTAATAATAGGAAATGATGTAAATAATGTTTACAAAGAAATTATCAAAATTAGCAATATTGAAAATGGAAATAGCAATGGATCTAATGAAGTTGATGATCGTAAACCTATTGCAAAGGTAATAGATACAATAACAGGTATATTTACACCTATATTACCAGCAATAACGGCAGCAGGTATGATGAAGGCAGTTCTTGCATTATTAACTGCATTTAAATTAGTATCTACGGATTCTCAAAGTTATCAAGTTATAAATTTTATGGCAGATGCTGCATTCTATTTCTTACCTTTACTTCTTGCAAATTCAGCAGCTAAGAAGTTTAAATGCAACCAGTACTTAGCAATGATGCTTGGAGGAATGTTGCTTCATCCAACATTTGTTACAATGGTAAATACAGCAAAAGAAGCAGGAACATCTATATCAGTATTTGGATTACCAATTTCTTTAGCATCATATAGCTCAAGTGTTTTACCAATAATACTTGGTGTTTGGTTTATGTCATATGTTGAACCAATTGCAGATAAAGTATCACCAAAAGCAATTAAATTCTTTACAAAACCATTAATTACAGCATTAGTTACAGGAATAGTTTTATTAGTAGTAATTGGACCTTTAGGATATATAATTAGTGATAAAATAGGATTAGCTATAAAAACTTTAGAATCTTATGCTAGCTGGTTAGTACCTACTTTAATAGGTGGATTAACTCCATTATTAGTTATGACAGGAACTCATTATGGGCTTATACCAATAGGAATAAACAATCGTATGACTATGGGATATGATACAATAATCTACCCAGGAATGTTAGCATCAAATGTTTCTCAAGGAGGAGCAGCATTAGCAGTAGCACTTAAAACTAAGAATAAAGAAATCAAACAACTAGCATCTTCAGCAGGTATTACAGCGGTATGTGGTATTACTGAGCCAGCTTTATATGGTGTTAACTTAAGATTTAAAACTCCATTATATGCATCTATGATAGGAGGAGCAATTGGTGGTCTGTTCTTAGGATTATTCCGTGTATCAAACTATTCAGGTGGTTCTCCAGGATTTTTAACTTTACCAAGCTATATTGGTGGAGAAACAATGATGAACTTTGTATATGCTTGTATAGGAGCTGTAATAAGTGTGGCTGTATCATTTGCAGCAGGTTTAATCTTATATAGAGATAAAGAAGAAGTTACTGATACTGAAGTAGTTGATAAGAGTGATGAAAATATGAATAAAGAGGCTCTAGGTAATGCAATTACTATTGCTAGTCCAATAAATGGAGAAATAGTACCTTTAAGTGAAGTTAAAGATGAAACTTTTGCATCAGAAATGATGGGAAAAGGAATAGCAATTAAGCCAATAGAGGGTAAAGTAGTATCACCGATAAATGGAACTGTTGAAATGATGTTCAAAACTAAACATGCTATAGGGTTAAAATCAAATGATGGAGCAGAGGTTTTAATTCATGTAGGTATGGATACAGTTCAATTAGAAGGTAAACACTTTAAATCATTTGTAAAAGATGGAGATAAAGTGAATATTGGAGATACTTTAGTAGAATTTGATATGGAAGCTATTAAAAAGGAAGGTTATGAATTAACAACACCTGTTATAGTTACAAATACTATGGATTATTTAGAAGTTTTACCTATGAACTTAAAAGCAGCTAAGGCTGGAGATACTATTATAAGTATTCTTTAATATATAAGTTTTAATAAAAATGAAGTTGACTAAATTTATTAAAAGGTGAAATTAATTTGAGTTTATAATAAAATAATTCATTCTTACTAAGAAAGATTTAATTATTTAATAACTAGAAAACAATTAAATTTAAAACTTATGAAAATATAAGGAAGTATCTAAAGAAGAATTTATAGATACTTCCTTTAAAAAATAGAGGAGGAATTAGTTATGACTAAAGATTTCAATAGATTTCCAGAAAACTTTTTATGGGGAGGAGCTTTAGCTGCAAACCAATGTGAAGGTGGATATAAAGAAGGTGGAAGAGGCTTAACAACTGTTGATCTTTGTCCAGCAGGAGCAAATAGACGTAAAGTTATGGAAGGGAAAATAGATGTTTTAAGACCATTAGAAAATGAATATTATCCTTCACATGAAGCTATAGACTTTTATCATAGATATAAAGAAGATATAGCATTATTTGCAGAAATGGGATTTAAATGCTTAAGAGTATCAATTGCATGGTCAAGAATTTTCCCAAATGGAGATGAAACTATTCCAAATGAAGAGGGATTAAAATTTTATGATTCAATGTTTGATGAAATGATTAAGTATGGAATTGACCCAGTAGTTACAATTTGTCATTTTGATACACCAATTGGAATTATTGAAGAGTTTGGTGGATGGAAAAACAGAAAGTTTATTGATTTTTACTTAAATTATTGTGAAGCTATATTTACAAGATACAAAGATAAGGTTAAATACTGGATGACATTTAACGAAATCAATATGATATTACATTTACCTTTTATGGGAGCAGGAGTTAGATTTGAAGAAGGTGATAATGAACTTCAAATAAAATATCAATCAGCTCATCATGAACTTATAGCAAGTGCATTAGCTACAAAAATGGCACATGAAATAATGCCAGGTTCAATGGTAGGATGTATGCTTGCAGCAGGAGAGTTTTATCCTTACTCATGCAATCCAGAAGATGTATTATTAGCAAAAGCAAAGGATAGGGAAAATTTATTCTTTATTGATGTGCAATCAAGAGGGGAATATCCTGGATATGCAAAAAGATTTTTAAGAGAAAATGGAATTGAAATAGAGTTTGGAGAAAATGATGAAGAAATATTAAAAAACAATACAGTAGATTTTATTGGATTCAGTTATTATTCAAGCAGATGTGCAAGTTCAGATCCAGAAGTGCTAAAAGGCCAAACTGCAGGGAATGTTTTTAAAACTGTTAGAAATCCTAACTTAAAAATTTCAGAATGGGGATGGCAAATAGATCCATTAGGTCTTAGAATAACTTGTAACTCTTTATATGATAGATATCAAAAGCCTTTATTTATTGTAGAAAATGGTTTAGGTGCTGTTGATAAAGTAGAAGAAGATGGATCTATAAATGATGATTACAGAATTGAATATTTAAGAGAACATGTTAAAGCAATGAAAGAAGCTATTAAAGATGGTGTTGATTTAATAGGATATACACCATGGGGATGTATAGATATAGTTTCTGCTTCAACTGGGGAAATGAAAAAACGTTATGGATTTATATATGTAGATAAAGATAACGAAGGAAATGGAACATTAGAAAGAAGAAAAAAGAAGAGCTTTGACTGGTATAAAAAAGTTATAGATAGTAATGGTGATGAGCTTTAATATAGGCTAATAATTTATTAAAAGAGTTTGGATTTAATTTCAAGCTCTTTTTAATTTAATTAAATTTGATATATAATATAATAGGTTTATAAAGACATTTAAATTAAATTAATAAAAATAGTGTTATAATAAGATAAACAATAGAAAAATATATTTAGAAGGTGTACAAAATGAAAAAAAATATAATCAATTTTATTGAAGAAAATAAAATAATTGCAATTTGCAGAGGGATTTATGGAGAAAAGCTAGTTCAACTAGTAGAGTCGTTGTATGAAGGTGGAGTTAAGCTAGTAGAAGTAACATTTGATCAAGGTGACGAAAAGTGTATAGAAAAAACTTCAGAAGCACTTAAAGAATTAAATTCTAAATTTAGTGGCAAAGTTAAGTTTGGAGCAGGAACAGTTATTACAACTGAACAAGTTAAGGCTGCAAAAAATTCAGGAGCAGAATATATTTTATCTCCAAATTCAGATTCAGAAATAATAAAGCTAGCAAATGAATTAGGATTAGTAACTATACCAGGTGCTATGACTCCAACAGAGATTTTATCTGCTCATAAGGCTGGTGCAGATTTTGTAAAACTGTTCCCAGCAGGTACTTTAGGATTAAAATATGTTAAAGATATATTAGGGCCAATAAATAATGTTAAATTTATAGCAGCAGCTGGTGTCACTCCAGAAAACTTAGGAGAATTTTTAAAATTAGGATTTGTAGGTGCTGGAATTAGTAATTATATAACTAATAAAGATATGGTAAACTCAGGAGATTTTGAAACATTAACTAATCATGCTATAGAAATAATGAAAATAGCTAAAAATTAATATAAATAAAGAAATATAGAATTAGATTTGCAGAATAATATTTATAGTGATGGATAAGATAAAATTGAAAATAGAGCTATGGTATAATATCGATGATAAAGATTATCAATTAGCGAGAAATATTAAGGAATTTAAAAATAAACTAAGATAATAAGCTTAAACTAAATGATAATGATTTTCAATTACTGAAAAGGTGTGATATTATATCAACATAATTTAATTTTAAAGAGGAGGGAAACCATGGCTAGAGAAAGAGGCCCAAGATTTAAACAGTGTAGAAGACTTGGCTTAAATGTTTCCGGACATCCTAAAGCTATGAATAGAGCTGTAAAGGGAACAAGTAGATCAGACAAAAAATTATCAGAATATGGTGTAAGACTATTAGAAAAGCAAAGATTAAGAGCTTACTATGGAGTTTTAGAAAAGCAATTTAAAAAATATGTTGAAGATGCCTTTAAAACAAAAGAAGGAACAACTGGGGAAGCTTTATTAATAAGATTAGAATCAAGATTAGACAATCTTGTATATAGAATGGGATTTGCTAATTCTATAAGAGCTGCAAGACAAATGGTTAATCATGGACATATATTAGTTAATGGAAAGAAGATTGATATTCCATCATATAAGGTAGACCCAGGCACAGAGATTTCTTTAACAGAAAAGGCAAGAAAATCTCCAAATTATATTGCAAACATAAATGGACATGTGAATACTTTACCTTACATAGAATCTAACTTAGATGAATTTAAGGCTGTATATACTAGATATCCATTAAGAGAAGAAATTCCAATACAAATTAATGAAAACCTAATAGTTGAGTTCTACTCTAGATAATTATTCTAGCTAATAGTATAAGGTTCATAACTTCTTAAAATTAAAGTATATTTTGCCATGGAAAAAACTATACAGTGCAGTGTATAGCTTTTTCTTTTTATAGATATTAAAAAATAAAATAGAATTAAATATATTGACTACTTACTACAGCTAATAGAGTTTTAGGGTCAGTTAAAATTGTTATATCCTCTGGAATAACAATATCTTTGATTAAGACCTTATCATCAACATTCATACTAGAAACATTTATTTCAATAGATTCAGGAATTTTTTCAACATTTCCTTGCAAATCTATAAATAAGTTATGAGTTTCTAATGTTAACCTCCTAGACTCTAGATTTTCTTGTCCAATAATTTTTATAGGAATTCTCATTTTAATAATTTCATTTGGTTTAATATATTGAAAATCTACATGTAAAATTTCATGTAGATCATTTTTCTGAACATCTTTAACTACGCAATTAAATTTTTTATTATCTAATTCAACTTCTATAATAGATCCACTATTATTTTTTCTAAGCATTCTTCTAAGCTCTGCATTACACATTTTTATTGGGATAGTATGATCAAGGAATTCCCCATATATTATTCCAGGGATTTGTCCAGTTTTTCTAAGTTTACTTTGATTTGTTTTTATATTTCTTTCATAGACTTTAAATGCTAAATTTGACATAATAAATACCTCTTTCATTAACTTTATATAATATATGTGTTTTAATTAATAATTTATATAATTAAAATAATATAGTTAGTTTATTAAGCTCTATAAAGTTAAGGTGAATATACTCATAATATGAGATATTTAAATAACCACACCTAGAGCTTAATTTCAAAGCCCCACATATGCATCATCCTCCTTTAAGTTATTATGATGAGTTTACTTAATAAGTTAAATAAAAGCAAAGGTAAGAAAGTAAGTCTTTGACAATAAAACATTAATATAATAAGGAAGTATTAAAGGAAAGTATAGAATATTATGACAAGTTTATAAAAAGATAAATTTATTATTAAAGTGGGAAATATATCATAATTTTTTATATCATAATAAAAATGATTCATTATATTAACTACTATAGAATGTCAAATGAATGGTTAATGGGTAGTATGATAAATAATTATAAAAAAATATATATTTATTTTCATCAATTAATTCTATCTGAATAGTATAATTAGAAAGTATTTATTTGGGAGATAGTATTTTGAAAATGATTAATAAAATTTTTTCTATAATAAGTAGAGGAGAAGATTATAGTGATAGTGCCATTGCATTTGTTAATTCCGGTAGTTTTTCTAGTCCAACTAAATATTTTATATGGGTAGATACTAAAAAGTTTAAAGTCAACATATTTCAAGGATCAACAAATAAATGGAATCTTATTCATAGCTATATATGTACTATTGGAAAAAAGGCTACTCCAACACCAAAGGGAACATTTAGTATAGGGATTAAAGGATTGTATTTTGGAGTTGAGAAAGGATATAAATGTTGGTATTATACACAGTTTAAAGGAAATTATTTATTTCACTCAATAATTTATAATTTAGATGGTAGTGTAAGAGATGGAAGGCTTGGAATGGCTTTATCAGATGGATGTGTAAGATTGGCTAAGGAAAATGCAAAATGGATATATGATAATATTCCTGAAGGGACTAAAGTTTATATTACGTAAAATATATGGCATATGGATGGAAGATTGCAATATATAATTTAGAATGTATGAGGGAAACTTCGATTGAAGTTTCCTAAATTAAATTGCTTTTAGTGCTTTAGAATAAATTATATTAATAGAAAAAAACTTCTCAAAATGTTTATATATTATCATTGACATCGATTACTTAGTATGATAATCTGAAACAAATAGTTTTTAAAACTACATATTTTAGATTAAAATACGAAATTGGAGAAAAAAAGATGATAAAAATTGTATCAGACTCATCTACACTTTATTCTATAGAAGAGGGACAAGCTAATAATATTGATATTGCACCTCTTTCAGTTAGCATTAATAACAAAACATATAGGGAGTATGAAGATATAAACACGAAAGAGTTTATTGATATTATTAACGAAGGTCATATTCCTAAATCTTCACAGCCATCTATTGGACATGTATTAGATTTATATAGTAAATATCCAGAAGATGAAATAATAAATATTTCAATGGCAGATGGTTTATCAGGTACATATAATTCAGCATTTATGGCAAGAAATATGGATAATAATCCAGAGCGTATAGATGTAATTAACTCAAAGACTTTATGTGGACCACATAGATATTTAGTTGACTTGGCTGTTAAGCTTGTAGAAGCTGGATACACAAGAAGTGAAATAGTAAATGAATTAAATAAATTTATTGAAACATCAACTTCATTTTTAATTCCTCATGACTTTGACTTTTTAGTAAGAGGGGGAAGAGTGTCATCTATAGTTGGTAAGATTGGAAGTGCCATTAAATTAGTACCAGTTATGACTCTTTCAGAGGACTGTAAATCTCTTGAAAAGTTTACTACTAAGCGTACATATAAAAAAGCAGTTAAAAAGATAACTGAAGTATTTTTAGAGAAAAATATTGATTTTAATTATAAGATTTATATTTCTCATGCTTGCAAAGAAGATTTAGCAAACGAGACTAAAGAAATTATATTAGAAGACATTAAAGATGCAGATATAGAAATTAAGTTGTTAAGTCCTGCATTTACTACTCAAGGTGGACCAGGATGTGTTGCGATACAAGTAATAAAAAAACATGATTTATTAAAATAATTATAAAAATAGGAGAGGCAGTATGGGTAAAGGGAATAAGTGTGGAGTTCATAGAAATATTTTAGAGTTTCATTGCCCAAGGTTTAATGAACTGCCAAAAGTTTCTTTATATAAGGACCAAGTCATTGTATATATAGAAGATGTATTAAAAGAAATAAATATTAATAATGAAGAAAAATTATTAACACCTACAATGCTTAATAATTATGTGAAACAAAAGGTAGTTTATCCTCCAAAAGATAAAAGATATGATGAAAAACATTTAGCTTACTTAATTGTAGTTTGCACATTAAAGCAAGTATTTACATTACAAGAAATATGTTATTTAATTAGAAAGCAAATAGATACTTGCCCTATAGAGGAGGCGTATGACTTTTTTTGTGTAGAACTTGAAAAGGCGCTAAAATCAGTATTTACTACAAGAGATTTTTCAGAGCCAAGTTCAGCAAGGAAAGTTACAATTGAATCTGAGATAGTAAGATCAATGGTAATGGCTTTTGCTAATAAGATATATATACAAAAGTATATTAAACATGAAGTAAAAGATAAATAGAATTTAATAAAAATGATTTAAAGGTACAGTATTAATTTATATAATTAAATTGATTATATAAATTGATACTGTGCTTTTATAATATAAACAATATATAAGATGTTACTGCAAATATTATTTGATTTTTAAATAGTATTGAACATGATTAATATTTATGATATTTTTAAGTAAACGTTATAATTAAGTTGAAAGTAAATTTATATTATATATGGAGGTATAGAATATGGGTATTAGATTTATAGAAAAGTATAATGTATTTAAGCTTGACTCAAAAGATACATCGTATATTATTTCTATTGTAGATGAAGAAAAATTTTTAGGACATGTTTATTTTGGTAAAAAAGTAATTGATGAAGATATAAACTATTTGATGAGGATTGAAGAGCCACCATATATTCCATCTAAAAATAATAGAGATAGAGTATCCTTTTATGATAGTTTCCCTTTTGAATACTCAACTCATGGAATCGGAGACTTTAGAGAATCATCAATAAGGGTTAAGGATAAGAATGGACATTCAGAAGTAAAGCTTGAATATAAATCACATGAAATTTATAAAGGGAAAAGAGAGCTTAAAGGGTTACCTGCTACATTTGGAAATGAAAATGAGTGTACAAGCCTTGAAATAACTTGTGTAGATACATATTTAGATTTACAAGTTGTACTTGTTTATACTACTTTTGAGAATTTAGATGTTATTACAAGAAGTGTAAAAGTTAAAAACCTAAGTGAAGGTGAAATTAATTTAACAAAGGTATTATCTACCTGCATTGATTTTGATGGTATGGATTATGATATGATATCACTTCATGGATCTTGGGCTAGAGAAAGGCATGTACAAAGAAAGAAAATTGGTTATGGAAAACAAGTTGTATCAACTATAAGAGGAGAATCAAGTCATCAAGATAATCCATTTATAGCATTATTAGATAGCAAAGCAACAGATGATTATGGAAATGTATATGGATTTAATTTTGTTTATTCAGGAAATTTCTTTTCACAAATTGAAGGATGCCAATTTAATACAACTAGAGTTGTAATGGGAATAAATCCAGAAGGTTTTAATTGGATATTAAATAAGAATGAAGAATTTACAGCACCTGAAGTAGTTATGGTTTATTCAAATGAAGGTATAGGAAAGATGACAAGAACCTTCCATGATCTATATAGGAATCATTTAATAAGAGGCGAATATAAAGATAAAAAGCGCCCAATATTAATAAACAATTGGGAAGCAACTTATTTTGATTTTAATACAGAAAAACTGTTATCTATTGCAAAAGAAGCATCTAAGTTAGGAATAGAAATGCTTGTTATGGATGACGGCTGGTTTGGGAAGCGTAATGCTGATAATTCATCATTAGGAGATTGGTTTGTAAATGAAAACAAAATAAATGGCGGGCTTAAAAATTTAGTTGATGAAGTGAACAAACTTGGTATGGAGTTTGGAATATGGGTTGAACCAGAAATGATATCAGGAGACTCAGAGCTATTTAGAAAACATCCAGATTGGTGTATTAAGATACCAGGTCGTGAGCCTGCATTATGTAGGGAACAATATGTATTAGATTTATCAAGAAAAGAAATAGTAGATTATATATATAATAGTATAAAAGAAGTTTTATCTAGTGCAAATATAACTTATGTGAAATGGGATATGAATAGGCAACTAACAGACTTGGGAAGCCTTGGATTAAAGTCAGAAAACCAAGGAGAATTATTCCATAGATATGTTTTGGCAGTATATGATATGATGGATAGATTAACTAAAGATTTTCCACATATTTTATTAGAAAACTGTTCTGGTGGAGGGGCAAGGTTTGATCCTGGAATGCTTTATTATAGTCCTCAAATTTGGTGTTCAGATGATACTGATGCAATTGAAAGATTGAAAATACAAGAGGGAACAGCTATGGTATATCCACTTTCAGCTATAGGTGCGCATGTTAGTGATTGTCCAAATCATACAGTTGGAAGAACTACACCTTTTGAAACTAGAGGCTATGTAGCTTTGGCTGGTACTTTTGGATACGAGCTTGATGTAACAAGAATCCCACAAGAAGATAGAGATATGATCCCAAAACAAATAGAAATGTATCACAAGTATAATGACTTAGTAAGAACTGGTGACTATTATAGAATAGAAAACTTTTCTGAAAATAATTCTTTTGATTCTTGGTCAGTAGTTTCTAAAGATAAGAGTGAAGTTTTAGTAACTTGTGTGCAAGTTTTTGGAAGACCAAATTACCATAGCAGAAGAATAAAATTAAAAGGATTACTAGAAGATAGATTCTATAAAAGTGAAGAAACTGGAAAAATTATTTCTGGTGGAGCATTAATGAATGCTGGAATTAATTTAACTAATTTACATGGAGATTTCAAAGGTAAATTAATTCATTTAAAACTTGTAAAGTAGTGAAAATATAGTATATAAGTTAACTATAATAAATTCCACAGTGTAAAAATAAGATGTTTATACTGTGGAATTTTTATTTATTTTATTATATAAGGTAATGTTAGTACCATTGAGGTACCCTTGCCATATACGCTAAATATTTCAAGTCCGTAGTCTTTCCCATAATTAAGTTTTAGTCTACGATTTATATTTCTTAATGCTATGCTACTGAATTTATTATTTTTATCATTAATATAATCATTTAAATCCTTCAAATTTTCATCTTCAATGCCTATGCCATTATCAGATATTGTTAATAATAAATTATTATCTATATGATGACCTTGAATTATTATTTTCCCATTACTATCACATTTACTTAATCCGTGGTAAATAGCATTTTCAATTAGTGGTTGAATTATCATCTTAATTATTTCACAATTGAGTAATTCTTCGGGGATAATATTTTCTATTGTAAAAAGCTGATCAAATCTTATTTTTTGTAAGTAAATATAATTATCTATTATTTCCATTTCTTGATTTAGCTTTACTGTATTAATTTTTCTATTCATGCTATATCTTATTATTGAACCAAAGTATTCTGCCATAGTTGAGGTTTCTAAATCATCATTAATTTCCGCCATCATATGAATTGATTCTAAAGTGTTATATATAAAATGAGGATTGATTTGATTTTGAAGCTGGCGAAGCTCTAATTCCTTTTGCTCTATTTGATTCTTATAGTTTATATTTATTAAACTATTAATACGACCTTTCATGTCATTATACGAATTAACAAGTTTACCAATCTCATCATCTTTATCATATCTAAAGTTTTTATTTAAATTATTTTCTATAGAGTTTGAAGACATATTGTTAATAAGATACTGTATTGGATTAAAAATTCTTTTTGTAAAGAATAGATACAGTATTATTGATGAAATTAGAAAAAATAGTATGTTAGTAATTAAAAAGATAATGTATAAATTATCTAGTTTAAATGCATCTTTCTTTGGTATTTTATTAATTACTATCCAATTTGAAATATTAACTGGATTAGAACAAATAACATAAGGTGCATCTTCATATATATAATTTATTGACGGCTCAGAACTATTAAAATTTACTTTGTCAAAATAGTTGAATTCTGATTCTTCTTTATTTGTTGATAGAATTAAATCACCACTAGAACTATAAATTGAGATAGCTTCATTATTAAATGGTAAATCATAGTTTAATATATTATTAAACTCTTCAGTTGATAAAGTAACTAAAAGCATCCCTGTAATTTGGTTTGTATTAATATCTATTATTTTTCGTGTAAGAAGTATAAGATTTTTACCTTTTGAATAGTCTATATCGAAAATACTACTAGAATTAATATTTGCAAAAATTGAAGTAGCAGAAGATGAACTTAAACTTTCTTGAAACCAATTTTCATTAAGTGGATTTATAAGTTTATAGTGAGAACTGTTTCTGCTTGCAAATGCACCCATGCCTTTTAAATCATAAATATAAGCTCCACTTATATAATTATTTTGAATTAGCATCATTTCACAAAGATATTTTAAGTAGTTATAATGTGATATTTGAAAATTTTCAGTATCTCTCAATGTCTGATGCAACGTACTTATTTCTGGTATAAGTAAAGGATATTTAGAAACATCAGAAATAGTGTTTATTTTTTCTTCTATTTGGTTACTAAAGCTAATATTGAAGTTTTTTATTAATTTTTCAGTTTTGTTAAATTCATACTTTGAATAAGAATATAAATTAAAAGTAGTAACAAGTAAAAAGATTAAATAAAGACAAGTAAAAATAATTAGAGTTAACTTTTTTATAGATAAATTTTTATAAGAAAACATAATTTACACCTAACTTCTTTAAAAAGTATATATTTTATTTTATTAAAGTATAATTCTTCTAAAATGTAAACATTTAATATATAATAAATATATAATGAACTGAAAAAATATTCAATAGTAGGTGTAAAGATGAAGATATTGATAGTAGATGATGATAAAATTATTAGATTAGGATTAAAGAAAATAATTAATAGGCTATTTCCAGAGTATGAAGTTTTATCAGAATTTCAGAATGGATTAGTAGCATTCGAATATCTAAGAAATAATAAAATAGATTTAGTTATAACTGATATAAAAATGCCTATAATGACTGGAAGTGAGTTAATAGAAAAATCAGTAAGAGAGATAGACAATCCTCCATTATTTATTGTGCTAAGTGGATATGATGAATTTACTTATGTAAGAGATACTATGAAATTTGGAGCGTTTAATTACTTATTAAAGCCTATTAAACAAGATGAATTAAAAAAAGTAATCTCTGAAGCAGAAGTTAAAATTAAAGAGAATACAAAGCAAGATAATATATTTAATAAATCAATAGAGATATTAAAAAAAGATTTTTTTAGACATATATTATTTTCAAATTCTGAATGGAATTATAGAAGCGATAAGTCCTTTTTAGAAGATATACAGCTTAATGAAAATTATATGTACAAGCTTATTATAGTCGAGAATGCAAAAAAACAAAAAGAATTATTGAAAAAATATATAAAAAATATTGTTACTAGATGTATCTATATTGAATATATATATTTTAATTTTGAAGGAAACTCATATATAGTGTTTTATTTAGATATCACTAAAAGTGCTTTTGATGAAGGAGTAAACAATTACATTGAAAATGAGGTGAAAATATTTGTAGAGAAAAATATAAATGTCTATATAATGGAGCAAACTGATGAATTATATAAGTTAAAGGACCAATCAATAAGGTTTAGAAAAATTAGAAATACAATATATTATGAAAGTAAAGCAAGAAAATATTTATTAAAATTATCAGATGAAAATAAAGTTATTGAAGAAGAGAGTAATATTAATACAAATTTAACTGTTATAAAACTTGCTAAGCAATACATAATAAATAATTTTAATAAAAATATATCTCTTAAGGAGGTAGCAGATGAGGTTTTTTTAAGCCAAAATTATCTATCTGAATTATTTAAAAAAGAAGTTGGAGAAGGATTTTATGAATTTTTAACTGAATACAGGATAAAGATTGCAAAAGAATTATTGGTAACAACAAATTTAAAAGTTTATGAGATAGCAGTAAGGGTAGGGTATAATGATGCAATAACTTTTGGAAGGGCTTTTAAAAAAGTAACAGGATATACACCAAATAGCTTTAGAAATAATTAGAATCCATTATTTTATGAAAGAGGTTAGGTCAATGAAAAATAAAAAAATAAAGATTTCTATCATGGTAATCATGGCTATTATAACTACTTTTTTTGGAGTTAAAATTATTAAAGAAGATAAAGCTGAAGGGAATATTTTAAAAAATGAGAATAAAGAATTAGCGGGAGAAATAACATTTGTTAGTAATAGAATTGATAAAAAAGAAGAACTTAAAACTTTAATATCAGAGTTTGAGGAAGAGCATCCAAAGGTTAAGGTGAACTTAGAATTAATAGGAGATGCAGAAGAGATTCTTCAAAGAAGAGCTATGGTTCAAGAACTGCCAGATGTAACTTTAATCCCTAGTGCTATAAAAGCAAGTGAATATTCTCAGTTTTTTTTTGATTTGGATGATTTAGGATTCACAGAAGATAATATATATAATTATAGCACCGGTATTGGTAGCGATGGTAAGCTTTACAACTTAACTACATCAATTTCATGGAACGGAATTATATATAATAAAAGCGTATTTAAAAAATTAAACATAAATGAACTCCCAAAGACTAATGAAGAATTTTTAAATTTATGTAAAGCTATAAAAGATAATAAAATAATCCCAATTGCATTAAACTATAAGCAAGTTTGGACTATGAATACTTGGATAGATGTAGCACCATATTTATTCGATGTGAAACTTGAAAAAAATATAATCTTAAATAATGAGGATATTTTAAGTGACAATAGCGGGATTTTTAGAGCTTTAAATTTTGTAAGAAACATCTATCAAAATAATTATTGTGAAGACAATTTACTAAATTATGAATGGGAACAAAGTAAGGTAGACATTAAAAATGGAAAAGTAGCTATGATATTTTGGAATTCAGATTTTAAATATCAACTAGAAGATATAGGAATGAATATGGATGATATAGGCATGTTTCCATTACCAGATAGTAAATACATAAAAGTTTATGGAGATTATAAGATCGGAGTTGCTAAAAACACAAAATACCCAGAGTTATCAAAAGCATTCCTAAAGTTTTTATTTGAAGAAGATCGTTATGCAAATGCGGTAAATATATTATCTCCTTTGAAAGAAAACTTGAGAAACAGGGATTTAATAAAAGAGTTGGAAGCATATAATATTCCAATAGATATACATGGTGATACTATAAAAAATCAAACAGAAGAAGATAGAAAGATTCGGGAATGGTATGAAACTTTAAGAAGATTATCAGGATTAGATTATTCTTTTGTTCAAGAGTATATTACAAGTTCAGATATAGAAAACTTAAGGGATCAAATGAATAACAAATGGAATGAGTTGGAGAGAAAATCTGAAAGCAATGATTAAAGATAGTATATTAATTATATTTACATATGTCTACTTTTATTAAAAAAATAGGAAGTATGGATAATAATAAATCAATTTAAATTACTAAGTATTTATAATAATAATTGATTTAGTTATTCAATAACTTCCTCATTTCCTTCTTCATTTTTTTCTCCATTTTCTTCAGAGTTAGCTATTTCCGTAAAAGCTTCAAGCCTTAATGTGTTTGCATAAGTACTTAAGAGATAGGCGTTAGCTAACTTTATATATGGAGAAATATTAACATTTTCTTCCATATTATTTGTTCTTAAATTTCTAGAATAAACTCTTTTTATAGCTACGACCCATAAGAAAATATAGCCTAATAATACGAGTTGTTGACCTTGTAGTGTGATTTCAGCAGAAGCTACATCAGTATTATTATTAGTTAATAAATCATGTATATCAACATTTGCAGCATATGCAAAAAAAGCATATCCTACTGAAAGAAATGTAGCGCCAGTTCGTTCGAGCTCTGCAAGGTTTATATCCAAGTTTTTTATAAACTCTTCAATATCATCAAATGAATCATTATTACTCATATAAAATATATACCTCCAATAAGAGTTCTAATTATTATATGATATTGTATATAATTTTGAGTCATATTTTTTAATGTAAAAAAATAATATAGATATTTATTATTCGTAAGATAGTGCTTAGGGATTTCTATTGATATTTGGATAATACTTTTCAGACCAGACTTCAAGCTCTTTTATAATTTTAGTAATTTCTTTTCCTTTTTCAGTTAAATAATATTCAACTTTAGGAGGAGTTTCATCATAATTCATCTTAATAACTAACTCATCTATTTCAAGTTCTTTTAAATTTTCAGTTAATACTTTGTGACTTATTCCCTTTACAAAGCGTTGAAGTTCTAAAAATCTCTTTGGGCCATCATAAAGATGGCATAAAATAAGAGATTTCCATTTACCTCTTATAAAATCCATTGCAAAGTCTAGTAAGCATACATATTTCTTATTATTGTAATTTATCATAATGCGGTACCTTCCTAGAATATTTTAAATAAATTTATACTTTATTTAAAATGAGATGTTTTATATTATATAAGAAAAAATTTTCAATTGCAACAAATGTAAACTGAAGAAAATTTGTAGAAGAACAGATTAAAATCAGAAGAAAATAGAAAAATTACTATTTTAGCTATAAAAAATAATAGTAATAGATATTTAACTAAGATTGAGAATTTAAATAGATAAAAAAGAAAGTATTATTAAGAAAAGATATATGATTATATAAAAATAACATTGACTACAGAAATAGACAATGTTAGAATAATATTCTACTATATTATTTATTAGTATATATAATTAAATCATATCATATTCAAAAAAGAAAGTCAATATAAAAATAAAAAGTTTTGGAGGTTATTTTATGGAAAATAATATTATATCTATTCCAGATTCCTATATAAATAAACAAACTTTTTTAGAAATTCAAAAATGTAATGATGAAACTCTACACTACGGATTAAAACTTTCAGAAGAGGATATAAAAATAATTTTAGAAACTAGAAAAGAATCACTTATTAAAACTGGAAGAGTAGAATTTAGTGGAGGATTAATTCAAAAAATTATACTAGCATTTTGTGATTCCCCTTATATTTCTCAATATAATTATATCGAAACAATAGATGATATAATAGAAGCCTTTTATTATTATAAAAATGAGACTATGGATGAAATAGGTGATGATGAATTAATAAACTTAATGAAGAATTATTTTGATAATGAATGTCAAGGGTCATTAGACCTTCTAAAATATAAATATCTAGATAATATTGCCCACAATATAAAATATGGAGTGGCTGACTATTTTAATATGGATGAAGATGAGGATAAGTAATGAGTAATTTAATTATAAATAATAAAGAAGGAGCAGATGAAATATTAAATCAAGAGAATTATTTCCAATCTTTATTACAATATTCATATAATAACAATTTATTAGATAAAGAAGATTTTGAAAAAGTACAAATTCAAATTATGAATATTTTAAAAGATATTGTAACTTATTATACAATGGATTCAAGTTCATCTGTTAGGGTTGAGGTAGCAGAAAGCTTATTATCGTCAATATATTATACAATTAGTTTATTTATAAAGAATAACTCTAATGCTAATGAAGCTATAAAGATACTCAAAGAAGAAAGTATCAAGGAAATATTCAACAAAGGTGAAAAATTATTGAGAGTTAAATTTGATGATTGCATATCTTTATTAAGTAGTGTACAAAAAACAAAATTAATAATAAAAAATTATGCTTATAATGACACTATTGATTATGGAATTCCACTGTTTTTTAAAAAATATGATATTAGATATGGAAGTCATGAAACTCCAGGATCTATAGATTATCCATTATCTAATGATAATATGAATTTAGTAGGTATTGAATATATAGAGAACTATTTAAAGAAACTAAATTTAGAAAACAAGTTTTGTTCTAACTTCAATACAATAGAAATAGAAGATTTATTAAATGGATATGATAAAAAATCATATCATCTATTAATTAATATTTTTGATTTAGTATTAACAAATTCTATTGGTTCTGTTTTCTTAAATAAAGAAGCTAGTAATTTAAGAATAACACCATATGAAAAGTTATATCTTAAAGAGAGGTTTATAAATTTATCAGAGAAAGAAATAAAAAAAGAAATATTATTAGCAGTAGAAAGAATTTGTATTGAATTTTTAATCGATGCAGATGATTTAGATTTAGTTAACTATTTAAATAATGCCTCTGTAAAAATTTCTCATGAACTTAATAGAGATATAAATCAAATTGATAGAATATTCATCACTCCTAATAATGAAAAAGAAAAAACTATAAAATATCAAGATAGAAAAAGTGTTGAAAATAGTATATTTAGAAATATTTCTGAAGAAGTTAGAACTTGTAGTAATGTAGAGGATAAAATAAAAATTATTAAAGAGGACATTCATAGTTTAACTGATTTGGTAGATTTACTAGGGGCAGATTGTATATTTGAGTATGAGTTTACTGAAGTCTTTAAAGCTTTAGATGATTTTGAAATTGCTTTATTAATTAAGTATTTGCCGAGAGATAAAGATGTAGAAAGTGATTATGGAACTGAAAGTGAAAAGGAATGGCATGAAAAATTATTGAGATTTATTGATAGCTTAGATGAAATAAAAAGAAGAAATATTTTGAGGTTATCCAGTAAGTTTGAAATATAAAGCAGATGGTACATGAGCTTATTAATCTTAGAATGTAAAAATAGAAGATATAGTAGTATTTATTACTAAGATATCTTCATTTTATATTCTTATTTTTAACTGTATCATAGCAGACTTTAATTTTATAACATATAATTATAAGAAAAGTGTTAATATTGTTAATAAATGAAATAGTTCATAGAAGGAGATGATAATATGAATAAGCCTATTATTGGAGTTACAGCACTTTTTGATGATGAAAAAGAAAGTATTTGGATGTTACCGTCATATTTAGATGCAATTACAGATGCAGGAGGAATCCCTGTCATATTACCAATTATAGATAACGAAGAAGATATAAAGACTTTGGCAAATAAATTTGATGGATTTTTATTAGCTGGTGGTCAAGATATTAATCCTGAAATATATAAGGAAAAGAAATTGGCTCATTGTGGAGGTATAAATGTTGCAAGAGATAAGATGGAAAAAAGTTTGTTAAAGGAAATATTAACTATAGATAAGCCATTACTTGCAATATGCAGAGGTTTTCAACTTTTAAATTCATATTTAGGGGGCTCTTTATACCAAGATATAAAAATAGATAGAAATAATAATAAAGATAGTATTCATAGGCAAGAAAAACCTTATAATAAGCCAAGTCATAAGGTAATAGTTAAAAAGAACTCTTTACTATTTGATATTATGCAAAAAGAAGAAATAATGGTAAATAGTATGCATCATCAGGCTATAAAGAATGTTTCTCCTAATGTAACTGATGCTGCAATAAGTGAGGATGGAGTTATAGAGAGCATTTATATTAAGGATAGAAAGTTTGTATTAGGGGTACAGTGGCATCCGGAACATTTATATAAAGATTATGAAGAGCAGTTTAATATATTTAAGGAATTTATAAATAGATGCAGTTAAATATATTAAAGTACCAGAAAAATACTTTTAATAACTTTAAATGGAAATTAAATACTATTAATGGAAAATATAAACATTGTGGAAAAATGCTAGAAAAATAAGAAAAGAATAAAAAAGATGAGTTAAACTTAAGCAACGAAGAAAATCACTTTTTACTTAAATTAATAAAGGGAGTAATATATGATTATTACTAGTAATAATTAATTCATGAAGTTTGCAAGCTATATAAATATAACTAAGGAGTTGTACTTTGTGGAAGTAAATAGTGTGAATCTAAGCCAAGAAGTATATATATCAGATGCCGAGAAAATATGTAACTGGCTTAGTGATGAGGAAATAACAAGTTATTTAAATGAAGACATTAATGTAAAGCGAAATTTAATTAACGTTATAAATAGGGTAAATATGCCTATTTTAACTCATCTTTTTAATAATAATTGTAGATTTTTTATTATAAAAAATATATATGGCGCAATAGGATTTTTACGACTAGTACCAAAAGGTGAGTTTGTAGAAATAGTTATTGCAGTAGGTGAAAAAGATTTATGGGGAAAGGGAATAGGGCATAATGCTGTACTCGAAGCTTTAAAAGTAGCTTTTTTTGATATGAGGGCTGAATATGTTGTAGCTAAAATTAAAAAGATTAATAAGAGATCACAAAATCTTTTTAAGGGCTTAGGGTTTAAGCAAGCTAAAGAACTGGAAAGAGAAATTGAATATCATATTAGTATGAAGTCTTTCATTAGATCTGCTGCCTAGACTATTTAAATATTACTTTCTTTAATTATATATTAAGTAGATAGTCCTAAAAATAATAACAATATATAGTTATTAATTCTGCTAAAAAAGTATTGATTTTTGTTAATCAGTACTTTTTTTATTTTGAATAAATTATAATAATATTTATATAAGATAAAAAATATCATGATTTTAATATAATTTATATTAAAATTAGAAGATAAAAATCTGTAAGAAATATTTTAAGTATTATGATAAATTATTAATGGAGGTAGATATATGAATAAGGAGGAAAAATGGAAAGCTGTTATAGAGAATGATTTAAGATATGATGGGGATTTTTTTATGGAGTTAAAACAACAAAAATATTTTGTCGTCCATCTTGTAAATCTAAAAATCCAGTTAAAGAAAATGTAGAATTTTTTTCTACCACTGAAAGTGCAATTGAAAGTGGATTTAGGCCTTGTAAAAGATGTCGACCTGATTTAATAGAATACAATCCGATTACTAATATTGCTAATAGTATGAAGGAGATTTATGATAAATATTATTTTGATGAAGAGCTTATTAATATTAAGATAAAAGGTCTTCATATAGCTAAAAGTCATTTAATAAGAGTTTTCAATAAGACTTTTAGCTTAACACCTAAAGCATATATTTCTAAAATTAGAATTGATAAAGCTAAGGAACTTTTGAAAGCTAGTGACAAATCAATTACTGAAATTTCTTATGATTGTGGATATAGGAGTTTATCAACTTTTTATGATAATTTTAAGAAAGTTGAAGGGATGAGTCCTATGAGTTATCGTATAAAATAATTAAGAATCTGCTTATAAAATAGATGTGAAGGAGTTATATGAAAAGTATTTTTTACTATGAGACTATAATTGGAGAAATTGGAATAGCTGATAATGGAAAAGGTATTACAAATATTTATATAAAAGATAAATTAAAGATTGAAAAAGATATAGAGGTAAAAGAAACTAAATTAATTAAAGAGGCAGCAAGTCAACTTAATGAATATCTATCTGGAAGTAGAGAAGATTTTAGTATTCCATTTGACTTAGAAGGAACAGAGTTTCAAGTTAAAGTGTGGAATGAGCTAATTAAGATACCTTATGGAGAAACAAGAACATATAAGGAAATAGCAGAAAAAATAGGTAATCCTAAAGCAGCTCGTGCTATTGGAATGGCAAATAATAAGAATCCAATATTAATAATGATACCATGTCATAGAGTTGTAGGTAAAAATAAAAGCTTAGTTGGATATGCTGGAGGCTTGGAAATGAAAGAAATGCTATTAGAAATAGAACACAAAAATATTCAGATTTACTAGTGATAATTGAATAGTTAATAGATAAGGGGGAAATACTTTGGCGTTTGATATGGATGAAAATATGTCTTTAACAATAAGAGAGGAACTTATAAATTTGTCAGAAGAAGATTATAGAAATTTTTCTTCGAAACTTTTACCAGGAGTTAAAAATATACTTGGAGTTAGGCTCCCAGCATTAAGAAAAATTGCAAAAAGTATTGCTAAAGAAGATTGGAAAAGTTACTTGAATAATGCAAGGGATGATTACTTTGAAGAAGTAATGTTACAAGGTATGGTAATTGGATATATTAATAATATTGATATAGATGAAATTATAAGTCTTATTAGAAAATATGTACCCAAAATCAATAATTGGTCTGTTTGTGATAGCTTTTGCAATGGCCTAAAAATTACTAGTAAAAATAAAGAAAGAATGTGGAATTTTTTACAAGAGTATCTTTCATCAAGTGATGAATTTGAAGTAAGGTTTGCGGTAGTAATGCTATTAAATTTTTATGTTGAGGAAGAGTATATTGAGCTTGTCTTAAGTAATTTAGATAAAATAAAGCATGATGGATATTATGTTAAAATGGCTGTTGCTTGGGCAATTTCTATTTGTTATGTGAAGTTTAGTGAGATAACTTTCAATTATCTAAAAGAAAACAACTTAGATTATTTTACATACAATAAATCATTACAAAAAATCTGTGAATCTTTAAAAGTTTCTAAAGAAGAGAAAAATATTATTAGAGGCATGAAGAAAAAGGTAAATAATAAATAATGAAGTTAATTAGACGATTTTATAAAGAATTTATCAAATCGTCTAATATCATATTACCTCCAAGTTTATAATCATAATCAGAAGTACTATTTATTGATTTTATAAAACTCCAAGTTGCATTCCAAAGTTTAACTACAAAAAGATAACCTTCTAACTTTTCATTTAGATATTTTGAAGAATAACCAAAATAACTTTTAATCAATTCGTTTTTCATATTTTCATTTAAAAACCAAGATAAAGTAGCTAAATCAAAAAATATATCTCCCATTGCGGAAAATTCAAAGTCAATAAGATAGATAGAGTTTTTAGTATATAAAATATTAGATGTATTTAAATCATTATGGCACAATCCAAAATGATATTCTTTAGTTAAATTATCTTTTAAGGAATTTAGCTTTTCCATTAATAAATTTATATCATGATTAAAGAGAAAATTTGAACTAATTAAAAACTTAACATTTCTTTCAATTATATCAAAAGGATTAAAATAATTACTACATTTTAATCCATGTAACCTTTTTAATGTATGTATTAAGCTGTCAATAAAAATATGTGAGTTATAAAATTCTATATTAATTTTATTAGATTCCTTAAATTCACTTAACAAGACTCCAGTATCTTTATTATGATAAAGTATATTAGGAGAAATATTAAAAGGCTTAATTATGTTTAAAATTTCATTTTCATTATAAAAATTATTAGTGTTATCTTTACTTGGAATTCTTAAAACATATTTTGAATCTTGTAGTGTCATTAGATAATTTGAATTATTTAACCCACCAAGTTTAGTTAGTGAAAAATTTTTATGTATTGTATTCATAAAATCTCCTATAGTTATTGTTGTTTATACATTATATCAGATATAATATGAAATGTATTTTAAGATTATTATTTATGTAGATTATTAGTTGAACATAGATTTTACTTAATAATTTTAAATTTATTATGTATACTATTATAAATAATACTAGTATGTACTAATATGAGATTAAAAAGTATTATAATTTTATTCGAATTTTAGTATACCTAATTTAATTAAAAAATAGGAGAAAAAAACATGAAGAAGTATAAATTTGATTCAGAAATAAAGAAGCACGAAGGAAAAGATGCCACTTATATAGAGGTTCCTATAGATGTTGAAAAAGAGTTCGGAGCTAAGAGGGTAAAGGTTAAAGTAAAATTTGATGGTGTAGATTATAGAGGATCAATAGTAAAAATGGGATTACCTTGCTATATGATAGGAATAACAAAAGAAATAAGAAGTAAAATAGGTAAAACTTATGGTGATATTATAACAGTTGAATTGGAGAAAGATGAAGAAGAAAGAAAGGTAGAGTTACCAGAAGAATTTAAAGAAAAACTTATTAAAAATAATGATGCATATAAATTTTATGAAAGCTTATCTTATTCACAACAAAGAAAGTATTTTCAATGGATAACTTCAGCAAGAAAAGAAGAAACTAAAGTAAAAAGAATGGAAGAGGCAATAGAAAAATTAACAAATAAAATAAAAATATAATCCCTTAAAGTGTAGTGCAGTATAAGAAAAAATGAATATAGTGAAAAAATTATCAAAGTACTGTATAATAGTTATAAATAATGGAGGGATATATGATGGATTTATCTAAGTTTACTGAGAATAAGGGACTTACTGAAATTGAAGTAAAAGTTTTAAATTATATAGTAGATAATATAGAGGATGTAAACAAATTAGGCGTTAGAGGGATTGCAAAAAATAATTATACATCAACATCCACAATAATGAGGCTTTCTAAAAAACTTGGTTACTCTGGTTTTTTAGAAATGCAATACAATTTAGCATCATTAAAGGGCAATGAGCTAGGAGAAAATCATAATGAAAGAGACTTTGTTGATAGCTTAGATATGGATAGTCTTTTAAAAGAAAATTCTAGTGATTCTATCAATAAATTTGTAGATATTTTATTTAATGATGATAATAAATTTATTTTTATATATGCCAATGGATTTTCAGGAATTGTAGCAGAATATATTAATAAGAAACTTTTAGTCATGGGAAAAAGGTGTATATTATCTAATGGTACAGATTCAATTGGAGTTTTTGAGAATAACTTAGATTACATAAGTTCAATTATAGTTATTTCAAAATCAGGAGAAACTCCAATGGTTTTAAATAAGGTTAAGACAGCAAAGGAACATGGAATTAAGGTGGTAGCCTTCACAAATGAAAGAGAAAATAGTATAAGTAGACTTGCAGATATAAGTTTTAAAATTGATGACGCAAACAAACTAGATGATAGAAACTTAATGCCAAATACATTCTTTCCAAAGGTGTTAGTATTAGTTGAATTATTAATATATGAATATTATAAACGAAAAAATAGTGATTCTAAGTAACGTGTTATCTAATTGGGTAACACGTTTTTTTGAGGGGAAAATCTATATACAGATAAATTGACACTTATTATAATGAAAATGTAAATGATTTCTGAAAAGATGATAAATGGAGGTAAAAAAATGAAAGAAAAGATAATGAACAAACTACAAGACTTTTCTAAAGGAATGTTCGTACCTGTTTTAATATTACCTATAGCAGGTATAATAATTGCAATAGGTAACATTTTAACAAATGCAAAGTTAGCAGAGTACTTGCCATTTTTAAAGAATGACGTTGTATATGGACTTGGAAAGATGTTATCAGGGTCATTAGTTTCAATATTAACTAATTTAGGTATTATATTTTGTGTAGGTTTAGCAGTAGGACTTGCTAAAAAGAAGAAGGCAGAAGCAGGTTTCACATCATTATTAGTGTTTTTAGTATTTATAAACGCAATGAATATATTTTTAACATTAACTGAAAAACTAGCACCAGCAGATGCGTTAAGAGGAAGTGGACAAACGACTGTATTAGGTGTGCAAATACTAGATATGGGAGTTTTCTTAGGTATTATATTAGGAATCGTTGTTGCATATATTCATAATAAATTCTGTGAAAAAGAGTTTGATGGAGCATTTCAAATATATGGTGGATCAAGGTTAGTATTTATTATTTTAATACCAGTAACAGTTGGTTTAGCAATATTATTTAGCTATGTATGGCCACCAGTGCAAAATGTTATTAATAATCTTGGGGAGTTTATACAAGGGTCAGGTAATTTCGGTATCTTCACATATGGAACTTTAGAAAGATTATTAATTCCAACAGGGCTACATCACTTAGTTTATACTCCATTTTTATATAGTTCATTAGGCGGAGTTGCTGAAATCGGTGGACAAGTATTTGAAGGAGCTAGAAACATATACTTTGCAGAAATGGCTGATCCAACTATAGCTAAGCTTTCAGCATCAGTAATTTGGGATGCTAGAGGACTTTCAAAGATGTTTGGTCTAATAGGTGCATGTCTAGCTATGTACCACACAGCATTACCAAAGAACAAAACTAAGATAAAGGCAATATTAATTCCAGCAGCTGTTACATCAATTTTAGCAGGGGTTACAGAACCAATAGAATTTTCATTCATGTTTGTAGCACCAGTATTATTCGTAATTCATGCAGTATTAAGTGGACTAGGAATGGTTGTATTAAACGTTTTAGGAGTTACAGCAATAGGACCAAATGGATTAATAGACTTCTTATTATATAATCTTCCACTTGGAATAGAAAAAACTGGCTGGCCAATGTATATATTAGTTGGTTTAGGACAATTTGTAGTTTATTATGTAGTATTCAGATTTGTAATAGCTAAATTTAAGCTAAAAACTCCAGGTAGAGAAGAAGATGGAGATACAAAGCTTTATACAAAGAGTGATTATAAAGAAAAAAATTCAACTAAGGATAATTCAGCAACTGCTACTGGAAGCAAGGATGCTGACAATGCAGGATTAGCACCTATAATAGTAGAAGGTCTTGGTGGAACAGAGAATATAGTAAAGGTTGATAACTGTTTTACAAGATTAAGATTAATAGTAAAGGATTCATCATTAGTTAATGAAGCTTTATTAAAAAATGAAACTGCAGCAAATGGTGTTGTAATAAAAGGTGAAAACGTACAAGTAATTTATGGTTTAAGAGTTACTGGAGTAAGAAAAAGCGTGGATGAATATCTTGGAATAGAAGTAAATTAAAATCTATTTAAGTTTAGGAGTGGCTAAAATTGGTCACTCCTATTTCTGATAAGATTTTAAATTTATTATATATTAAAAATTAAATAATATATATTTTAAATTGGTTAATTTACTTAAAAAAGTGTATTAAATATTTAATATAGTATTAGCTTAAATTATGTAAAATATTAATTAAAACATATATGGGAGGTATACAATGAAGGTACAAGTTGCTATAGATAGAGTGGGTCTAGATAAGGCAATAGAGTTAGTTGAAAAGTTCAATGGTGTTGCCGATATAATTGAAATTGGAACATCTATAATAAAGGATTATGGACTTTTAAATTTGAAAGAATTGACTTTAAAAGCAAATAAGTCATTAATATTAGGAGATATTAAGACAAATGATGAAGGGGCTTATGAGTTTACTATGGGATATAATCAAGGGTTTGATATCTTAACTGTTATGGGAAGTTCTTCTTTGGAAACACTACAAAAGTGTTATGATGTTTCAAAAGAATATAATAAAAAAATGATGATTGACTTGATTGAATGTTCATATGAAAAAATAAAAGAAATATCAAGATTTGATGAAGCAATTTACTGTTTACATACTTCTGTAGATAAAAGCAACAAAAATAATATTATAGATGAGTTAAGAGATTTTAAACTTAAGTTTCCGAGCATAAGAAATATTGCTATAGCTGGAGGTATAAACTTAGATATTATTAAAAGTTTGAAAAATGAAGATATAAATATAATAGTTATAGGATCTACAATAACAGCATCTAAAGATCCTATTAAGACTTTAAATGAAATTAAGGAGGCACTTTTATGAATATAAGAGAGGAAATATTAGAAGAAGTAAATAACGTAGTATTAAATGTTAATGAAAAAGATATTGAAAAAATGGTGAATACTATTGATAAAAACTATTCAATTTTTGTTGATGGAGAAGGTAGAAGCGGGTTTCAAGCAAAAGGATTTGCTATGAGATTGATGCATATAGGTTATAAATCATATGTTATGGGGGAAACTATTACCCCTGCCTTAAAAAAAGATGATATTTATATAGCTATATCTGGTTCTGGAACTACAAAAAATACTTTAAGTAATGCAAAGTCAGCAAAGGATTTAGGATTAAAAGTCATTGCAGTCACAAGTAAGAAAAAATCTCCTTTAGGTGAAATAGCAGATATTATTTTAGAAGTACCAGGAAAGGTGAAAGGTGATGGTGAAGGCGGATCAATACAGTTATTAAGTTCTTTATTTGATCAAGCCGTTCACATAGTTCTAGATTTGGTATGCCTTTTAACAAGTAAGAGAGATAATTTTTCAAATAAAGAAGCATTAAATAATCATATTAATGTAGAGTAGTAATTTTTGAGAACATGTTACAACATAGGGTAACATGTTTCTTTGGCCACCGAAACTGTTTACCATTACATTTTACTGGTCTATAATGAGCTTGTAAGTAAGAAAAAAGACTAATTTTAAAATAAAATGATTAGATTTAATAAGTTGTAATAGGAAAGGTGGCTAATTTTATGGATACAAGCAAAAAGTTTTCTATAGTAATAGCAGGAGGAGGAAGCACATTTACACCAGGTATCGTAATGATGCTTTTAGACAATGTAGATCGTTTCCCTTTACGTAAGTTAAAATTATATGATAATGATAAAGAACGTCAAGAAGTAATTGGTGAAGCACTTGAAATATTATTAAAAGAAAGTGCACCTGAAATAGAGTTTTCATACACAACAGATCCTGAAGAAGCATTTACTGATGTAGATTTCTGTATGGCACATATAAGAGTTGGAAAATATGAAATGCGTGAAAAGGATGAAAAGATTCCTCTAAAATATGGAGTTGTTGGACAAGAAACTTGTGGACCTGGTGGAATAGCATATGGAATGCGTTCAATAGGTGGAATGATGGAATTAATCGATCTTATGGAAAAGTATTCTCCAAATTGTTGGATGCTAAATTACTCTAACCCAGCAGCAATAGTTGCAGAAGCTTGCCGTGTGTTAAAACCAAATTCAAAGGTATTAAATATTTGCGATATGCCAGTTGGAACATTACGTCGTATGTCTCAAATAGTTGGATTAACTCCAGCAGATTTAGAAGTTAACTACTTTGGATTAAATCACTTTGGATGGTGGACAAGTGTTAGAGATAAACAAGGAAACGATTTAATGCCAAAATTAAGAGAATATGTTTCTGAAAACGGTTATTTAAATCAAGTTGAAGTAGATACTCAACATACAGAACCAAGTTGGCAAGAAACTCATAAGAAAGCAAAGGATTTAATAGCTCTAGATCCAAACTTCTTACCAAACACTTACTTAAAATACTATCTATATCCAGATTATGTTGTAGAACATTCTAATGCAGAATATACAAGAGCAAATGAAGTAATGAATGGAAGAGAAAAGAATGTATTTAGTGCAGCAAGAGAAATAGTTAAGGCTGGAACAGCAAAAGGTGGAGAATTCCATATAGATGCCCATGCATCATTTATAGTTGACTTAGCAAGAGCAATTGCATATAACACACATGAAAGAATGTTATGCATTGTGGAAAATAAAGGTGCTATTGAAAACTTTGATCCAACAGCAATGGTTGAAGTTCCATGTATAGTAGGTAGCAACGGACCAGAAGCTTTAGTTCAAGGAACTATACCAAGATTTGAAAAAGGTCTTATGGAACAACAAGTTGCAGTAGAAAAATTAGTTGTTGAAGGTTGGATAGAAGGAAGTTATCAAAAGTTATGGCAGGCTCTTACTTTATCTAAGACAGTACCAAGTGCAAAAGTAGCAAAAGAAATCTTAGATGATTTAATTGAAGCTAATGAAGGATATTGGCCAGAACTTAAATAATAAAGTATAAAAGAACAGCTACAGGCTCGGACAATGGATTATCCATTATCCGAGCTATGTTTAAATAATAGATTGTTAAGCAAGGAGAATAATAATGATTAGTCAAGATATTAGAAAAATTGCTCCAGAAATGGATCCACTCCGAAGGGGAATGGGATATACTTCAGAAGACTTGTCTAAACCACAAATAATAGTCGAAAGTACCTTTGGAGATAGTCATCCAGGAAGCATTCACTTACTTAAATTTGCAAACAATGCAGCTATGGGAGTAGCCGAAAAAGGGGGAAGAGCATCAAGGTTCTTTGCAACAGATATATGTGATGGAATGGCGCAAGGGCATGATGGAATAAACTATTCATTAGCATCTAGAGATACAATAGCATCACTAATAGAAATTCATGCTAATGCAACACCTTTTGATGGAGGAGTATTTATAACAAGTTGCGATAAAGGTGTTCCAGCTCATTTAATGGCTATAGGAAGAATTAATATACCTTCAATAGTTGTTACTGGTGGAGTAATGAAGGCAGGTCCAAATCTTTTAACATTGGAGCAAATAGGAACTTATAGTGCTATGGAAAGGCGCGGAGAAATTACTGAAGATGAATTAACTTATTATAAAAACAATGCATGTCCATCAGCTGGTTCATGTTCATTTATGGGAACTGCTGCAACTATGCAAATTATGGCTGAAGCATTAGGATTAATGTTACCTGGAAGTGCAGTTATGCCTGCAACTTGTGAAGACTTAGAAAATGTAGCAATAGAAGCAGGAAAGCAAGTAGTTGAATTAGCTAAGAAGAATTTAAAGGCAAGAGATATAGTTACAGCTAAATCTTTTGAAAATGCAATTATAATTCATGCGGCAATTTCAGGATCAACAAATTCATTGCTTCATATTCCAGCAATAGCTCATGAGTTTGGAGTAGATATAGATGCAGAAAGTTTTGATAGAATACACAGGTATGCACCATATTTATTGAATATCCGTCCAACAGGTAAATGGCCAGCAGAGTATTTCTACTATGCAGGTGGGGTGCCAGCAATAATGGAAGAAGTTAAGGATTTATTACATTTAGATGTAATGACAGTTACGGGAAAAACTTTAGGCGAAAACTTAGAAGATTTAAAGAAAAATGGATTCTATGAAAAATGTAATGAATATTTAAAAGAAACTGGTTTAAAGAAAGAAGATATTATTAAACCATACAACGATCCAATAGGTAAAAATGGAGCTATTGCTATATTAAAAGGAAATATAGCACCAGAAGGAGCAGTTGTTAAACATTCAGCTGTACCAAAAGAAATGCATAAAGCTATTTTAAAAGCAAGACCATTTGATAGTGAAGAAGAGGCAATTGAAGCAGTATTATCTAAAAAAATTAAACCTGGAGATGCAGTATTTATTAGATATGAAGGTCCAAAGGGAAGCGGAATGCCAGAAATGTTCTATACAACAGAAGCAATTTCATCTGACAAAGAATTATCTGCAAGTATTGCTCTTATTACAGATGGAAGATTTTCAGGAGCATCAAGAGGTCCAGCTATAGGACATGTTTCACCAGAAGCAGCAGTCGGAGGACCAATAGCGTTAGTTGAAGAAAATGATTTAATTGAAATAGATATAGAAAAGAGAATATTACAAATAGTTGGTATTAATGGAGAACGAGTAGATTTAGATGAAATAGATAAAATACTTGTTAAGCGTAAAGAATCTTGGAAGCCAAGAGCAAATAAATATGAGTCTGGAATATTAAAGATATTCTCAGAAAAAGCAGTTTCACCAATGAAGGGTGGATATATGGAGTAAGGAACAATTAATAATGGACAATAATAATTGAGATTGTTTTGCTTTGTAGAACTTAGATTATATGCTTAGTATAAGAAATTTTGTTATAATTTATAATTCTTAAGTATTGATTTCTTATTTAAAAGCATATAAAGACACATAGGATTGTTTATAAAAATATTAAATAAAATTTATAGGAGATTTTATTATGTTTAAAATAAGAATTTTAAATGCTTTAAAAAAGTGTGGGGTAGTTGCTGTAGTTCGTGGAACAACAAAAGAAATTGGGGTTAAAATATCAGAAAGTTGTATTAAGGGAAATGTTAAAGCTATAGAAGTAACATATACAAATAAGTTTGCAAATGAAATAATAAGAGAGCTTTCAGAAAAATATGATAAAAATGATGATGTTGTAATTGGAGCTGGAACAGTTTTAGATTCTGAAACTGCAAGAATGGCAATATTAGCAGGAGCACAATATATAGTTTCACCATCATTTAATAAAGATACTGCAACACTTTGCAATAGATACAATGTACCATATATACCAGGAGTTATGACTATAAATGAAATAGTAACTGCATATGAAAGTGGAGTAGATGTAGTTAAGTTATTCCCAGGGAATGCTTTTGGACAAGGTTATATAAGTTCAGTAAAGGCACCACTTCCACATGCTAATATTATGGTAACTGGTGGAGTAAACCTTGATAACATAGAATCTTGGGCAAAAGCTGGTGTAGATTTAGTTGGTATAGGTGGAGAACTAAATAAACTTGGAGAAGCAGGAGATTTTGATGAAATAGAATCTACATGTAAAAAGTATATAGAAAAGTTTGATAAAGCAAGAGGTATTTAATATGAAGGTTGCTGGTTTAGGAGAAATACTTTTAAGGTTATCAAGTAAAAAAGGCGTGTTACTATCAAATTCAAATGAATTTAATGTAAACTATGGCGGAGGAGAAGCTAATGTATTAATTTCATTAGCTAACTTTGGAATAAGTGCTAGAATGATTACTAAGATTTCTAATGATAGTCTGGGAGATGGGATGCTTAGTTATCTAAAATCGAAGTCTATAGATACTAGTTTTATAGCTAGAGGTAATAAGAGGACTCCAATATATTTTTTAGAAGTTGGAAGCGGAAATAGGGGATCAAAAGTAATTTATGATAGATTAGATTCAGCCTTTGGATCAATTTTAGAAGAAGATATAAATATAAAAGAAGCATTAAAAGGAATAGATATATTTCATGTTTCAGGTATAACTTTAGCTGTTTCAGAAAAAACAAGAGAGTTAACTTTTAAGATATTAAAATATTGTAAGGAAAACAATATTTTAGTTAGTTATGATTCAAACTACAGAGCAAAAATGTGGAGCTTAGAAGAAGCAAGTAAAGTTACCAAAGAATTATTACCATATGTTAATATTTTTTCAGGTGGTATATTAGATGCAGAAAATATATTGAATATGAAATGTGATTTAGAGGATAAATACGAAAAGTTAAAATATTATTATGATGAAATTTCAAAAAAGTATCCTAATATAAAGCATATTTTTTCATCTTTTAGAGAAATAAAATCATCAACAGTAAATACTCTGCAATGTAATTATTATAATAATGGTATTTTGTTTTCTTCAAAAATACATACAATAGATGATATAGTGGACAGAGTAGGTGGAGGGGATGCCTTAACTGCGGGAGTTCTATATAGCATTATAAATAATAAGTCTCCTGAGTATGTTTGTGAATTTGCTGTTGCAGCATCTGTTTTAAAACATACAATTTATGGAGATGCAAACCTTGTAACAAATGAAGAAGTGGAAAGTCTAGTAAGCTATGGAGTGGGTAAAATAGCGAGATAATGAGAAGTGCTTTTAAATATAGTTAGAACTTAATATAATACTAAAAATCCATAGTAAGTAAATACTGTGGATTTTTATTTTAATAAATATCGGAAGGTAATTATATAAAAAGATGGATAATAAAGAAGTATTTCATAAAGTAAATTTAGATATTATTCTAGAAATAATGAATATATGTTGTATAATACTAATTAATAAATTTTATGTTTTAGGAGAATAAAAAATGGTATTAAGGAAATCAACAGAAAAAGATTTAAAAAACATAATGAAAATTATCAGTGAAGCAAAAGTATATTTAAAAAATAATGATGTAGATCAATGGCAAAATGGATATCCAAATGAAGAAGTTATTTTAAAAGATATAAGAAACAATATTAGTTATGTTTTAGAAGATGATGCTGAAATTATAGGAACTACTTCTTTATCTTTTGATGTAGAAGAGACATACAACAATATTTATGAGGGAGAATGGCTTTCAGATGGGAAATATGCTGTTATCCATAGAATAGCTGCTTCTAATAATAGTAATAGAAAAGGAATTGGGACAGAAATAATTAAAAAATCCGAGGAGATTTGCTTATCAAAGGGAATAAAAAATATAAAAATCGATACACATGAAAATAATTTAACTATGCAAAAGTTATTAGAAAAAAATAACTTTAAATACTGTGGTGTTATTTATTTATTAGATGGGAGTAAAAGAATTGCTTTTGAAAAAGAAATCTAAAAGGTATATTAAAATGAGAAGATTTAAAGGAAAAGGTATATAAAGTTGAAAGATATACAGCTTCCAATATAAAGAAAGAGTTAATTTATAATATAAAAAAAGATGATTATATAGATGAGATAAAAGATAAAAATGCAGAAGATATTAAGGAGTTTCATGAACAAAGTACAAGTAATTTTTCTGAAGATGCAAAATATATAATATTTAACTGCGCAGATTATGCAGATAATCCATATCTTCTATTATCACAATTGTTTGCTAGTATCAAGGGTGCTTACACAGGAGCTACTGAAAATAAGATGGGAATTGTTGAGGCATGCGATGGAGGTATACTATTTTTAGATGAGATTCGCAGGTTACCTTCAGAAGGACTATACTGGACAAATCCTAGTTGGAAAAACTACGATGGAACAATAGCTGAATGGTAAAATAATATAAAATGATCTGTATGAAACTTTCAAATCATACAGATCATTTTATTTATATGAAAAAATAAGGGGGAGATAGGAATGAAGAAAAGTGATTATAAGTTGGTATGCATAGACTTAGATGGAACTCTATTAACAGATGACAAGAAAATTACAGATGAAAATATAGAAGCAATAAAGAAAGCTATTAATAGTGGAGTAAATATATGTATAGCTACAGGGAGAATTTGTAGATCATATAAAAGATGCTTTAGGGGTTAGCGCTAAGGTAATAGCTTCAAATGGAGGAGTAATTTTAACAGAGGATGGAAATTTAAAATTAAATACATTAAGCTGTGATAAAATTTTAAAATTGAAGGAATTATTAAAGACTATGATGTAGATACATATTTAAATACTGAAAATGAAATAATTTCGGGAAAACACATTCCAAATGAATATAGTTATGAAAAAATAAATGAAGGTTTAGGAAATAAGCATAAAGTAAATATAATTGAAAACTATCCATTTGAAAATCTAGCTATAGATAATAAATATAAAATAGCTAAGGCAATTTGTATAAATAAGAATAATTTAAAAATTATTTTTCTATTTTTAATTATTTTATTATGATATATAAATATTGCCGATATATCTATAAAAAAATAAGTATTTATATGATTATAAGGTAATTTATATATTGTTATACCTATTTGAGTATATATATGTGTGTATTGAGTAATATCATCATTTTATATATAATTTATTATTGTATATAAGATGATGATATTACTCTTATTTAAGAAAAAACTAGTATAATTGAGTACTTGCTATATTTATAGAGGTGAAAGAATATGATAAGTAAAAATTTAGCACAAAAAATTGTTGATAAAATGATGGATATTATTCCTTATAATGTGAATATTATGGATAAAAACGGAGTTATAATAGGGAGTGGAGATGAGTCAAGAATAGGACAACTTCATTTAGGAGCTATAGAGTCTTTGAAGTTAAAGAAGGCTACAGAAGTCAATAAAGAAAACAATGGGGTTAAACCAGGAGTAAATATTCCAATAACTTTGAATAATAGAATAATTGGTGTTATAGGAATTACAGGTAATCCAAGAACAGTAAGGCCTTTTGGAGAAATAGTAAGAGTCACATCCGAACTTCTTATAAATCAAGAATACAGTATTCAAAAATATATAGTAAAAAATAAAATAAAAGAAGAATACTTATATGAATGGCTGTATAGAAAGGAAGTTTATGATAAAGAATTTATTGAAAGAGGAATAGAAGTAGAAATAGATATTCAATTAAATAGAACAATTGTATTAATAGAATATAGAAGGAGTAATAATGACATTCTAAGGAAAACTATAGATTCTTTTATTAAAAAAAATGAGTTTATAATACATATAAATTCAAATAGATTAGTATTAATATTAAAATCTAAAATAGATAGTATGGAAAAACGTATAGAAGAGTTAATTGGTGATAATAAAGAGGAAATAGTAAGAGTTATATATAATAAGGCAGAAGAAGTATTAGCTAAATCATTTTATAAACTTTTGAATGCTTTAAATATAGCAAATAAATTAAATTTAGAAGCAACAATTATTTCATTAAAAGATATAAATTTCTTATCGGAAGTTGATAAGATGACTAAGAATAAAGATAATAAGGAAATAATTGAAAAATTAATAAAACATGGAGGTGACCTTTTAGAAACCTTTATTGTTTTTGTTGAGTCTAATTACGAAAAACAAATTACATATAAAAATTTACATATACATAGGAATACTTTAGCATATAGAATAGCTAAAATAGAGGAATTAACTGAATTATGCTTTAATAATGCAATAGATTGTTATAGGCTTACCAGTGCTTATATTTATTATAAAGTTATTTATTCAAGTGCACAATAAAAAAGCTTGTAAGTTTGTGTCTCTGAACAATGTAATCATTTACTATTAGGGGTATTATATGAATATATTCATGAGAAGTAGGAAGGGGAGATATTAATGGATATAACTGTTACAGCCTTAGGGGCAATAGTTGCTTTAATTATAGCAATTACATTAATAATAAAAAAGGTTCATCCAGCTTACAGTTTAATAATTGGAGCAATAATAGGAGGGTTAGTTGGAGGTGCATCTCTTGTTGAAACAGTAACATTGATGATTAATGGTGCTAAGGGGATGATGCCAGCAATTTTAAGAATCTTAACAGCTGGTATTTTGGCTGGTGTATTAATTAAATCTGGAGCAGCAGCTAAAATAGCCGAAACAATAGTAGAAAAAATAGGGGAATCAAAAGCTTTAATAGCTTTAGCTATTGCAACAATGGTATTAACTATGGTTGGAGTTTTTATAGATGTAGCTGTAATAACAGTATCACCTATAGCACTTGCCATAGCAAGAAAGATTGGATTAAGCAAAACATCGATTTTATTAGCAATGATTGGGGGAGGTAAGGCAGGTAATATTATGTCACCTAATCCTAATTCAATAGCAGCGGCTGATAATTTAGGAGTTTCTCTTACAAACGTTATGATGGCGGGAATAATTCCTGCAATCTTTGGATTAATTGTTACTTGTATAATTGCACAAAAAATCAAGAATAAAGGCTCAAGAGTAGAATTAGAGAATAGCTCTGAGAAATTTGAAAATAGTCCAAGCTTCTTTAAAGCATTGGTTGGACCATTAGTAACTATTATTCTACTAATGTTAAGACCAATTGCTAAGATAGAAATTGATCCATTAATAGCTCTTCCAGTAGGGGGATTAGTAGGAGCTATAGCAATGGGAAAAATTAAAAACATTAATGAATATGCAACCTTTGGTTTAGGAAAAATGAGTGGAGTAGCAATATTATTAATAGGTACAGGAACTTTAGCAGGAATTATATCTAATTCAGGATTAAAAGATGTAATTATAGAAGGAATAAATATATTAGGTTTACCTAGCTTTGCATTAGCACCAGTTTCAGGGATACTAATGTCTGCTGCAACAGCATCAACAACATCAGGAACAGCAGTAGCAACTTCAGTTTTTGGAAGCACTATATTAGAATTAGGGGTACCAGCACTAGGAACAGCTGCTATGATTCATGCAGGAGCAACAGTATTAGACCATTTACCACATGGAAGCTTCTTTCATGCAACAGGTGGCAGCGTTAATATGAGTATGGGAGAAAGACTAAAACTTATACCATATGAATCAATGATCGGATTAACAATGACTTTAGTTTCTACAATAATATTTGGTATAATATTATAATTATAGTTGGATGGAGATGAATTACATGAAGTTTATATTAGCACCAGATTCATTTAAAGAAAGTATGACATCAAAAGAGGCTTGTAATGCTATGGAAAGAGGGATAAAAAAGGTAATTAAAGACGCGATATGTATAAAGGTTCCTATGGCAGATGGTGGAGAAGGAACTGTAGAAGCCTTAGTTGAGGCAACTGGAGGAAAAATTGTAAATACAGTAGTCACAGATCCTCTTGGAGATAAAAAGATAAATGCTATGTATGGAATATTAGGAAACGGTGAAAAAGCAATTATTGAAATGGCAAGTGCAAGTGGAATTCACCTTGTTGAAAGAGAAAAGAGAAATCCTTTAATTACAACTACATATGGTACAGGTGAGTTAGTATTAGATGCCATAAATAGAGGTGTAAAGCATATAATAATTGGAATCGGAGGGAGCGCTACTAATGATGGTGGGGCTGGAATGATTCAAGCATTAGGTGGCCATTTATTAGATAAAGAAGGTAATGAGTTAAATTTTGGTGGTAGTGAATTAATTAAATTAAATGCTATAGATTTAACTAATTTTGACAGTAGATTAAAAAACGTTACATTTGAGGTTGCCTGCGATGTAAACAATCCTCTTATAGGAGAAAATGGTGCTTCAAGAATATTTGGGCCACAAAAAGGTGCAACAGAAGAAATGATTATACAACTAGATATGGCATTAAATAATTATGCAGAAGTAATTAAAAGGGAACTTGGAATTGATGTAGCTAATGTTGAAGGTGCTGGAGCAGCTGGAGGACTTGGAGCAGCTTTACTTGCCTTTTTTAATGGAGAACTTAAAAGAGGGGTAGATTTAATTATAAAACATACTGACTTAGAAAATAAAATCAAAGGAGCAGATATTGTATTTACTGGAGAAGGTGCAATAGATAGTCAAACTATATTTGGGAAAACACCTATGGGAGTAGCTTCTGTAGCTAAAAAAAATGGAGTGAAAACAATTGCCTTTGCAGGTAAGGTTGGAGATGGTGTAGAAAATCTTTATAATGTAGGAATAAACTCAATATTTGGAATCATGAGAGGTGTATGTTCTTTAGAGGAAGCTCTTAAGAATGGAGAAATTAATCTTGAAAAAACAGTTGAGAATGTAGTTAGAACATTAACCTTATAATGCTAAAAGTTAAAAAAGGGCTACATCAAAATAAATTTTCATATTAGCCGATAAAAAGAGAAGTTCTAATTCAAACTTCTCTTTTTTCACATACACAAATAATAGATAAAAATTTCTATTTAAGTTTAAAAAGTTTTCAATTAAGTGAAATCAATGGTTTAAAAGGGGCTCGCGTTTTAAACTGATACCTATAGACTAGACACTTAAATAAAAGGGTTTATGTCTATAGGTATTTTTTATATAATTAAATAAATAGATGGAGGTTGCTGAATGGGTAGATTTTTATTAACGAGAGAAGATATAG
>NZ_JANKAF010000064.1:0-1001 GCF_024622765.1 Clostridium mucosae | reverse complement strand
AGGGTACGGCTCCAATTACGGCTACGCATACTCTTCCTTTTTCAATATTATTGAAGCATTTATCAGGGTTATTGTCTCATGAGCGGATACATATTTGAATGTATTTAGAAAAATAAACAAATAGGGGTTCCGCGCACATTTCCCCGAAAAGTGCCACCTAAATTGTAAGCGATAATATTTTGTTAAAATTCGCGTTAAATTTTTGTTAAATCAGCTCATTTTTTAACCAATAGGCCGAAATCGGCAAAATCCCTTATAAATCAAAAGAATAGACCGAGATAGGGTTGAGTGGCCGCTACAGGGCGCTCCCATTCGCCATTCAGGCTGCGCAACTGTTGGGAAGGGCGTTTCGGTGCGGGCCTCTTCGCTATTACGCCAGCTGGCGAAAGGGGGATGTGCTGCAAGGCGATTAAGTTGGGTAACGCCAGGGTTTTCCCAGTCACGACGTTGTAAAACGACGGCCAGTGAGCGCGACGTAATACGACTCACTATAGGGCGAATTGAGTGAAGGCCGTCAAGGCCTAGGCGCGCCGGATCCCCCGGGCCATACTAGTACTGGATGCATCTGCAGGATATCGCGGCCGCAGAAGACCTAAGCTAGCGTTTAGAGTGCAATTTTGTCAGCAGCCATACTCTAAGCCCTGTTTTTAAGTACCCAGGAAGCCAGAATAGTCTTGAGAAGGGAGGAAATTGCTGGGCAGCATTATGAGCATTATCAACACTTTTTTTCATGGAGGAAGTAAGTACAGGCAAAGCCAGATGAATTACGTTTAGAGCTGTGGAGGTCATTAAGACCCTGAATAATTGCTTTGATGGACCCATGCTGCCACAAAAAAAGATATAGGGGGCTGCCTTTATCCATGACATATAGCCACATCGGAGACATTTAATGATGCAATTTGAGCCCTGTGCCGAAGCTCAGTACCATATTACATGCCTCAAAGTGGTATCCAACCGTTAACTACAAATTAGAAACGTATACGGATCCCCCGGGCCATACT
>NZ_JANKAF010000063.1:0-1052 GCF_024622765.1 Clostridium mucosae | reverse complement strand
AACTCTCAATAAAAAGTTTAATCTCTTCGCTCAAATTACTTTGAGTCTTAATTTTAAGACGTCTAAAAGAATTGCTGGTTTATTTTACTTAACTTATTTTCTGTTCAATTTTCAAAGACCATTTTCTCCATCGCTCTCAAGCGACTTCCTTATCTTATCACTTATGCATTTCATTGTCAACAGTTTTTTATTTTTTTAACTTGCTGATGTATTTGCCTTAGCGACATAAAATATAATATCATCAATATTAACATAATATTATCTTAAAAATAGTAATTATTCTATATTATATTTATTATACTCTATTTTTCTTATATTTTCTTAATTTATATTATATTGATATACAAGGTAATGTTTATTTACTTTTTCAGATTATTCAGAGTATATTTCAATATCAACATCAATAATTAATGCATATTCTAACCATTTTTAGATTATAAAATTCCTTTATATTAAAACTTTCTAATATCTTCATATACATTTAAAATCTGTGTAGTAAACATAAAAAATCTTATTCTAAGCTCTTTAAGGCTAGCTAAGTGCTATACACAAATAAATTATATGTCCAATAGATATAACTTTATTTTTTATAATCTAATATCTTTTACGTAAATTCTTCAAATTAATGAAAATCAATTATGTTGATAATTACTATTTATTAATATATAATGTTGTTTATATTGAGATATATAAAAAGGAGTGTATTAAATGAATTCACAAGAAAAAAATAATAATAAATCACAAGAGGTAGTAGCCCCTAAGAAAGTTAAATATCAATGCCTACACACAACAGAAGCTAAAGAATGTACTTGTATAAGAAGCAAAGGCTTAGTTTTAACAAAATAATTCGATAATTTAATATATAAAATTAAATTAAAATAAAATTATATAACAAAAAAAGACTTAAGAATAAATTCTTAAGTCTTTTTTAATGACCTGGCAACGTTCTACTCTCCCACACAGTCTCCCATGCAGTACCATCGACGCTGTAGAGCTTAACTTTCCTGTTCGGAATGGAAAGGAGTGTTTCCTCTACGCCATCATCACCAGAT
>NZ_JANKAF010000061.1:0-1241 GCF_024622765.1 Clostridium mucosae | reverse complement strand
ATCTATAACATCAAATTCTGCACCTTGAAGTCTTTCTCCTGTTTCTTCATCAACTTTAATTACTTTTATTCTTCCTTTGATTATTTCATTTGTGTAGTCTACTCTTTGAGTATCTCCACCATTAACAGTTACCTTCTTAATATCTATATTTAATACATGTGATGGTAATGTTTCTAGTTCTTTAATCCAATAATCACCTGCGATAACATTATCAAATACTAACTTACCATCTACTCCTGTTATTGCTTCAGCAACTTTATTAGTTGCTCCTGCATCTGAATATAACCCAAATCTAACTCCTGCTAATACATTACCTAAATCATCTGTTTTAAATAACTCTATTTTACCAGTACCATTAAATTTAACTCTTAAATTTGCTTGTCCTCTAATCGGGTCTTCCCAATACTTAACTAAATCTTGCACTCCACCAGAACCGTCATATTTAAGTGCTGCTGGCTTTTGTAATGTAGTATTAATATTTATACTTTTTTCTCCATTATATCCTTTGCTTGACCTTACTTTAAAACTTTCTCCTACTGAAAATATATTTTTATTATTTCCATTTAAATCTACTGACCAAACATTACCATCACTTGGAAATGTAAATGTCCCTTTCGCTCCATTTGTTTTTATTTCTGGTGTTTCTTGATAGCCATTCTTTTGCTCTGATTCTACTTTTCTTGGATTTATAGAAAAATTGCTGAAAGGTATATCCTGATTGTCTCCTTTGTTTATAAGTTCTTGTAAATAACCATTCATTGGACTAATATTTCTTCCTAATTGTCCTGTTACAACCCATAATGCAACTTGAGTATAATACTGAGCATGCTCATTACTTATACCATGCTTACCTTGTAAATTTCCAGTATTAACTGGATAACCATAATATAATATTGAAGCTACTTTATTGTCATGATATGGATTACCATTTGGATACTGACTTCCAATAGGGAATTATAAGTTTCTATTCATGCAATATGCTACTTCCCCATCTATTGTTATTGGTGGTGCAATAACTGGATAGCCAAATGATGTTACAAGTGATATACCTAATCCACTATTTCCTATAGCACGATTTTCTAAAAGGTCACCATCTAAATATTTCTGATACAAATCATTATATTCATCTGTTGACATTCCATTTACTGTTACCTTATTAGTTAGTTCTTCTGCTTTAACTTTCATATTCCCCATTGGTAATATATTAAAAGATAACAAACAAGCTAATGCTAAACTCAATC
>NZ_JANKAF010000005.1:0-198591 GCF_024622765.1 Clostridium mucosae | reverse complement strand
GTGGCCGATCACCCTCTCAGGTCGGCTACGCATCGTCGCCTTGGTGAGCCGTTACCTCACCAACTAGCTAATGCGCCGCGGGCCCATCTTATAGCGGATTGCTCCTTTAATTACTTCTTCATGCGAAGATGTAATGTTATGCGGTATTAATCTTCCTTTCGGAAGGCTATTCCCCTCTATAAGGCAGGTTGCCCACGTGTTACTCACCCGTCCGCCGCTAGATTCGTTCCCGAAGGAACTCCTCTCGCTCGACTTGCATGTGTTAGGCACGCCGCCAGCGTTCGTCCTGAGCCAGGATCAAACTCTCAATAAAAAGTTTAATCTCTTCGCTCAAATTACTTTGAGTCTTAATTTTAAGACGTCTAAAAGAATTGCTGGTTTTTACTTAACTTATATTCTGTTCAATTTTCAAAGATCTACACTTTGCCGTCTCATCGACTGCTTTATCATAATAACATTTCACTACTCAATTGTCAACACTTTTTTGTCATCAATTTTTCTTGAATTTTTCTTGTTATTTAGCTTTCGTTCCCGACGACGTTATTTATAATATCACGATTATAATTATCCCTAACTCCAATTTCATATTATTTATTTATTTTATTATTAAATTTCTAGCTAATTCTAATTTATTCTCTTTTTTTCATATAATGATACACCAGGCAAAGTTAACTGCTAATTCTACAGTTTTAACACAATTAATATCATATTTCATCAAAATTATCTATATTTTCACAATTTTATTTTACTTAATATCAATTTTAATCTAAAATATTATTATAAAATAATACAAATTAAATATTGGGAGGCATATATGATAAAAAGGGCTTTTTTTATTCTAATTATATCAACATTTTTATTTGTAGGTTGCGTAAACAAGAATTCAGATACATCTTCTACAACCAACTCTACATCTCTATCGACATCATATAAGGAAAATATAAATAATAATACTAAAGCAACTCTTTCAGGTAAGACTTCTACTTATACTAAATATATATCTTTAGGTAATTATTTATTCTTTCCTAATGTTGCTAACAATAATAAATTATCGATATTAGATATTTCTAAACCTATAAATAAAATAACTAACAATTTAGTTGTAGATAGTTTTGATTATTCTGTTGACTCATTAGCTACTGATAATAATTTCATCTACTTTTCATCAACATCTAATAGTAAAGGACTTTATAAATTAGATTATCAAAAAAAGAATGTTACAAAAATTAATGATAGCTACCCTAAAGGATTAGTTTATCAAAATGAGAAATTATATTATACCGATTTAAATACCCAAAATATCTACTCATTTGATGTTAAATCTAACTCTAAAACATTATTATCAAATACTAGGGTAGGAGAATTTATCGTAAATAATAATTCTATATACTATAAAAATTTGGATGATTCCTCAAAACTATACTGCCTAAAATTAGATAAAAGTGCAAACTTCAAATTAACAGATGCTCCTGTAGATAGCTTTATAACTTATAGTAATAAAATATTATTTATAAATACATCAGATAATAATTCTTTATATTCTTTAGACTTATCAAATAATGAAGTAAAAAAAGTTATAGATATTAATGCTACTAAATTAAAGCAATTCGATGATAAAATTTATTTTATAAATAATAATGATCCAAATTCTATCTATGAACTTAAAGCTATAGATCAGAATAGTAATTTTGATTATAATAAAGTATTTTCAGATTTCACAAATGAATATTTTCCTACAGATAAGGGAATTTTCATAGAGACTTCGTCAAATACTAATGAAATAGAAATTCTTAATATAAACTAAAAAAAATAAAAGGCCATCTGGCCTTTTATTTTTTTATGATATTCTGTTTACTATTTCCTTAAATTTATTTCCTCTTTCAGCAAAGTTAGGGAACATATCAAAAGATGCACAAGCTGGTGATAAAGTAACTATATCCCCCTCTACTGCTAATTCTTTAGCTTTAAATACAGCATCCTCCAAAGTATCTACCAGACTTATAGAAACTTCAATACCTTTTTCTTCTTTCAATTTTAAAAATGCAGCTTTAATTAAATCCTTTGTAGCTCCTAGCAATATTAATTCCTTTATATACGGATATCCTTCCTCTGCTAAAGGCTCAAAAGGAATATGCTTATCATAGCCTCCTGCTATTAAAATTACTTTTCTTTCAAAAGCGAATAATCCAGCTAATGTTCTTGTTGGACTTGAAGCTATAGAGTCATTATAATACTTAACACCATTAATTTCCCTAACTAATTCACATCTATGCTCAACACCACCAAAGTTCTCAGCAACTTTCTTCATAACCTCTATAGATACATCATCTTTTGTTGCTAAAAATGCAGCTAAATAATTCTCTATATTATGAATTCCTTTAATAGCTATATTTTCTTTATCACAGACCATCTTACCTTCTAGATATAACACGTTATCCTTTAAGTATGCACCATTTTCAATTTGTCTTTTAGAACTAAACTCTTTAACTATTCCTTTTGCCTCTGAAACGAATCCATGAGTTATTTCATTTTCTCTATTTAATATTAAAACTCCATCTTTATCTTGATTTAAAAATATGTTTTTCTTAGCATCTATATATTCTTGCATATCAAGATGCATATCTAAATGATTTGGTGCAAGATTTGTTACTATCGCAATATCAACCGGAGCATCCATAGTCATAAGCTGAAAGCTAGATAATTCTAAAACAACTTTATCTTCTTCTCCTATTTCTTCTATATCGGAGAACAATGGGGTTCCTATATTTCCACCAACCCACGTTTTATATCCTGCTTCTTCTAGAAGCTTTGATATAATCGTTGTTGTTGTTGTTTTTCCATCACTTCCTGTAATTCCGTAAACTTTCCCCTTACAATATCTAACAAACTCCTCCATTTCTGAAGTTATATATGCACCTTCATTTTTTACTTTTACTAAAGCATCACAATCTATTCTCATTGAAGGAGTTTTAAATACAACATCAAATCCCGTTAACCTATCTAAGTAACCATCTCCTAGTTCTAAGATAACTGATAATTCATCAAACTCTTTTGCAATGTCACCTAACTCTTCTCTATTCTTCTTATCAAATGCAGTTACAACCGCTCCAAGCTTAACTAAAAACCTTATAAGCGGTATATTGCTAACTCCTATTCCTACAACAGCAACTTTTTTCCCTTTTATAAAACTTTTAAATTCATTAAATTGCTTTTTCATAATCTTCCTCCAAAACCATCTATAAAATATTATATGAAACTCTTTTTAGTAAGTTCAAATTAGTAATATAAACTTATTAAACAAATCATTTATAACCAACTAAATATGTATTATCATTTCTCACATTTGTTCGGATTAGTAACTTCTCCTTGCCAAACGTAAAATTTGGAACCTCTCTTAAAGTCTGTCCCAATTCCTTCTAATTATAACACTTAAATTAATTAAATACAAAAGAGAGGAGAATTTCAACATCTCCTCTCTTTTTAGAATTAGAATTCTAAGCTTTTTTCAATGTAAGCTTCTAAATCTGAAATTTTTACTCTCTCTTGTTCCATAGTATCTCTATTTCTAATAGTAACTGATTCATCTTCTAAAGTATCAAAATCTATTGTTATACAGAATGGAGTTCCTATTTCGTCTTGTCTTCTATATCTCTTACCGATACTTCCAGCTTCATCATATTCTATATTGAATTTTTTGCTTAAATCAGAATATACATCTAAGGCTTTTTCGGAAAGTTTCTTTGAAAGTGGTAAAATCGCAGCCTTATATGGAGCTAAAGCTGGATGTAAATGCATAACTGTTCTAACATCTCCACCTTCTAACTCTTCTTCATCATATGCATCTACTAAGAATGCTAAAGCAACTCTATCAGCTCCTAAAGATGGTTCTATAACATAAGGAACATATTTTTCGTTAGTTGTTGGATCTAAGTAGCTCATATCTTGACCTGAATGTTCTTGATGCTTTTTTAGATCATAATCTGTTCTATCAGCTATTCCCCATAATTCACCCCATCCAAATGGGAATAAATATTCTATATCTGATGTTGCATTTGAATAGAATGATAGTTCTTCTTCACCATGATCTCTCATTCTTAAGTTATCTTGTTCTACTCCTAGATTTAATAAGAAGTTCCAGCAATAATCCTTCCAGTACTTAAACCACTCTAAGTCTGTTCCTGGCTTACAGAAAAATTCTAACTCCATTTGTTCAAATTCTCTTGTTCTAAATGTAAAGTTTCCTGGAGTTATTTCATTTCTAAATGATTTACCAATTTGAGCAATACCAAATGGAACTTTCTTTCTTGAAGTTCTTTGCACTGATTTAAAGTTTACAAATATACCTTGAGCTGTCTCCGGTCTTAAGTATATTGTACTAGCGGAATCCTCTGTTATTCCTTGGAATGTTTTAAACATTAAATTAAACTTTCTTATATCAGTATAATTTAATTTTCCGCACTTAGGACATACTATATTATTCTTTTCTATGTATTCCTTTAATTGCTCATTAGACCATCCATCTGCGCTAGCAACTTCTGCTCCATTTTCAGTCATATGATCTTCTACAATTTTGTCTGCTCTAAATCTTGCTTTACATTCTTTACAATCCATTAAAGGATCTGAAAATCCACCAACGTGTCCTGATGCAACCCATACTTCTGGATTCATTAATATAGCACAATCTACTCCTACATTATACGGACTTTCTTGAACGAACTTCTTCCACCATGCTTTTTTAACGTTATTTTTAAATTCAACTCCTAATGGACCGTAATCCCAAGAGTTCGCTAATCCTCCGTATATCTCTGATCCTGGGAATACAAAACCTCTACTCTTACAAAGAGCAACTATTTTTTCCATAGTTTTTTCTACTGCCATTTTAATACCTCCAATTTTTTTATAAATAAAAAAAGCCTCAGACCTAAAGGGACGAAATTTCAATTCCGCGGTTCCACCCTTCTTGGCTTTAGCCCAACTTTCAATGTTAATACTCAAAAGCGCCCTTCAACTTAAATTAATAACGATTCACACCAACCATCGTCTCTCTAAAAGAAATATTAAGTTTACTCCTCTTTATCATTGTACCTATTAAATTATATATTAATTTTACCAAAAGCCTTTTATATGTCAAGTATAAAAGACTTTTTATTAAATATTTAAATTATATTAATAACTTATATCATTTTGATTGTACTTAACTTCAAATACTATAATTCAAATTCTAGAATTCAAATATTATATATCATTATATAATAAAAGAGTTTTATAACAATAGATAAATTATCTACTCTTATAAAACTCTTATAAAAATGGCTCCGTGGAGAGGATTCGAACCTCCAACCTATCGGTTAACAGCCGAGTGCTCCACCATTGAGCTACCACGGAATATTCTTATAAATTAATTTTAAAATTAAAATGGCTCCGTGGAGAGGATTCGAACCTCCAACCTATCGGTTAACAGCCGAGTGCTCCACCATTGAGCTACCACGGAATATTCCTATAAATTAATTTTAAAATTAAAATGGCTCCGCGAAGAGGATTCGAACCTCCAACCTATCGGTTAACAGCCGAGTGCTCCACCATTGAGCTATCGCGGAATATTTACTACATTAGTTATTATATCAAGTTTTATTAATATTGCAAGTGTTTTTTGTAATTTTTTTAATTTTAGTTTCTAAAAATAAAAAAATATTCAAAAGCAATAAACCATTTGCATAAAATTAAATAAAATGGGAGCAAAAAACTTTACTCCCTAAAATATTATTTTTGTGGTTTCATTGTTGGGAACATTATAACATCTCTTATAGATGCTGAATCTGTTAAGAACATTATAACTCTATCTATACCTATACCTAATCCACCTGTTGGAGGCATACCTGTTTCTAAAGCGCTCATAAACTCTTCATCTATCATGTATGCTTCATCATCACCTAGTTCTCTTTCTTTTTCTTGTTGATTAAATCTCTCTCTTTGAACTATTGGGTCATTTAATTCGGAATATGCATTACATATTTCTCTTCCAAATACAAATCCTTCAAATCTTTCAGTAAATTTATCATTTCCTCTTTTCTTTTTAGTTAAAGGAGATATTTCTACTGGATAATCACAAATAAAGGTTGGTTGTATCATATGTTGTTCTGCATATTCTTCAAATAGAACATTTAACACTTCACCTTTTGTAACATGCTTAATATTCTTTTTAAATTCTAAATTCTTTTCTTTAGCTATAGTTTGAGCTTCTTCATCTGATTTTATTTCATTAAAATCTATACCTGTATGTTCTTTTACAGCATCAACCATAGTTATTCTTCTCCATGGTGGTGCAAAGTCAATTTCTGTACCTTGATAATTAACCTTAGTTGTTCCATTTACTTTTTCACATACTGATGCTATCATATTTTCTGCAATTTCCATCATATCATTATAGTCAGAAAATGCTTCATATAATTCTATCATTGTAAACTCAGGATTATGTCTTACAGACATACCTTCATTTCTGAAAGTTCTTCCCATATCATAAACTTTTTCTAATCCAGCAACTATACATCTCTTTAAATATAATTCTGGAGCTATTCTTAAGTACATATCTATATCTAAAGTATTATGATGAGTTATAAATGGTCTTGCTGATGCTCCTCCTGCTATAGGTGCAAGCATTGGAGTTTCAACTTCTATAAATCCTCTGTTATCTAAGAACTCTCTCACGCCTTTAAGTATAGCTGCTCTCTTCATAAAGTTAGTCTTAACTTCTGGATTTGAGATCATATCTACTTCTCTTTGTCTATATCTTAAATCTGGATCTTTTAATCCATGCCATTTTTCTGGTAATGGTTTTAATGATTTACATATTAATTCGAAGCTCTTAACTTTAACTGATACTTCTCCAGTTTTAGTTTTAAACACTTCTCCAGTTGCAACAACCCAATCACCTAAATCATATGTTTTATATGATTTTAAGGCTTCTTCTCCTACTTCATCTATTTTTATAAATAATTGAATTTTTCCATCTCTATCTTGTATGTCTGAGAATACAACTTTTCCTTGACCCCTCTTAGACATAATTCTTCCAGCAACTGTAACTATAGTTCCTTCTAAATTTTCAAAATCATCCTTAACATCCTCTGACATATGTGTTCTTTCAACTTTATAAACGTCAAATGGATCCTTTCCTTGATTTTGTAACTCTATTAGTTTTTCTCTTCTTAATGCTTCTTGCTCACTAAACTGAGATTCTAACTCTTGTATATTCATTTCCTCAGTTGACATTAAATATCCCTCCGTTACTCTCTTCTTATTCCTAATACTTCAAACTTGTTTGTTCCACCTGGAACTAACACTTCAACAATCTCTCCAACCTTTTTACCTAATAAAGCAGCTCCTACTGGTGATTCATTTGATATTTTGAATTCCATAGGATCTGCTTCTGCTGAACCTACTATTGAATATTCAACTTCTTCATCAAATTCATAATCCTTAACTTTAACTATTGTTCCTACTGCAACCTTATCTGTTGGAATTTCTGATCCATCAACAACAACAGCATTCTTTAGCATATTTTCTAATTGAATAATTCTACCTTCAGTAAATGCTTGTTCGTTTTTAGCTTCATCATATTCTGAGTTTTCGCTTAAATCTCCGTATCCTAATGCTACTTTTATTTTTTCAGTTATTTCTTTTCTTTTAACAGTTTTTAAAAATTCTAATTCATCTTCTAACTTTTTTACACCTTCGTATGTCATTACGAACTTTTTAGTTTCACTCATGATTTTCTCCCCTTCAAATTTCTACTTTTATTTAAATACCTAACACTAGGTCTGATATTCTTAAAATCATTTAAAACATTATAAATCAGCAAGTATTATATGTCAACTAAGTTATAAGCTAAAGGTATCCCTTTATCTTTATTTAACAGATATATAGTATTCTCGCTTTTAATATATTTATTCTTTTAAAAATTTATTATTCAGGTATATAATTTAAACTTTATCGAAACTTCTTATTAATTCATACTTATAGTTATTTAACAATTCAATTACAGAATTGCTATCTTCTAAAGTATTCATAACTCCCCTTATGTCATTACTTTTAGGTAATCCCTTCATATACCAAGATGCATGTTTTCTCATTTCCCTCACAGCTTTTCTCTCGCCATCGTACTTAATTGCTAATTCATAATGTCTTAAACACATATTTATTCTGTCTAAATAACTTATTTCTAAAGGTGAATTTCCTTTTAAGGCATATTCAATTTGCTTAAATATCCACGGATTCCCCATACTCCCTCTTGCAACCATAATTCCATCGCAATTAGTTTTATTCTTTAACTCTAGTGCATCTTCTGCTGTAAATACATCTCCATTTCCTAACACTGGTATTGAAACAGCATCCTTAACTTTCCCTATTATATCCCAATCTGCTTTTCCTTCATACATCTGTTCTTTGGTTCTTCCATGAACAGTAATCGCATCTACTCCAGCATCTTCAAGACCCTTAGCAAATTCAACAGCATTGATATTTCCTTCATCCCAACCTTTTCTGAATTTAACTGTTACTGGTTTAGTAGATACCTTTTTAATTTCTCTTACTATATTGGCTGCTAACTCAGGATGCTTTAGTAAAGCTGATCCTTCCCCATTCTTAGTAATTTTATTTACAGGACACCCCATATTTATATCTATTAAACAAATATCTTCTCTTTCATTAAAATATCTTTGTACTACTTCAGCCATTATCTTAGGATCATTCCCAAAAATTTGAGCTGCAACAGGAGTTTCTTCATCAGCTATTCTAAGCAATGACTTTGTATTTTCATTTCCATAGTAAAGGGCTTTAGCGCTTACCATCTCTGTATAAACTAACCCACATCCCATCTCCTTACATAGTCCTCTAAAAGATATATCTGTTACCCCTGCCATAGGTGCTAGAAAAACATTATTTTCAAATTCTAGGTTTCCAATTTTCATATTATACTACTCCTTATTTTTTTCGTATATTATTCTTAACCCCTCTAATGTTAAACTAGAATCAACCTTATCTATAACGTCTGTTTCCTTAGCTATTAATTTTGCTAATCCCCCTGTCGCTATAACTAAAGGTTCATCTGAACCAAGATCTTTCATTTCTTTTTTTATTTTATTTACTATATATTCTACCTGCCCTATATATCCATAAATTATACCCGCTTGCATGCTAGATATAGTATTTTTACATATTATATTTTTTGGTACTTCTAATTCTACTCTCGGTAACTTTGCAGCTCTATCAAATAAAGCATCAGATGCTATTCTTATGCCTGGTGTAATACATCCCCCAAGATAGTTTGCTTCTTTAGTTAATGAACAAAATGTTGTTGCTGTTCCAAAATCTATTATTATAAGATCTCTCTTATACTTGTCATGAGCAGCTACAGCATTTACAATTCTATCAGCTCCCACTTCCTTTGGATTATCATATTTAATATTTATTCCAGTTTTAACCCCTGGACCTACAATTAAAGGATTAATTCCAAAACTCTTTTTTATCATATTCTCTAATGAATGCATTATATTAGGAACAACAGATGAAATTATTATTCCTTTTACTTCTCTAGGATTTAGATTACTTTGAATAAAAAGCTGCATAACTTGAATAGAATATTCATCTGATGTTTTTTTTGCATCAGTAGAAATTCTCCAGCTAGCAATATTTTCAGAATTATTATATACTCCCAAGACTATATTTGTATTACCTACGTCTACTACTAAAATCATACAAGCACCACCTTAATACAATTAAAAGCAGCTTTGAAAGCTGCCTTTATTTAAATAAATATAATCACAATAATTTAACAATTTAATTTTAACAATTACAAATCATTTGTCAAGTGTTGTAAAATCTATATATTAAAATAATCCTACTATTTCTCCATTATCTAGTATATCCATTTTATTTGCAGCTGGAACCTTTGGAAGTCCTGGCATTGTCATTATATCACCATTTAGTGCAACAATAAACCCAGCTCCATTAGAAACTCTTATCTCTCTTACAGTTATTTCAAAATTTTCAGGTCTACCTTTTAATGATGGATTATCAGATAATGAATATTGAGTCTTTGCCATACATATAGGTAATTTATCTAATCCAAATCTCTCTAACTCCTCAATTTGTTTTTTGGCATTTGGAGTAAAGACCGCCTTATTTGCTCCATAAATTTCTCTAGCAATTATATTTATCTTTTCTTCAATAGTATTTTCTACATCATAAATTGGTTTAAAGTTAGACTTTTCTTTTTCTAATACCTCACAAACAACTTCTCCTAGCTCAATTCCACCTTCTCCACCTTTTGCCCACACATCTGATAAAGCAACCTTAACACCTAATTTATTGCAATAATCTATAATAAATTCCACTTCTTCATTGCTATCACTTACAAATTTGTTAATAGCTACAACTACTGGTACATTATATTTTTTAATATTTTCAATTTGCTTTTCTAAATTAGTTATTCCCTTAGCTAAAGCTTCAACATCTGGAGTGTTTAACATCTCCTTGCTCACCCCACCATGATTCTTTAGTGCTCTAACAGTTGCGACTATAACAACACAATCTGGAGTTAATTCACCATATCTACATTTTATATCCATGAATTTTTCAGCACCCAAATCAGCACCGAACCCTGCTTCAGTAACAACTATATCACCTAATTTAAGTGCCATTTTTGTTGCTATTATAGAGTTGCATCCATGAGCTATATTTGCAAACGGTCCTCCATGTATTATTGCTGGAGTATTTTCTAATGTTTGAACTAGATTAGGCTTTATAGCATCTTTCATAAGTAAAGCCATTGCTCCTTGCACATTTAGCTGCTTTGCATAAACTGGATTTCCATCTAAATCATAAGCTATTAATATATTACCCATTCTCTCTTTAAGGTCTGATAAACTATTAGCTAAACATAGAATAGCCATAATTTCTGATGCAACAGTTATCATGAATCCATCTTCTCTTAGAAAACCATTAAGCTTTCCGCCTAGTCCAACAACTATATTTCTAAGTGCTCTATCATTCATATCCATTACTCTTTTAAATACTATTCTTCTTGAATCAATTCTTAAATCATTACCTTGATGTATATGATTATCTATAGCTGCCGCTAATAAGTTATTAGCACTAGTAATAGCATGCATATCCCCTGTAAAATGTAAATTTATATCTTCCATGGGTACTACTTGAGCATAGCCACCACCTGCTGCTCCCCCTTTTATTCCAAACACTGGTCCAAGTGAAGGCTCTCTTAATGCTATAACTGCATTCTTCCCCATTTTACAAAGTGCTTGCCCTAGGCCAACTGTAACTGTTGACTTTCCTTCACCTGCTGGTGTTGGGTTTATTGCAGTAACCAAAACTAGCTTGCCATTTTCTTTATTCTTATTTTTTTCTAATATATCTAAAGATAACTTACATTTATATTTCCCATATTGCTCTATATCATCTTCAGTTAAATTTAACTTTTCTGCTATTTTTGTTATATACTCCATTTTGGCTTCTTGAGCTATTTGAATATCACTCTTCATCTCAATACACTCCTGTCTTTTATAAAATTATTTAATATTCTTATTCTATACATAAATTATATCATCTATTTCATAACTTTTAAATATTCATTCGAACATTATTAAATTATTTTTAATTATAATTCGCTATATTGTGTTAAATTCTTATTTTTGCTTTAATTTCAAAATATATAATTCGTATTTTTTAATACATATAATAAAATTTATGAATAATCCTTATATTACACAACCTTTTTACATCTTAATAATTAATTTTAAATTTTATAATAAATTCTCTATAATAAGAAAGAGTAGCCATATGGCCACTCTTTCTTATTATTAGCTAGCTTCAAAAATTCTTACAAATTCTTCACCATCTATTTTTTCTTTTTCTAATAAAGTTGCTGCTACCGCATGTAATTTATTAATATTTTGACTTAATAAACTTTCTGCTCTTTCATATGCTTCATCAATAAATCTCTTAACTTCTTTATCGATTTCTGCTCCAACTTCTTCACTGAAGTTTCTGCTATGTCCTAGGTTTCTTCCTAGGAACACTTCATTATTATCTCCGCCATATGAGATAGTTCCAAGCTTATCGCTCATTCCATATTCCATTACCATAGCTCTTGCTATAGCACTTGCTCTATCAATATCATTCTTAGCTCCAGTACTAATATCTGATAATATTAATTTTTCAGCAACTCTACCTCCAAGTAATCCAACCATATCATCTTTTAACTTTTCTTTTGATGTATATGATCTATCTTCTTCTGGTAAATGCATTGTATAGCCACCAGCCATACCTCTTGGTATTATACTAATTTCATGAACTGGATCTGAATGAACTAAAAGTTTCATTACAACTGCATGACCTGCTTCGTGATATGCAGTTAACCTTCTATCATGTTCATTAATAGCTCTACTTTTCTTTTCTGGTCCAGCTATTACTCTAGTTATAGCTTCTTCAAAATCTTGCATACCTATTAATTTTTCATTTTTTCTAACAGCTAATAACGCTGCCTCATTTGCTAAGTTTTCTAAATCTGCCCCACTAAATCCTGGAGTTCTCTTAGCTAATACTTTTAATTCTACATCTTCTGATAAAGGCTTTTTCTTAGTATGAACCTTTAGTATCTCTTCTCTTCCCTTTACATCAGGAGCCCCAACAACAATTTGTCTGTCAAATCTACCTGGTCTAAGTAACGCTGGATCTAATATGTCAGGTCTATTTGTTGCTGCAATCATTATTATTCCTTCATTAGCACCAAAACCATCCATCTCAACTAACAATTGATTTAATGTTTGCTCTCTTTCATCATGTCCGCCACCAAGACCTGCACCTCTTTGTCTACCTACTGCATCTATTTCATCTATAAACACAAGTGATGGAGCACTCTTTTTAGCTTGCTCAAATAAATCTCTGACTCTTGATGCACCAACACCAACGAACATTTCAACGAAATCTGATCCTGATATACTATAGAAAGGTACTCCAGCCTCACCAGCTATTGCTTTTGCTAATAAGGTTTTACCTGTTCCAGGAGGTCCTACTAATAAAACTCCCTTAGGTATTCTAGCTCCCATCTCAGTATATCTAGATGGTTGTTTTAAGAAATCAACTATCTCTTCTAATTCTTGCTTTTCTTCATCAGCACCCGCTACATCATCAAATGTAACTCTTTTTGCATCTGGAGGCATTACTTTTGCTCTGCTTTTTCCAAAGTTCATAACACCTCTTCCGCCACCACCACCTTGTGACTGTTGTGACATCATAAAGAAGAATACAAAGAATAGAACCATTATCATTATTGTAGGTATTATACTAATCCATACACTACTATTTGAAGGCTGTTTAAAATCTACTCTTATATCATCTTTAGGAGTTTGAGCCATTAACATCTGCACCATTTCACTAGGAGCATATGTATTAAATTGCTTATCGTCTCTTGTTTTTCCTGAAATTAACATCTTATCTGGATGAACCATAATACTTTCTATCTCATCATTAACCCATTTTTGTTGAAAATCACTGTATGATATCTCATCTGCCATCTTACCGCTATTCCATAAGAATGTTGCAGATAAGAAAAGTATCAAAATAACAAATATCCATACTGTTGCACTTGAATATTTTTTCATTCAAGGCCCCCCTTTCCTCTAGTTTTATTATATTGCATTTTAAATTTAATTTTTATATACTTCTTCTTTTAATATGCCTACATATGGTAGATTTCTATATCTTTCTGAAAAATCTAATCCATACCCAACTAAAAATTCATCTGGAACTTCATATCCACAATATTTAACTTCTATATCCACCATTCTTCTAGATGGCTTAGTTAAAAAGGTTATTATTTCGATACTATTAGCTTTTCTAGTTTTCAAGTATTTTAATAAATAATCTAATGTAACTCCACTATCTATAATATCTTCTACTATAATTATGTCTTTACCTTCAATGCTATGATCCAAATCTTTTAAAATTCTAACTACTCCTGATGTTTCAGTAGAAGCTCCATAACTAGATACTGCCATAAAATCAATTTCACATGGTATTGTTATATTTTTTATAAGATCAGATGCAAACATAACTGAACCCTTTAAAATTCCTACAATAAGTAAATTTTTATCTTTGTAATCTTCACTTATCTTAGTTGCTAATTCCTTAACCTTAACTGATATTTGTTCTTCAGTAAGTAATATCTCCTTTATGTCCCTTATCATTCTCCTATTCCTTTCTAATAAAAGTAATTTTTATTATATTTTTAGTTTCTTTAGTTATCTTAAATTTATCTGAAACTTTATACCCTACTATCCACGCTATTTCATTATCAAAACATAAAATTGGGATTTCATCTCTTTCCTCAAATGGAACCTTTAAATCAATAAATACATCTTTTAACTTTTTACTTCCCTTCATTCCAAGTGGAATTATCTTATCCCCATTTTTTCTTTCTCTAACAATTAGCTTTTCTTTTATCTTATCATAATCAAAATATTTTATTAATACGTTATTAGAAAATTCTATATTATTTTTATCTTTTATAACCTTAAAATCAATATTATATTTATTAAATTCACTGGTATATTTATTTAATTGATCCTTACCTATTAACACCTCTTTTTCTTCATATTCTTTTTTATCATATGATTTATTTTTTAAGTATATATCTCCATATACATTTTCGGCTACTATTCCATTAGGTAAATCAATTTTTTTGTTTGTAGAATTTTTTGCAAGCTCAATCACTTCATAAATATGCTTCATTTCAAAATTATTGTACTTTCCAGTAAACTCCACAAACGCCTTTTTTATAATTCTTGTTATTATAGCTTTATCTAACAAAAATGCTTCTTTCGATATAACTATATGATTATTTTTATTATTACAATACTTTTTATAACTATTATTGCATTGTTTTTCAATAAAGTCATTATCTATTTGTAATAAATTTGTCATTCTGTTCAAAGTTTCTATTATATCTTTGTTAAAATTCTCCTTCATATAAGGTAGTATATCTAATCTAACTTTATTTCTACTATATATATTTTCTAAATTAGTTTTATCTATTCTAGGATTTAAATTGTTATCTTCACAATAATTTTCTATCTCATCTCTCGAAAGACATAATATAGGTCTTATTATTCCACCTTTTCTTTTACTCCTGATACCACATAATCCTTCTATTCCCGCTCCTCTCATCATATTCATGATAACAGTCTCAGCTTGATCATTGGAATTATGTGCTACTGCTATCTTACTATAATTATGTGTATTTTTTATAAAATCAAAAAAATTATATCTTTCTTCTCTTCCTGCCATTTCATGAGAAATACTTTTTTCTTTAGCTATTTCATCTATATTAATTCTTTTTGAATAAAAATCTATATTAAATTCTTCACATATTTTTTTTGCATATTCTTCATCATTGAAAGCATCCTGCCCCCTTAACATATGATTAACATGAGCTGCTCCTATATCTATATTTAGAGAGTTTCTTAACTTATAAAGTATATGAAGTAAACAAACAGAGTCAGGCCCTCCAGATAAAGCAACCAAAACTCTATCTCCATCTTGTATAAGATCATTTTTAATTATAAAATCCTTTACTTTGTTTATCACATTTATGCTCCTCAGTATATTTATTTTATTATATAATTCCTAATAATCACTTCCCTAATACAGTCTAAATAATATTTTTCTTATAATACTTAAATAATATTAATAATGTTATGAACTTATTTAATTAAACATAAAACTTTTAAGCTATATATCATATTCCATATGAATAATTAAAACATATATAATATAATAACCTTAACATATATATATGTAAACAATTATGATTGCTAATTTTTTCAACATCAAAAATTGAAGAAGATGAGATACCGAATTTATATCCCATCCTCTTTTATTTAATCCTTCTATTAATAAACAGAGTACATTTTGGAAACCAAAACTGTCATATCATCCCATACCTTTCCGCCACTTAACACTATCGCCTTTTCAAGAATATCTCTAGATAACGCTGCTGGATTTGTATCTGCATATTGTAAATATTCCTGTAACCAAGAATAGCTTCCAACATTATTTTTATCTATATCTAAAACACCATCACTAATTGAAACTATTATATCACCGTGTTTTAGTTTTACTTTCTCTGAACTTATATCTACACTATCTAATATTCCAAAAGGTAAACTGCTAGATTTAACAACTTTAACATCTTGTCCTCTTTTTATAAAACTAACAACTCCACCTATCTTTATAAACTCTGTTTCACCAGTATATAAATCAACTACGCTTAAATCCATAGTAGTAAATTTTTCATCTTCATTAAACTTCATAGCCATAATAGAATTAACTGTATTTATAGCTGTTTTTTCACTAAATCCATTTTCTATAAACCTTTCAATTAAATCAACAGCTAGTCCACTTTCTGTTCCAGCCTCAGGACCAGAACCCATTCCATCACTTACTATAGTTAAATATGTGCCATCATTATTTTTAGAAAAACTATAACTGTCTCCTATTGAAGTTTCGCCATCTTTAGCTCTTGTTGCAGCATAAGAAGTCATATGATATTTAGGAGTCTCTTCTATTATAATTGAGCAATCATTTGTATCAGGATCTATCCTGCAACCTTCACTTGATATTGATACTGGAACTCTCACTAGCCCATTAATTACAGGTAATATGTTCTTAGCACAATAACATCCACCTTCACAGTTATTTAAAGTTAATTTTATTTTCATTCTACCTTTTCTATCTAAATAGCAAAATACATCCTTATATTCTATTTTATTTTTACTTAAGGCCTTCTTTAATACCTTGTCTATTTCTGAGCATATAGATATATCTTTTTCAAAATCTCTTATCATATCTCCCATAGTTTGAGATATATTATTTATATGATTTGCAATTAAGTTTCTTCCTTCTGTTAACCTTGTTTTTAAAGCTTCATTAACAGTATAATTATTTACAATTTCTTGAGCATTTTTCATTAAACTTCTTTTCTTTACGCATTTCTTTTCTAAATCTTGCGGAAAATATATATCATTATTTTCACAACTACTTATAAGTTCAGAAAAACCTTCAAAAGTAGAATGTAAATTACGATCCCAACACCTCTGTCTAAGCTCACAATTGTAACATACTCTATCTGCTAAGCTCTCTACCATAGCAGTTCCTTTATTATTTAATGATAAAATATCATTTTCTCCCAAATTCAATATTGATGATGATAAACTTGACAATATCGATTTCATTGAGTTAAGCCTATCAACAAACTCATTTTTTACACCATTTAGATGTATATCATTAATAATTTCTGCCTTCTTTTCTTGATTAAATTCCTTATTTATATATTCTATAACCTTTTTAGGAATACTAATTAAAATTACTATAGCTACTACTACTTCTATTCCTCCATAAATAGAAAATTTATCCGAATACATTGATACTATGAAGTAAACAACGGAATATGCTATTGAAGAAAATATCCTTCCCGTATCTTTAAATATTCCAATTATAAGTCCACATAAACTATATAAACCTATAGATATTATTATATCATTATTAGTTATTCCAATGACAAACCCCATCGAAACTCCTATAGCAGATCCTAATCCTGTCCCCCCTATATATGCAAAAATAGCTATTATAGTTAACGCTAATATATTTCTTAAATGAACTCCCAAAATATTTAAGTTACCTATTCCTGCAACCAATAAGCATAATAAAATCCCTATACTTATCAATTCTTCTGTTGAGAAGAAATAATTACTTTCTAATTCATCAACACAATTCAATGCATAATTAAGTATGTACCTAACAGGTATTATACTCAATACCTTTAAAGCCGAAAAAGTTAAATTAACGCCTATAGGCTGATTATTTATTATTAAATTATATATAAAAAATGTTGAAAATATTAAACCAAAAGTTACTGTGTCTCTTTGCTTTAACTCTATTTTATTACATATTTCAATATATAGCATTACTACAACAGCTACTATACAATAAGCAATTGCTCCTTCCAGAGTTTTATATATAGAAAGATATCCAGCAATAATACCTAATAGAGATAATAATATATCTCTTCCCTTCTCTTTTCTTATTCCAATAAGATATGCAATCCCAAAAGGCGCTATCCCCATATCTATAGTTACAGATAATAAAACTCTACTTAACAAAAATCCTATCAAAAAAGCTGCAATTGCACTAATAGCCGTCCCATTTAATCTTAATTCTTTTTTATTTTTTCTATTTTCTAATCTCTTATATGTTGATATATCAACACCATATTGCATATACTCCCCTCCAACTTCCATAAAATGTAATTTAAATTATAGCATTACTTTTAGGAAATATATGTCATATGATGTATCCTATTATCCACTTTCGTTGGACAATAAAATATAAATTTCCTTATATGTATTTAGATACTTTTTTAATATTATATTTATATAAATTTGCTTGAACTCTATGTATACTGATAGTTTATATAGTATTTTAATTATATAAATATCTATTATAAATTTCTTTTAATAGTTTAACTTTTAATACAATTTTGTCACTATAACAAACTTTATGAAGAACAAAATTTTTAAATATAGTAATTTTTTATTTTTGTTTATCATATAATTTATGTTATTAATTTTTATATTTAAACTTATATCTAGTCTTTAAATTAATAAAATTTTATATAACAAAAAAGTACTTAAGAAATCTTAAGTACTTTTGGTGCTGAAGACCGGAATCGAACCGGTACGGTATCGCTACCGCAGGATTTTAAGTCCTGTGCGTCTGCCTGTTCCGCCACTTCAGCGTATATGGTAGCGGAAATAGGACTTGAACCTACGACACCTCGGGTATGAACCGAGTGCTCTAGCCAGCTGAGCTATTCCGCCATTTTATGGTTGCGGGGGCAGGACTTGAACCTACGACCTTCGGGTTATGAGCCCGACGAGCTGCCAACTGCTCCACCCCGCGATATTATAAGCTAAATTCAACTTGGTGCTGAAGACCGGAATCGAACCGGTACGGTATCGCTACCGCAGGATTTTAAGTCCTGTGCGTCTGCCTGTTCCGCCACTTCAGCGTATATGGTAGCGGAAATAGGACTTGAACCTACGACACCTCGGGTATGAACCGAGTGCTCTAGCCAGCTGAGCTATTCCGCCATTTATGGTTGCGGGGGCAGGACTTGAACCTACGACCTTCGGGTTATGAGCCCGACGAGCTGCCAACTGCTCCACCCCGCGATATTATAAGTTGAATTTAGCTTGGTGCTGAAGACCGGAATCGAACCGGTACGGTATCGCTACCGCAGGATTTTAAGTCCTGTGCGTCTGCCTGTTCCGCCACTTCAGCATGTTTTTACTGTCGCCCCTCAGCGACAAAATTAATTATATATTATGTTTTCTATAGTGTCAACATATTTTTTAATTTTTTTCTAATAACATTATGTTACTCAAATAATAAAGGACTGATATCCATTATGCAATCAGCCCTTTATAGATTTATATATTAAATTTATATGATGTCTTTATTTATACTGTTAGAAGTTTCTTCTTCCACTTTTAGATTTAAAATCTTGATTCTTTTTTACATCTTGCATTCTTTCTTCGCTGTCCTTTAAGAATCTTGACATTATATCTTCAAAGTTACCTGAATTCCCACCGGATTTCTTATTTTCTGAAGACCAATCTATTTCTATAGGTTTTACTGATTTTTTTTGAACATTTGCTTGCTTAATTGATAAACTTATCTTACCATTATCGTCAATTGATATTACTTTTACCTTAACCTTGTCTTGTTCATTAAGATGTTGTCTAATATCCTTAACGAATGAATCTGCTACTTCTGAAATATGAACTAATCCTGTTTTACCTTCTATCTCTACGAAAGCTCCAAAACTAGTAATATTAACCACTGTACCTTCTAATATGTTTCCTGCCATTAAGGTCATGTTACAAAGATTCCTCCTTAAAAATTAAATAATATATGTTATTATAATAATAACCTTTTTTTGTAGTTTTAAAACATATTCTTTAGTTTTGCGTTTTAGGATTTACAACTTTTTCGCCCTCTTTTATCATTCCTAGCCTATCTCTTGCAAGTTTTTCAATATATTCATTAGAATCAACTTTTTTTAAATCTGCCTCTAACTTACTATTCTTACTTTTAAGCTCTTCTAGCTCTTTTTGGCTAATAATAATATTCTCTTGGATTCTTTTCATTGTAATTTCCTGTTTAATGTAATTAAATACGAAAATTGCAAAAATAAAAACTATAATTAATCTTTTAAGAGTTAATTGCTTTTTAATTGCTCTCACCCTCTTTAAAATATATTATATAATATATTTTAAACACTATACATATTTTATTCAAGCTATTTTTTTATGTTACTACTTTGAATCTACTTTTTTCCACAAATATTATAATATACAACTTTTATAGGATAAATTAAATTTTTCAAAATTATCCTTATAATTTTACTAACTTTATCTATTATATATCTCTCTAACTTTAAAATTGTAGGGCTTATTAATTTTAAATAAATAATCAAGGTTACTATCATGAATATATATACATATGGTCCTAAGAAGGCATAATTAGTGTATAGTAAAAAAGCAAATACTATAAAAGCAGTTAATATCCAAAATAAAATATCTTCTATTATGATTATTATCTTGGGTATTTTTACTCCTCTTATTATGTTATACAGGTCAAACATAATTCCTATCAGTATTCCCGAAAGAATGGAATACATAACTATGTCAAATTGAACATCTATTGATAACGGCATACTTACCTCTATTTAAACAACTTAGAAATTATATTTTCTTTTTCTTTTTTAACTTCTTTACTACTATATACTATGGAAGATATATTTCCTATAATTATTACGTCACCATTCTGTACATCTAATTTATTCATCTTTAATTCTGATCCCTTGATAGTTAAAAACCCTAATTTTGTATTTAATAATATTTTTTCATCATCGAAACTTATGACTTCTTCTACCCCTGTAAGTGTTAATCTTTTTCTATTCTCTAAAGTTATATTACCCCTTGGCTCTTCTAACTTATTTTCATTTCTCTTTTCCATCTTATCTCCTCCACATATTCTTTATAAAAATATATGAAGGAGTTATTGTTTTTATTCTTTATCTTCCTCTCCTTCTAATATCTCATACATTTCTTTTGCATTTTCTTTTTTTACATGCTCAACTATATTAATTATTCTTGCCTTTAATGATCTATTTGCAAATTGAATTTCTATTATATCGCCTTCTTTTACAACTGTTGATGCTTTTGCAACTTTATCATTAATAGAAACTCTTCCCCCTTCACAAACCTCTTTAGCAACTGTTCTTCTCTTTATTATTCTAGAAACCTTAAGATATTTATCTAACCTCATAATAACTCTCCTTATTATTTTATATTATCAAAAGAACCCGAGGGAATACTCGGGTTCTAAATATACTACTTATTAACTTTTTCCTTAAATTCTTTACCAGCTTTAAATACTGGAACTGTTGAAGCTGGAATGTTTATAGTTTCTTTAGTTCTAGGATTTCTTCCTTCTCTTGCAGCTCTTTCTCTTGTTTCGAAAGTTCCGAATCCAACTAATTGAACTTTTTCACCTTTTTCTAACGCTTCTTCAACGCTTTCTATGAATGATTTTAAAGCTAATTCAGCATCTTTCTTAGTTAATTTACTTTTTTCTGACATGCTAGTGATTAATTCTGCTTTATTCACAATTACATCCTCCTTAAATAACCCGTTATATATTTTAGTAGTTAACTATTTCTGTTAATATGTACTATAACTACATTCTCTTATTATATATCGTCTTTTGGTGCTAGTCTATAACATTATCAATTTTTTGTTATAAAAGCTATTTATTACAATAAGTTATTTATAGTATAGTATAAACCACTATATATTATTCTTCAAAAAATTTATAAATCCTTCTTTTTCTCATTAAATTCTTTGTTTTTTGCTTGTTCCCATAACAAATCCATCTCCTTTAATGTCATTTCATTTAAATTTTTGTTGGATTTTAAAGCCTCTTCTTCTATAAAAGAAAATCTTCTTATAAATTTTTGTATAGTTGAATTTACCGCTTCTTCTTCATCAATATTTAATTTTCTGGCTACATTAACACATGCAAATATTAAGTCTCCTACTTCATCTTTTATTTTTTCCTTATTATTGGATTTATATACATCTAATACCTCTTTTAATTCCTCTTGCACCTTTAAAGCTGCATCTTCAATATCATCCCAGTCAAATCCTACTTTAGCTGCCTTTTTTTGAACCTTATGCGCTCTAATCAAAGAAGGTAGTGCCTTAGCTATTGCATTCATTTCTTCTGTAACTGTATTAAAACTCTTTTCTGTCCTCTTAAGTTCTTCCCAATTTTCAAGAACTTCTCCACTATTATTAACTTTTCCATCACTAAATACATGAGGATGTCTATAAATCATTTTATTACATATAGATTCAAGTATATCATAAATATTAAAATACCCATCATCTTTACCTAATGAAGCATGGAAAACTACATGTAATAGAACATCTCCTAATTCTTCTACCATTCCATCTATATCATCATTATTTATACTATCTATAACTTCGTAAGCTTCTTCTAAAAGTTGATTTTTAATACTCTCATGAGTTTGTTCCGTATCCCATGGACAACCATTTTCTCCTCTTAAAGTATCTATTATCTCAACTAAATCATTAAAATCTTTTTTATTATCCATATCTTTAGGTATATATATAGATGTCAAGTAATCTATATCTTCTTGCATATCAAGCTCATATATTGGTATTTTCCTTACAGATTCTTCTGAAACTATCCCTGCAGCTCTAACATAATATATCTCAGTTTCATCATTATAATATTCAAGTAATCTAAGCTTAACTTCTGATGCTATTAACGGATTGTACACCTGAGTTATTATAGTTCCTATTCTTTTGTCTAAAATTTGATTTTTCATATCAAATGCATCTATAACCTTTAGTCCTTCTATCGGATCAATCTTTAATACATCCATCATAGCATCTATAAAACTTACAGCTGGAAGTATTTCATAACTTATTCCTTTTTCATCGCATAAATTCATAAGATTAAAAACTGATTTTTCTGCAACTAAAGGATGTCCTGGAACTGCATATATTATCTCTTCATCCTCTTTATACTTACTTACTATATCTTCTGCGATGCTATTATAAACCTGATCAAAGCTTTCAGACGTTTCATAATAGTGATCATATGTTTTGAATTCTTTTATCTTTCCTCTTAAATAATCAACAGTAGGATGTTTCTCTGTTCTAAAATAAATATTTTTCCCCTCTTCTAATGCCTTAACTGCTCCTATAGTTAAAGCTTCAGGTGCTCCTGGCCCTAAACCTATTATCTTTATCATTAGGTTCTCTCCTTACTCATTAATTTTTTACAATTCTATTTTTTATTTCGTCTATGCTAAATACCTTTAGTATTAGTATTAATGCCATATATATAATAATACCCAAAAATATAGCTATTAAGCAAGCAGAACCATTACTACCTGTTTTATTAAATAAATATAAATATGCTGATAATACTCCAAATATCATAATTAAAGCTGCAATAATCGGTTTTATAGTTGTTTGATATATATTTAATTTTAATTTTAATCTCTTCTTTAGTGAAATTAAGTTTAGTATTGTTGATACTAAGTAAGCTGATATACTAGCTATTACTGCTCCATAAATATTTATATTTGGCATAGGCACTAGCACAAATGTTAAAATAATCTTTACGATACATCCTATAAACAAGTTTATTATAGGTCTAATATAATGACCTATTCCTTGCATAATTGATGTAGTTGTCTGAGTAATTATTATGAATGGAACTGATAAAGATAAGTATTTAAGTATTAATACGCCATCCCATTTCCCGGGAAATATTAGTTTCATTATTGGCCCTGCAAGAAAAAACAACCCTAATGTACATGGCATAGCTATTAACATAGATAGCTTTATTGATAATTGAACTTTTGACTCCAAATCCTTTCTTCTATTCATTATATAATTTTCTGCTATTATAGGAATCAGTGAGGTTCCTACTGCCATAGATAATGTTAATGGAATATTAGTTATTACATTTGCCTTTCCTGTTAATTGCGCATATAAAATAGTTGCACTTTCTGATGTTAAGCCAGCTTGCAAAAGCTTTTGTGGAACTAATATAGAATCAATTAAGCTCATTATAGTCCCTACTGTTGTTCCCACTGAAATAGGTAAAGCAATTTTCAAAATAGAAGTTAGTACTTCTGGGTTACTTTTAATTTTTTTACTCCACATTTGCTTTTTTACTTTTTTATACTTTTCGTGAAGATAAGTTGCTCCTATTACTCCTCCAGCAGCTGCCCCAAAAGCAGCTCCCCCTGCTGCATATTCTATTCCCTTAGGTAAAAATAATATAGCAAGTCCAACTCCTATTATCACCCTTCCTATCTGCTCAAGTATTTGTGATACTCCTGATGGAGTCATATTTTGCAGCCCTTGAAAAAAACCCCTATATATAGTCATTATAGATATTACAAATGGTGCAAAGGATATTCCAAGTAAAGCATAATATGATTTCATATCCCACTGAACAAATTTAATAATAGGTTTAGCAAAAAAGAATAATATAAGGGTTGTACCAACACCTAAGAACATCATTAAGATTGTTGATTCTTTTACAACCTCGAATATTCCCTGTATATCTCCCTTTGCCTTTTTCTCTGATATCATTTTCGAAATAGCTACTGGTACTCCTGATGCCATAGCAACGAAAAACATATATAAAGGATATGACATTTGATAATATCCAACACCTTCGTCACCTATAAGCATTATTAGTGGCCATCTAAAGAATAATCCTAAAAATTTCGCTACTATTCCTGCTATTCCAAGTACTAGACTTGCTTTAAGTAGTGATTGTTTCTTCATAAAATACCTCCAAACTCAAAATAGTTCTAGTAAATTTGTATTGTAAGTTTAGAGGTATTATTACTTTATTTTATTGATAACTTTATATTTAATAAAATATTTATTTTATTGTTCCATTTGCTTACCTAAGAAAGCTGAAGCAGTTTCAGATAACTTTAATTCAAGTTCTCCTAGCTTTTCTCCTGATTCTTTTGATAATATAATAACTGCTCCAATTGCATCACCTTCAGCTATTATTGGAGATATTACTTGGCTAGCGTATTTTCCTATTTCTTCATCATTATGTAATGGAATAGTCTTATTTTGTTCTGTTATAAGAACAGCTCTTCTATCTTCCATTATTTTTTCTAATTCTACACTAACTTTTCTTTCCATGTAGTCTCTTTTTGGAGCTCCACTTACTGATATAAATGCGTCTTTATCTGCAATTAAAACAATATGTCCAATTGCTTGTTGCAAGCTTTCAGCATATTCTTTTGAGAAATCTGTCAACTCTCCAATTGGTGAATATTTTTTTAAAATAACCCCGCCTTCTCTATCAGTGAAAATCTCTAATGGATCCCCTTCTCTAATTCTTAATGTTCTTCTTATCTCTTTTGGTATAACAACTCTACCTAAGTCATCAATACGTCTAACAATTCCTGTTGCCTTCATTATTATGAGCTACCTCCTTTTATTAATAATAATTAGTTGCAATATTATTATTTGACTTCTTAGAAATTTTATACACATATAACCAAAATTTATAAAACGATATCATATTGCTAGTTTTCTTAAATAATATATAAAATATATAAAGTTATAATTAATTTATAATACAAGAAAAGACTCAATCTCAGAAATTTATTTAATATAAAACTTATTTAATTTCAAATAATCTTCATTGCCTTTAAAAATTTAATCTCTTATTTTTATAAAGGGGCTCGCGTTTCGCGACCCCCTTTTAAACCATTGATTTTACTTACTTAAAAGCATTTTTAAACTTAAACATAAATTTTATTTATTACTTATATATACGCAAAGAGGGAAGCTCGAATTAGAACTTCCCTCTTTATCAGCTAATATCAAAATTTATTTTAATACAATCCTTTTTTAATAACCTCTTATATTAAAGTTTATCTTCATATGTCTTTACATTATAATCTTTTTTCCATTGTTCAATAGAATTTGAATAAATTTCATTTTTCTTTTCATTTTCTAATGTAGTCTTTATAGAATCCTTTGATTCATCAAATGTTCCTTGCTTAACATCAGTTACTTTAATTATATGGTAACCAAATTGGCTCTTTACAGGTTCTGATATTTCGCCATCTTTTAATTTTTTAAATGCATCTGTAAACTCTTGCACATATTGAGTTGTATTATATGGAGTAACTCCTAAGTTCCCTCCATTTTCTTTAGTTCCTGTATCTTCTGAGAATTCTTTTGCTAGTGCAGCAAAATCTTCACCATTTGCAGCTCTTTCTCTTATTTCCTTAGCTTTCGCTTCATCTTTTATTAAAATATGAGAAACATTAGCTTCACCAAAACTATCTTTATTTTCTTCATAATATGTTTTTATTTCATCGTCTGATATGTTAACATCCTTAAATAAATCTTCAGTTACTTTTTGAGTAGCTAATTGATTTTTCATGTTTTCTGTAAGCTTAGATGTATATTCATCTAAAGTCATTCCAGCTTGCTCAAGAGCTGCATTAAATTGTTCATCACTGCCATAACTAGTCTTTAAATTTTCTATATACTTTTGAACCTCAGCATCAATTTCTTCTTGAGTTGGAGTTAATCCCAATTCTTCTGCTTTTTTAAGCATCATTTTTTCTTCAACTAATAAATTTATTGCTTGAGTTCTTAAAGCTTTCACTTGCTCTGCCATATCTGGATTAGTATCATAATCAGATCCATATTGTTGTAAATACGGATCAGCGATTTCATCTACTTCTCCCTTAGTTATTTTTACATCTCCAACCTTTGCTAACACAGTATTTTTTATTGCTTCTGGTGTCTTTTGTATCATTTCACATCCAACTGCTGAAAAAGCAAATATACTTAAAGCTCCTGCAGCTATAATTTTCTTAATTTTAATCACTTATGTTCCCTCACTTTTCTTTTAATTTGTTTCAATACCATTATACATAACTAGTATATCAATATTGTGTCAGTTATTCAATTTATATAAATATCTTTACATATTTTTTGTTAAATTGTCTAACATTTCCTTATAAAATCCTAATGCCGTTTCTTTCTTTATTTCCGAACTTCTTACTGCAAAATATGGCTTTTCCCCAAACATTAAAAATACCTTATCTTTATAATTTTCTAACAAGTATTTATATATGATATTTAAGTTCTTAATTCCATCCGCAAATATAAACTTAACTTCCTTTGGTGTTTCCTTTATTTCTTCAATAGAAATAAGTTTTGCCCTACTCTTAATATAAGCTATATCCATTAAATTATATACAGGGTCTGGAATTTCTGAATATCTATCTTCAAGTTCAGATTTTATATCCATATAATCTTCTAATCCATCAATAGCAGCAATCTTCTTGTATATTTCTATTTTTTGAATTTCATCTTCAATATAAGTTCCTGGTATATATGCATCTACCTTTATATCTACTGTAGTTTCTATAGGCTCTTTCTCTATTTCACCCTTAATAATTTTTATTGTATCTTCTAGCATTCTACAGTATAAATCATATCCTATTGCAGCCATGTGACCATGTTGAGCTGAACCCATCATATTTCCAGCCCCTCTTATTTCTAAATCTCTCATTGCTATCTTAAAACCTGATCCAAGCTCTGTGAAATCCTTAAGAGCTTTTAATCTCTTTTCAGCTACCTCTGTTAATATTTTATCTTTAGTATACATAAAGTAAGCATATGCTATTCTATTTGACCTTCCAACTCTACCTCTTAATTGATAAAGTTGTGATAATCCCATTTTATCTGAATCATGAATTATCATAGTATTAACATTTGGTATATCTATACCTGTTTCTATAATTGTTGTACACACTAAGATATCGTAATCCTTATTCATAAAGCTTACCATTTCTTTTTCAAGTTGTCTTTCAGTCATTTGCCCATGTATTATTCCAACTTTACATTCTGGAACTAATTCACTAATGTATTTAGCCATGCCTTCTATACTTTCAACCCTATTATAGACATAGTAAACTTGACCGCCTCTATTTACTTCTCTTAATATAGCATCTCTTACTAGTTGATCATTTTGCTCCACTACATAAGTTTGTATTGGATATCTCTCTTCTGGTGGTGTCTCTATTACAGATATATCTCTTGCTCCTGTTAATGACATATGAAGAGTTCTTGGGATTGGTGTTGCACTTAAAGTTAATACATCAACATTTTTCTTTAATCCTTTTATTTTTTCTTTTTGAGCAACTCCAAATCTTTGCTCCTCATCTATTATTAGAAGTCCTAAGTCCTTAAAAACAATATCCTTAGAAACTAATCTATGAGTTCCTATTAATATATCCACATTCCCTTCTTTTACAGCTTGAAGTGTTGCTTTTTGCTCTTTTGCACTTCTAAATCTACTTATCATATCTATTTTTACTGGAAAATCTGAAAATCTCTTTGTCATGTTTTTATAATGTTGCTCTGCCAGTATAGTTGTAGGTACTAGGAATGCTACTTGCTTACCATCCATAACAGCTTTAAATGCTGCTCTAATAGCAACCTCAGTTTTTCCATACCCAACATCACCGCATAGAAGTCTATCCATAGGTTTATCAGTTTCCATATCATGCTTAATTTCTTCTAGAGATGTTAATTGATCTGGAGTTTCCTCAAACGGAAATTCATCTTCAAACTGTTTTTGCCACTCTGTATCTTTTCTAAACTTATATCCCTTTAAAGTAGCCCTTGTAGCATAAAGCTTAACCAAATCTTCTGCTATCTCATTTATAGATTTTTTAACTTTTGCTTTTGCTTTATTCCATTCATTACTTCCAAGTTTATTTACCTTAGGAGTTTTACCTTCACTTCCTATATACTTTTGAACTAAATCTAACTGATCAACAGGGACATATAATTTATCACCTTTATCATAAACAATATCTAAATAATCTCTTGTATGTCCACCAACTTCAATTTGCTTTATTCCTTTATAAACACCAACTCCATGATTAGCATGAACAACATAATCTCCAAGCTTAAGCTCTGCAAAGCTTTTTATTTTCCCTATACCTTTTCTTGAACTAGCCTTTTTAGATATTTTTCTTTTAGCTTCTCCAAAAACATCTTTATCTGATATTACACACAGTTTTAAATCAGGATACTCAAAACCTTTTAATAGATTTCCGAAGGTAATAACAACCTCTCCAAACTCTATTGATTTTATATCCTCTCTGTAAGAACTTTCAATTTCCCTATCTCTTAATGTATTTACAAGTCTTTCTCCCCTAGTCCTTGTTCCCGATAATATTATCGTCTTATATCCCTTTGACTTTTTCTCTTTAATATCATCTATTAACAAATCTAATTGACCTTGATAGCTATTTAGAGTTGATGCATTAAATGAATATCTTTCTATAGGATTTAAAATTTTACTATTAACAGCAAATACATCTAAAGTTATTGATTTTTGAGATTCTAATTTTTCAATTAAATCATCTTTATTTAATAAAAGCTTACTTTGAGATGGTAAAATTCCTCCTCTTTGTAAAAAAGCTTCATAATTTTCACTAAATTCAAAATAACAACTATCTAGCTTACCTTCGCATTTCTTAACATCATCAATTATATATACATAATCTTTTACATAGTTAAAAAAGCTATCTGTCTTATCATAGAAATAAGGTAAATAACTGTCTAAAGTTTCAAATGTTAAAGTTTCTGTTAAAGATTCTATATTAGCACTTATAATTGATTCTAACTTTTGGATTCTTTCGTCATTCCCTTTATTCTTATCCTTAATTTCTTGGAATTCTTTTAAAATAGCTTCTTTTCCTCTATTTAATGCTTCTTCATTTAGTATAATTTCTTTTGCTGGGAATATTTCAATATTGTCAACCTTTTCAATACTTCTTTGTGATTCGGTATTAAAAGTTCTTATAGACTCTATTGAATCTCCAAAAAGCTCTATTCTATATGGATAGGTAGATATTGGTGGAAATATATCAAGAATTCCTCCTCTTAAAGAGAATTCTCCTTTTCCTTCTACAGATTCTACCCTTTCATAACCGCTTTCTAATAGTTTTTTAGATAAATCCTTAAAATTAACATCATCATCTACACTTAATTTAAAGGTATATTCCATAAATAATTCTTTAGGAGTATAAACTGATGTTAAAGAATCTATTGATGTTACTATTATTTTATTTTTATTATCTAAAATTTCTTTTATTACCTTTAGCCTTGCCCATCTTAAATCTCCTGAAATAGCATCTATATTATAAAAAACTACCTCTTTTGCAGGAAAATAATAAATATCATTCGTATAAAAACTTAAGTCTTCATATATATTCTTAGCTTCCATATCGCTATGTGTAAGTATTATCATAGGAGAATCTATACTTTCATATATCCCAAAAATACCATAGCTTTTTCCTGAATCCGATAATCCATTTATATTAATCGGGTATCTTCTTTTATTAATACCCGCTATTATTTCACTAAAAGTAGAGTCATCTCTTAAAGGTTGTAGTACCCCCTTTAATCTCATTAATATACACCGTCCTTAATCTATTCTTTTTTTGATGATTTAAACCCATTAAATTTATTCATTGCTTCCTTTGTTCCATCTTTTATTATAACTTCTACGGATTTTGAAGAGGCATCTATAACTTCCATCAAACTATCCATTTCTTCTTTGTTAAATCTGCCCAAAACATGAGATACTAAATCACCTGTAGGTTGTCCTACGCCTATTTTAATCCTTGGAAAAATATCTGTGCCCATATTAGCTATTATACTCTTTATACCATTATGTCCACCAGCACTTCCTTTTTCCCTAATTCTAAGTTTTCCAACTTCTAAACTAATATCATCATATATAACTATAACTTCATCATTTTCTAATTTATAAAAATTTATAACTTCTCGTACACTTTCACCACTTAAATTCATATAAGTTGTTGGCTTCAACAAAATAACCTTATTATTATTTATAAATCCTTCTCCGTATACTCCTTTAAATTTTGTCCTATTTACATCTATATTATACTTATCTGAAATATAGTCTATAGCCTCAAATCCTATATTATGTCTAGTTCCATCGTATTCTTTTCCTGGATTTCCTAATCCGACAATCAAAAACATATTATGCTGCCTCCTAATTGCTATTAGCATATTTATTATTATACTAGCTTTTTACAATAATAAAAGTACTTAAAATAAAATTGCAACCCTTAAATAGAGCTGCAAACAATTATATTTATTTTTATTTATTATAAATCTTTATTTCTAAGTCTTTTACTTCACCAGAACGCATTACTTTACATTTTAATATGTCTCCTGGTGCTTTATTTTTTAATATTTCAGATATTTGACTAATACTAATTATCTTTTCTCCATCAATTTCAAATATTATATCTGTAGGACGTAGCCCAGATTTATATGAACTTCCCTCTTGGTTAATTGCTGCAATATAAAAACCAGCTGCGTCAGTATACTCCTCACCGTTAATAAATCCTCCTTCTGAAATACCTAGCATATCTTTTATCTTATTTGTTGAACTTATTATTTCCTCTAGAGAACTAAAATCAACAGCATAGTATAGTCCATTTTGATTCATCTCATTCGTTATTTTATAACTGGCAATACCTATAATTTCTCCATTTATATTACTTATTATTCCTCCAGTATTCATAGCTGTTACTGGAGTACTAATTTCTAATAACTTATGCCTAATATTATTAGTATTTATGCTTCTATTAGTTGCTGTTACTATTCCTGGTATTATATTATCTATGTAATCGCTACCAGTGGAATTACTAATAAGAAGTATCCTGTCTCCTTCTAATATATCTGATTTTGCTACAAATTTAATTGGTGTTAATTCCTCATTATAATTCACTTGTATAAGTGCAATATCTATATCTTCATCTGCTACAACTATTTTAGCCTCTATAGGCTTAACCCCTGTATATGGTAATTTTACATATATATTTTTAAAAGCCTTTATTTTTGAATAGCTTGTTAATATCTTCCCATCACTTTCTATTATTACTCCAGTTGTATTACTGTCAAAATATTTATTTTGTGTTAAATTAACCTCACTATCGCTTATTGTTACTAGAGATTGTTTTACTTTTTCTATCAATTCAGAATACTCTAAAGAAACAGTACCTTTTTCTGATTTATCATTGATTTCATTAATTAAATCTCTATATTTGCTTTCAATAAATAAATTTGAAAATAGTGCCCCTGATAATCCTGCTATAATTAATAAACTTAAAAACTTACTAAGCATCTTAATGTTAGATTTTGTTCTCTTTCTTTTAAATTTTATTGAAGGGAAGCTTTCATTTACCAACTCATCTTTATCACTAAATCTATCCTTCAACTTTTTATTCATAAAACCCCTCCTCCAACATTAACTTTATTTAATCGATCTTTTAAGTGTAAAAGTAAACTTAACACCTTTTCCTTCTATGTTGTTAAACCAAATATCTTGATTGTGCTGAGATAATATCAATCTGACTATCGGTAGTCCTAGTCCTGTACTTATTTTATTGGTTCTAGCCTTATCCATCTTGTAAAACCTTTCCCATATTTTATTAACATCCTCTTTAGGGATATTTGGCCCACTATTAAATATACTAACATATACAACTTCACCCTTTGCATATGTTTCTATTTGTATCTTTCCATATTCATCTCCATATTTTATGGCATTTTCAAGAAGATTAGTTACAACTTGTATTATTCTATCTCTATCACCCATGCAGTATTCATGACTATCACTAAATATGACCTCAACTTTAATTTTTTTATCATTTATCTTTCCTTCTAGATTTAATGCACATAATGTTATTATTTCATTTATATCTAACTTAGTCACTTTTAACTTAAACTTTCCTGATTCCATAGTTGATATATCTAACAAATCATTCACAAGCCTTGATAATCTACAAACTTCATCATTTACTATATTCAAATAATAATTTTCTTTATCTTTTGGAATAACCCCATCAATAATACCTGTTATGAAACCTTTAATTGATGTTATTGGAGACCTTAATTCATGCGATACATTTGAGATAAATTCACGTCTCACATTATCGACCTTTTCTAAAGATTCTGCCATTACATTGAATGAATTTGCTAATTCTCCTATTTCATCATCTGAATCTATATAAACTCGCTTCTCTACCTCACCCTTTGCTAGTTTCTTAGCTGCACTATTAATTTCAGATAAAGGATTTATTAATATTTTTCGAGAGAAATAGTATGCAATTACACTCGATAAAATAACAGCACCTAATACAGATATCCATATCACACTATATAAATCTTTTAAAGCTCTATCACTTTCAATGTCTTCGAAAACTACTACTATACCTTTAAAGCTTTCTTCATTAAATAATGGAGTTGAATAAAGCTTAAGTTTTTTATTAGATTTATCAAAAAAATTTTTTTTCTAACATCTGCCCAGATTTTAATATTTTTAAATCTGAATCAGATATGTCTATTTTTTTATACATTAAGTGCCCAAGACTCTCATCAGATACGGCATATACATAACCTTGATTATCTAAAATTATAGAATCCATATCAACAGAAATTTTTATTATATTCATTACACTTTTTAAATCATCATACCTAGTTTCACTATTTTCATTTAAAAATTCTTCTGTAGAACCTTGAATTATATCCATGTATTTACTTATACGTTCAGATCTTTCAATTGAATATTCTCTATTAATCCAAGTTGATAAAACCATTCCTATCAATATTAATACTATTACTGTAATAGATGAAAAGGTAATTAAAATTTTATATATTACACTTTTCTTTTTCATCATTTCACCTCAAATTTATATCCAACACCCCAAACAGTTTCTATTTGCCAATTTTCTCCGCAACTTATTTTTTCTCTTAATCTTTTAATATGAACATCAACAGTTCTAGAATCTCCTGGATAATCATATCCCCATACTTCACAAAGTAGCTGTTCTCTTGTAAACACCTTATTTTTATTGCTTGCTAAATAATGAAGTAGTTCGAATTCTTTAGGCGGCATTTTTATTTCAACACCTTTATAAACAACATTATAAGAATTTGCATCTATAACTAAATCTGAATAATTTATTATTTCAGTATTCTTTTCATCATAATTATATCTTCTCATAACAGCTTTAACTCTTGCCAAAAGTTCTTTCGGCTCAAATGGCTTCACTATATAATCATCGGCCCCTAGTTCTAAAGCTAAAACTTTATCAAATGTGTCCCCCTTTGCAGTCAACATTATCACCGGGATTTCACTTGATTTTCTAATCCACTTTAAAACCTCTATTCCATCCACTCCAGGTAGCATAATATCTAAAAGTATTAAGTCTGGCTTAAAATCTCCAAAAGCAATGCAAGCCTCTCTTCCATTATGACATCTTCTAGTTTCATATCCTGAGCTTATTAAATACATATTTATTACTTCACATATGTTTTCATCATCGTCAACAATTAATACTCTACCTAATCTATTATCCATAATAACACCGTCCTCATGTTTATTATAATTCATTTATATCCTATATAAAATTTATTATATTAATTATAAACAATAATTAATAATTGTTACAAATTATTAATCATTGACATAATTAATAGGCCTCTAAAAAGTTTGTGCTTTTTAGAGGCCTTTTATCCTATTATGTATTAAACTTCAAATAATTTGCTTATTGGTTCATCATCATATATTCTCTTTATTGCTTCTGCAAATAATGGTGCTACTGATAATGATTTAAATTTCACTAAACCATCTTTTTCAGGTAACTTAATTGTATTTAACATAACTAACTCTTCTATTGCAGAATTATTAATTCTTTCGAAAGCAGGACCTGATAAAACTCCATGAGTACAGCATGCATAAACATTTTTAGCACCCAAATCTTTTAATGCATTTGCTGCATTTGCTATAGTTCCTGCAGTATCTATCATATCATCTATTAAGATACACTTTTTACCTTCAACATCACCTATTATGTTCATAATTTCTGATACATTTGCCTTTGGTCTTCTCTTATCTATAATTGCTATTGGTGCATGTAATCTATCAGCAAACTTTCTTGCTCTAGTAACGCTTCCTAAATCAGGTGAAACAACTACAACATCATCTCTATCATCAAAGCCCTTTTCAACAAAATATTTAGCTAGTATTGGTGATCCTAATAAATGATCAACTGGTATATTGAAATATCCTTGAATTTGTGCTGCGTGTAGATCCATAGTTAATACTCTATGAGCTCCTGCTGCAGTTAAAAGATCTGCAACTAATTTAGCTGTTATTGGGTCTCTTGACTTAGCTTTTCTATCTTGTCTCGCATATCCATAATAAGGCATAACAACTGTAATTCTACCTGCTGAAGCTCTCTTAAATGCATCTATCATTATTAAAAGTTCCATTAAATTATTGTTAACTGGTGAACTAGTTGATTGAACTAAGAACACATCTGTTCCTCTTACAGTTTCTGCTATATCAACTGATATTTCTCCATCACTAAAAGTTGAAACCTTAGCTTTACCTAATGGCAAACCTAAAATGTCAGCAATTTCTTTTGCTAATTCTGGATGTGAGTTTCCAGTAAATATTTTAATATTTTTTCCATGGGTTATCATTGTGTGAAGACCTCCTTAAAATTTTTGGCACTTTTGTTTATCTAAATAACTATTTGTTAGTAAGACCTTTTTTAGCCACCCAACCTTCAATATTCCTTTGTTTTGCTCTTGCTACTGCAAGTTCTCCTTCTTTTACATCATTAGTAATTGTTGAACCTGCAGCTATATATGTGTTATCTTCAACATTAACTGGAGATACTAAATTAGTGTTGCAACCTATAAAGCTATTGTTCCCAATTTTAGTTTTATGTTTCTTTTGTCCATCATAATTAACAACTACTGTTCCACAGCCAAAATTACAATTTTCACCTACAGAAGCATCACCTATATATGTTAAGTGTGATACCTTAGTATTATTCCCAATAGTTGATTTTTTAATTTCTACAAAATCCCCTATTCTTGCTCCAGATCCAATTACAGATTCTGGTCTTATATATGCAAATGGGCCTACTGTAGTACTTTCACCAATTTGGCTATCAATAATAACTGAAGATTGAATTTCTACATTATTTGAAATTATACTGTTTGATATTCTTGAATTTGGATATAAAATAACACCTTCTCCAATTTTAGTGTTTCCTTCTAAAACATTACCTGGATAGATGATTGTATCTCGTCCTATTTCTACATCATCACCTATATATGTAGTGCTTGGATCTATTAATGTTACGCCGTTTATCATATGTTTTGTATTAATTCTATTTCTTAATATTCCTTCTGCTTCTGATAATTGTACTCTTGAATTAACACCTATAGTTTCTTCATAATCAATTACAACTGCTCCTACTTTTTTACCCTCTTCTTTTAATATTCCAATAACATCTGTTAAGTAATATTCCCCTTGGTTATTATTATTAGATAATTTATCTAATGAATTTAAAAGCATTTCTATATCAAAGCAATATATTGCTGCATTCATTTCATTTATTTTTAGCTCTTCTTCAGTACAGTCTTTATGCTCAACTATTTTTAAAACTTCATCATTTTCTCTAACGATTCTTCCATATCCAGTTGGATCTTCAACTATTGAACTTAATAATGTAGCACTATTATTATTTTCTATATGTGTTTTAAATAAATTATCAACTGTTTCGGCTTTTATTAAAGGTGCATCACCACAAAAAACTCCTACAACACCTTTTTTACCTCTTAAAAAATCAATAGCACATTTTACCGCATGACCTGTACCTAATTGTTCATCTTGTAATGAATAACTGACATTTCTGGATGAAGTTTTTTCTTTTACAAGCTCTGCTCCTTTTCCAATAATAACATTTATATCATCTATATTAGCTTTTCTCATAGTATCTATAACATGATTAACCATTTCTTTACCACATACTTTATGTAAAACCTTTGGCAAATCAGATTTTATTCTAGTTCCTTGTCCAGCTGCTAAAATTAATGCACATTTATACATAAAAAAACACCTCTCTATAAAATGTTAAGGACAAATTTATAATTAATTAAAAAAATGTTCGTAAACATCTCATTCTATTATATTGTATTAGAAAAAGTATTTCAACCTATTTATCCTTTCATATATATCTACTATACCTATATATTTTGTGAATTTCATCAACATATATCAACACAAAAATAAAGTTTTACAAAAAAAATAAAAGGGTTAACCCTTTTATTTTTAAATAACATATTTTAGCCAACTACTTCCTCAGAATCCTCTTCAAGCTTAGCTTTTTCATAAGCTTCAAGTATTGAATTCTGAATCTTTTCTCTAGTGTCTGTGTTAATAGGATGTGCTATATCCTTAAACTCTCCATCTGGTGTCTTTCTACTTGGCATAGCTATAAATAATCCATTTTGTCCTTCGATTACCTTGATGTCATGAACTACAAATTCGTTGTCAAATGTAACAGAAACTATAGCCTTCATTTTTCCATCGGAAGCTATCTTTCTAATTCTTACATCGGTTATTGTCATCGCACTACACCTCCGTTGCTCTGATAGATATAAAATTCTATAAAAAATATAAAAATCCTTCTTTTATTTAAAAATTTTTTAAATTTTTTAAAAATTTACAACTTTGTGTAACTTAACCGTATTTTTTTTAATTATTTATCAAATTTGAAGGTCTAACCTCTAAATCTTTTGATTCACCTAGATGTCTTAATTCTACTATAGATATATAATTATCAACTCTTTTTTGAGCCACTCCTATGTTATCTACTAAAACTCCAATTCCTATTAATTCACTATCAAATTCTTTTAATAAATCCTTTATTCCTTGTGCAGTTCCACCACCTCTTAAGAAATCATCTATAAATATACATTTACTTTTCGTTCTCATTGATTTCTTTGAAAGCGACATCTGTTGAATTCTTCCGCTAGTACCTGACACATAATTTATTGTAACAGTCGATCCCTCTGTTACTTTGTTATCTCTTCTTATTATAACTAGTGGAATTCCTAAATTTCTTGCAACTTCATAAGCAAGTGGAATTCCTTTAGTTTCAACTGTAACGACATAATCTACGTCCTTATTATAAAATACCGAAGATAATATAACTCCAGCTTTACTTATAATTTGTGGATTATACATTAAATCTGTCATGTATATAAAGTTTCCTGGAACAATTCTACTTTCATCTTTCAACATTTCACATAAATCTTCAGCAAATTTTTTTCTACTTTCATTTTCTATTCCAGGAATATATTTTATTCCCCCTGCTGCTCCAGCTATTGTTTCAACTTTTCCCATTTCTAATTTTTCTAAAATTTCTCTTACAATTACTATATCTTCACTTATGGTTGATTTTGCTGCATTTAATAAATCTGAAAACTTATTTAATCCAATGACCTTATTTGGGTTTTCAGTTAAAATTTTTGTAATGGCCACTACTCTGCTATTTCTACTTAGCTTTTCCAAAATATATCACCTACAATTTTAATTTTTTCCGAATTATTCGTTAGTTTCAAGCATCTAATATTCATATTTTATTCTATATTTTTCTCAATATCAATAGATTTTAATCAGTTATCTCCTATTTAACTTATAATTATTATTTTTTTAATAAAATTTTATCAATTTAATTAATATAAAGCTTTTTTATGTGTTCATTTTCTTAAATTTGTATATAATTATAAGGTGATAACTATTTACAGTAATTTTTATAAAAGAATTCTTAATAATAAAGGGGTTGATTTTTTGTCTTTTGATTTAAGCAAAGATATAAATAAGAAAGTTCATTTTGTAGGTATTGGCGGCATTAGTATGAGCGGACTTGCTGCACTTTTGCTAACAAAGGGGTTTAAAGTATCCGGTTCTGATTCTAAAGAATCTGAAATTACTAATAAATTAAAATCTGAAGGTGCCGAAATTTACATAGGTCATGATAAAAACAACTTAAAAGATGTAGACTTAGTAGTTTATACAGCTGCTATTCCATCAGATAATCCAGAAATAATTGAGGCTAAGGATAAAAATATCGACCTTATGGATAGAGCTGAATTTCTAGGTTTAATAATGAAAGGTCATAAATATAATGTTGCTATATCAGGTACACATGGAAAAACCACTTGTACATCTATGCTTTCACATGTGACTTTAAAAGCTAACTTAGATCCTACAATATTAGTAGGTGGTGACTTAGATGTAATTAACGGTAACTTCAAAATAGGAGATAGTGAATATTTCATAACGGAAGCTTGTGAATATAAAGAATCATTTTTAAAATTTCATCCTTATATAGGAGTTATTTTAAATATAGATGCAGATCATCTAGATTATTATAGAGATTTAAATCACATAAAGGAGACTTTTGAAAAATTCTCAAACATAATACCAAGTGATGGATATTTAATAGGTTATTGTGAAGATGAAAATGTAAATGAAATATTAAACAAAGCTAAATGCAATACAATGAGTTATGGTATAAATAAAGGTGATGTAAGAGCTACAAATATATCTTTTAATAATAAAGGTTGTGCAAGCTTCACTGTATGTAAAGATAATAATGAGTTATTCGATGTAACTTTAAATACTACTGGTAAGCACAATATATTAAATGCCCTATCAACTATCTGTGTTGGATTAATATTTAATATACCTTACACTTCAATAATAGAAGGATTAAGAGAGTGTAAAGGCGCACATAAAAGATTTGAATATAAAGGTGAATTTAATGGTGCTACAATAATTGATGATTATGCTCATCATCCAGTTGAAATTAAGGCTACTTTAGATACAGCAACAATAATACCTCATAAGAATATTTATGCTGTATTCCAACCACATACTTATACAAGAACAAAAACTTTATTTGACGAGTTTACTGGATGCTTCTCCGATGTAGACGAACTGTTACTTATGGATATATATGCTGCAAGAGAAAAAGATAATGGTATAGTAAACTCAGAACAACTTGGAGATGCAATAAGAGCTAAAGGAATTAAATGCACTAATATTCATAGCCATGAAGAAGCTGCAAACTATTTAAAAAATGTAGCTTCCAATGACGATATTATTTTAACTATTGGTGCTGGAGATGTAGTAAAAGTTGCAGATATAATGTTGAAATAATTATTATTTCAATTTAAACTTATATTATTGTCTTATTAACAAATACTATAAGAAGTAGAATTATATGATTTCTTCATCTATAAATCTACTTCTTATAGTTTTTTTGCCATCTTTTGACTAATATACTAATAATATTGATATTATTTGCTTTTTATGTTTATTTTTGAGCAAGTTTATTTTATAATTTACGAGAACTACAAGTACTATTCTATGATTTTTTTATTATTTAAAATCTTACATAGTACAAATATTAAAATAGAGGTGATTTTATGGATTTATCAAATAAGATTAAAAACGCTGCAGATTTTATAATGGAAAAGTCTAAATACAAACCAGAAATAGGTTTAATTTTAGGTTCAGGATTAGGCTCATTAGCTGATTCTATAGAAAACCCTGAATTTTATCCTTACGAAGAACTTCCTCACTTCCCAATATCAACAGTTGAAGGTCACGCTGGAAGATTAGTTGTTGGTATGTTAAATGGAAAATGTGTTGTTGCAATGCAAGGAAGATTCCACTACTATGAAGGATATTCTTATAACGAAGTAACATTCCCAGTTAGAGTTATGAAATTACTTGGTGTTGAAAAATTAATTGTTACTAATGCTGCTGGAGCAGTAAATACAAGTTTTAAGCCTGGTGATTTAATGCTTATAAATGATCATATTAATTTCTCTGGTGACAACCCACTAATAGGTGCAAATCTTAAAGAATTTGGTCCTAGATTCCCAGATATGTCAAATGCATATAACTCAGAACTTATAGGTAAAGCTTTAAATGTAGCTAAGGATTTAAAAATAGATATTAAACAAGGTGTTTATATGATGTTTAGTGGTCCAACTTATGAAACTCCTGCTGAAGTAAGAATGGCAAGAATACTTGGTGGTGATGCAGTAGGAATGTCTACAGCTCCTGAAGTAATAGTAGCAAACCATTCTGGAATGAAAGTTTTAGGAATTTCTTGCTTAACTAATATGGCTGCTGGAATTCTTGAACAACCATTAAATCATGAAGAAGTAGTAGAAACTTCTAATATGGTTAAAGAAAAATTCACTACATTTATGAATAAAATAATTGAAGTAATATAACTTTAAATAAATTAATTAATTTATTTATACACATAATAAGAAATCGATATAAATTATACACATAAGAAGAGATCGATATAAACGAAGGAGAAATAAAATTGGAAAGATTAGTTGGAATAATAGGGGTCGTAGTTATAATCGGAATAGCTTTTTTACTTTCAGAAAACAAAAAGAAAATTAATTGGAAACTTGTAATAACTGGATTAATATTACAAATTGTATTTGCAATATTAATCTTAAAAGTTCCAGTTGGTAGAACAATTTTTGAAGGTGCTAGTAATGCAATAACAAAATTATTAGACTTTACTAAAGAAGGTACGGACTTTTTATTTGGTCCACTTGCAGATTCTAATGGAATAGGATTTGTATGGGTTGTTCAAATATTACCTACAATAATATTCTTTTCTGCATTAATGGGAGTATTATATTATCTTGGAATAATGCAATTTATAGTTAAGTTTATTGCTAAATTTATTGGAAAATTACTTGGAACTAGTGGATCTGAAACCTTAAGTGCAGTTGGTAACATCTTTTTAGGCCAAACAGAAGCACCGCTCCTTGTTAAACCATTTGTTAAAGACATGACTCGTTCAGAACTTTTAGCTATAATGGTTGGTGGTATGGCTACTGTTGCTGGTGGTGTTATGGCGGGATATGTTGCTATGGGTGTAAATGCTGGGCATCTACTAGCTGCAAGCATTATGGCTGCTCCTGCTGGATTAATAATTGCTAAAATTTTAGTTCCAGAAACAGAAGAAAGTAAGACTAAAAATTCAACTGACATTTCAGTCGAAAATACAGCTTCTAATATAGTTGAAGCTGCTGCTAATGGAGCAAGCGATGGTTTAGGATTAGCATTAAATGTCGCTGCTATGTTACTTGCATTTATAGCTTTATTAGCTCTTGTTAACTTTATAATTGGAGCTATTGGTGGCCTATTTGGATTCCCAGAGCTAAGTTTTCAATGGATTCTAGGAAAGTTATTCTCCCCATTAGCCTTTGTTATGGGAGTTCCTACTGTTGATATATCAGCAGCTGGAAGCTTACTTGGTCAAAAAATAATATTAAACGAATTTGTTGCTTATTCTGAACTTGCAAATCTAATAAAACTTGATATGTTACAACCAAAAACTACAATGATATTAACATATGCATTATGTGGATTTGCTAACTTTAGTTCTATAGCAATACAAATAGCTGGTATAGGTGGATTAGCTCCTGATAGAAAAGGAACTATTGCTAAATTAGGCTTTAAGGCTCTTATTGGGGGAGTGCTTGCAACATGTTTAACAGCCACAATAGCAGGAATATTATTTTAAATAAACAATATTTAAATATTAAAATTAACTATAAAATTTATTCAATTTCAAGTAGGATTTATTGCCTTAAAGAAGTTAATATCTTATTTTTTATAAATGGTCTCACGAACCGTGAGACCATTTTAATTTTATATTATAGTTATATCCTTAGTTACTGAATTTAGAACTTCACATCCATCTTTAGTTACTAACACTAAATCTTCTATTCTTACACCAAAGTCATCCTTTAAATATATTCCTGGTTCAATTGAGAATATCATTCCTTCTTTAATCTCCTCATGATTTGATGAACTAACATCCCCAAAATCATGATCTTCTATTCCAATACTATGTCCTGTTCTGTGAGTAAAATATTCTCCATAACCAGCATCTTCAATATAATCTCTTGCTGCCTTATCTATATCAGAGAACTTCATTCCTTCTTTAACCTTACTTATAGCATTTAAATTTGCTTCTTTAACTATATTATAAATTTTTGCATGTCTTTCATTTGGTGCTTCGCCAAAAAATACAGTTCTAGTCATATCTGAACAATATGAATTATATACTCCGCCTATATCTATAACGATACTATGTCCCTTTTTTATAGTATCGTTACTAGAATGATGATGAGGATCTGCTCCATTAGGGCTAACAGCAATTATAGGTGAAAATGAAAATTCATTTACCCCATGCTTTTCATATAAATCTACTAATAAATTAGCATAATACTTCTCTGTCTTTCCTTCTTCTAATCTATCCCATAATTCAAGCATTACTTTATCATTTATTTCTGATGATTTTTTCATTAATGCAATTTCTTCTTGATCTTTTATCATTCTTAATCTATCAATAATAGGTGATGAATTAACAAAAGCTTTTGCTCCGTTATTATTCATAAGTTTTATTAAGAAATGTGCTGGCCAATTTTTATCCACACCTAATATACTCTCTTTATCCACAATTGTGCATAATATTTTTATAGGATCTTCTATATCTGTGTACCAAACTAAATCTACTCCTAGGTCTTCATATATAGGAAATAGCTTATTCACTATAAGTTTATGATTTCCCTTTGTACTTAAATATAAAGCTATCATTCTTTCTCCAGGAGAAAACCACTTTCCTGTTAAGTAAAAAATAGCTGGAGGAGATGATATAATCATTTGATTTAATCCTTGCTCTTCCATTGCTTTTAAAACATTGTTAACTCTATTTAATTTCATATATTTTACCTCCTAATTTTTTTTCTATAAATATAATATACCTCATCATGTAGATAATATCTATTTATAATAATATTATTAAATTTATTTATAGCAAATATTTAAAATGATATAATATATATTATGCGATTAAAAATAAACCAAATAACTTATATATTTTAGATTTTACTTGAATATAAATAATTATATTCAGCATTTAATATGAAATTAATTTAATTATGCAATTTATTATTAAAACATATATATTTAAATACAATAATAGCTTTAAAATTATATATTTATTTAGGAGGATTATCTCATGAAAATAGCTGCAATTTCAGATATACACGGAAATATTTATTCACTAATGAAGGTCTTAGAAGATATTGATGAACAAAAGGTTGATTTAATAATTTGCCTTGGAGATTTAGTTGGCTATGGTCCTCACCCAAATGAAGTTATCGCTTTAATTAAAAGGAGAGAAATACCTTGTATAAAAGGTAATTATGATGCATCTGTAGTTGATGGAGGATTTACATTCATAAGAGATACTAGCATAAATTCCTTTGCACTTCCTTGGGCATGTGAAGAAGTTAGAGCCTCCAATAAATACTACTTATCACAACTACCAACATATTTAGACTATGATATTAATGGAGTTAAAATTAAATTTACTCACGGTAGTCCTAATGCTATAAATGAATATTTATTTGAAGATAAAGAAAATACTGAAAAGGTAATGAGTGAATTAGAAGAAGATATTTTAGTTTGCGCACATACTCATATTCCTTCATATAAAAAATTTAATAATAAAATATTTATAAATGTAGGAAGTGTTGGCAAACCAAAAATAGGTCGTCCAAACGCAACTTACTGTATACTTAATATTGATGAAGATAAAAATGTGGATGTTAAATTTAGAGAGCTAGAATATGAATTCAAAAGAATAGTAAAAGATTCTCAAATGCTCAATTTTCCTGCTCAATTAGTTTCCTCTTACGAGAGTGGAAATGAATAATAATAAAAAAATTGCTACGATTACATAACGTAGCAATTTTTTATTATTCTTCCCAACTACATTTTTTAGTATAATTCATTACCCCTACTACTATTAATTTAGACAAAATATTTTTATCCCCGTTATGACAATTTTTAAAAGCTTCACTATAGTCGGAACCTGCTTTAATTCCAAAATGCTTGCCATCTTTCCATTGAGGCATATCGCGCGTATCATATATAGTTCCATCTACAGCAATATATGCTGGCATTCCATTTTCTCCATTATATAAAGACAATTCTTCCTCAGTTAATTGAAGTAATTCTCCGTCTCTATTTTTATTATAAAAACTTACCTCCTCTAAGTATGAACTAATTTGATTACAAACTCTATCCATAACCTGTAATATATTTTCTTTATATTCTTTTGGATATGTTACTAACATACTTTTTAGCTGATTTAATTCAATAAATTTTTCTTCTAAAAACCCCTTATAATCCATATAATCCTCCATAAAATATTATCTAAAATTATATTATGATTTAAAGTTGCAAATGTTAGTGAATTGGTGTAAAATCGTAATAAACATTATAAATTTTATTACTATGACGAGAAGAGTAGCTATATGGAAGTAGTCTTAGCGAGTAAGGAATGGTGTGAGCCTTATACGAAGCCTTTAGTGAAGAACATCTCTGAGTTTCTAACCGAACAAGTGGAAATGAAAAACCCTTTTATTCAAGGTGTAAATTAGATTAACTTCTAAATTTTGTATTCGCTTAAGTAGACTTAGACGGAATCAAACCGTTATTATTTGAATGACATTACTTGTGTCAGTAGAGTGGCTATTTATACGATAGCAATCTGGGTGGTACCGCGAAATTATCCTTTCGTCCCTATTTTAGGGATGAAAGGTTTTTTATTTTACAAAAAATCATGGTAGGAGGAACAATAATGGATAAAGTTATTTTAGTAAAATCACTTTACAGAAATCAAGATGAATATTTATCTAAAGAAATAAAAATTTCTGGTTGGATAAGAACTCTAAGAGCATCAAATGCTTTTGGATTTATTGAAGTAAATGACGGTACATTTTTTAAGAATGTTCAAGTAGTTTTTGATAATAAACTTGATAACTTTAAAGATGTATCAAAACTACCTATTAGCTCATCAATAACAGTTATAGGTACTTTAGTTGCAACTCCAGAAGCTAAGCAACCATTTGAAATTCAAGCTAAGGAAATAGTTATAGAAGGTTTATCTCAATCAGATTATCCACTTCAAAAGAAGAGACATACTTTTGAATATCTTAGAACTATTGCTCATTTAAGACCAAGAAGTAATGCATTTTCAGCTGTATTTAGAGTACGTTCAGTAGCAGCTTATGCTATCCACAAATTCTTCCAAGAAAGAGGATTTGTTTATACTCATACTCCATTAATAACTGGAAGTGACTGTGAAGGTGCTGGAGAAATGTTTAGAGTAACTACTTTAGACCTACACAATGTTCCAAAAACTGAAGAAGGTGCAATAGACTTTAAGCAAGATTTCTTTGGTAAAGAAAGTAACTTAACAGTATCAGGACAATTAAATGCTGAATGTTATGCTTTAGCATTTAGAAATGTTTATACTTTTGGACCTACTTTCAGAGCTGAAAATTCTAATACAGCAAGACATGCAGCTGAGTTCTGGATGATAGAGCCTGAAATAGCATTTGCTGATTTACAAGATGATATGGAATTAGCTGAAGATATGCTTAAATATGTTTTAGAATATGTTTTAGCTGAATGTCCAGAAGAAATGGCTTTCTTCAATCAATTTGTTGATAAAGGAATTCTAGATAGATTAAATCATGTTATGACATCTGACTTCGGAAAAGTAACTTATACCGAAGCAGTTGAAATATTAAAGAAAGCTGATAAGAAGTTTGAATACCCTGTTGAATGGGGAATTGATCTACAAACAGAACATGAAAGATATCTTACTGAAGAACACTTCAAGAAACCTGTTTTTGTAACTGATTATCCAAAGGATATAAAGGCATTCTATATGAGATTAAATGATGATGGAAAAACAGTTGCTGCAACAGATCTTTTAGTTCCAGGTATAGGAGAACTTATCGGTGGTAGCCAAAGAGAAGAAAGATTAGACATCTTAACTAAGAGAATGGCTGAACTTGGACTTAACGAAGAAGATTACTGGTGGTATTTAGAGCTTAGAAAATACGGAGAAACTAAGCACGCTGGATTTGGCTTAGGATTTGAAAGACTTATTATGTATATTACAGGTATGTCAAATATCAGAGACGTAATTCCATTCCCAAGAACTACAGGACAATCAGACTTTTAATATAGGAACCCCTAGTGAATATTATATTTACTAGGGGTTCTATATTAAAAGCACCATAATTTTATAATAACTATTTATCTATGAGACTATTTATAATTTTTTTATAAATGCACTAAGATATCATTTTTTTGTATTTTCCAAAGAAATCCCCTCATGCTCTTCAAACCTTTTTAACTTAGGCGTATTAATAATCTGAGCTCCATAAATTCCGTTATGCCCTATTACATAATAACTAATAAATGCTCCAATTATATAATATGGTACAGCTTCTCCTCCAAATAAATTTATTCCAAGCATAATTGTAGTAAGTGGAGTATTAGTAGCACTCCCAAAAACACAAATCATTCCAATAGCTGCTAATAATGAAGGCTCTATATTAGTTAAGTTACCTATGGCACCACCTAAAGAAGCACCTATATCAAATAGTGGAGTAACCTCTCCTCCTTGAAATCCTGCCCCTAAAGTTAATATTGTTAGTATTAATTTCTTTATTGGATCTAAAATAGTTACTTCTCCTGAAAAACCGCTGTCAATAAGCCAAGTGCTTAGTCCTTCAAATTTATATAATCTAAATATTACAATTACTAATAAAACTGCTATTGAAGATATTATTGCTCTATATATATTATTTTTTATATTTTTATTATAAAAGCCTTTAACTAAATGAATACCTTTTGCAAACATTCTTCCAAAAACCCCAAATAATATTGATGATATTATTACTATTAACAATGTATATATAGTAATACTTGGTACAGATTTTATTAAATGAACTGTATGATTTATACCTAATGATTCTGTAACAAAATTAGCCGCATACGAACTAATAAAGCAATATATCATTGCTTCATAGCTAAGCTTGCCTATAAAACATACTTCCATACCAAAAAATGTACCAGCAAGTGGTGTTCCAAAGACTGAGCCAAACGCAGCACTTATTCCTGACATAATTAGAATTCTTTTCTCCTTATGCTCCATTTTGAAAATATTAGCTACCTTATTTGTCAAGGCTCCTCCTATTTGAACTGCTGTACCTTCTCTTCCCGCTGATCCCCCAGATAAATGCGTTAATACAGTAAAAATAAATGTTAAGATTGCCATCCTAAATGGAACTTTTACCTCCTTATGAACACTTTCAATAATTAAATTGTTTCCTCTATTAGATCCATTCCCATACTTTGAATATGTATATGCTGTTAATACTCCTATTATAGGAATTAAAAAAATTAGATAAGGAAATCCCTCTCTTAAGGTTGTAACGAATTCTAATGATCTTAAAAATATTGCTGATATAATTCCCATTACAATTGAAACTATAATAGTTGAAATAGTTAATTTAAAAATTCTCATCTTTTGCCTACCTTTCCTTTTCATAAAAAAGTACATCTATATAAATTTATAAATAATAAAAAAGACTAATGCTCTACGATTAAATCATAGAAGTCATTAGTCTTACTTGACGGTTTAGATTTCTCATGGGAGAACTTCATTCCCAAAAATTATTCCTATTTTTTATTATTATAATACTAAAGTTTATGAAAATCAATCTATGCCTTTCTATATATTCTTTATATTTTCATATACTCTTCTATAACGAGAATACACTTCTTTATACGTTTCTACTGCTTCTTCATTTGGATAGTAGCATTCTTTTTCTTTTACTATTACTTTTACAGCATCTTCAAAAGAATTAAACCAACCTAATGAAACAGCTGCTATGATTGTAGCTCCAAGAGATGGACCTTCTTCTATTTTTAAAGATATTACCTTTTTATTAAATACGTTAGCTTGAATTTGAAGCCAATCCTTAGACTTAGCTCCTCCTCCTACTGAAATTATTTCTCTATCACTATCATCTTCATATATGCTAAAGCAATCCTTTAATGAGAAAGTTATTCCTTCAATTACTGCTCTTGCAAAATGATTTAAATCATGACTTTTATCTATTCCTATGAAAGTTCCTCTTATATTACTATCTGCATAAGGTGTTCTTTCTCCAACTATATAAGGAGCAAATAATAATCCATTAGATCCTTCTTTAACATTAGATACTCCGCTTAAAAGTTCATCAAAATCTTTATCCTTTGCAAAGGTATTTCTAAACCAGCTTAAAGAATCTCCAGCAGAAAGAGTTACCCCCATTGAGTAACAGCTATTTGGTAGTACATTATTAAACATGTGAAGTTTTCCAGCATAGTTCTTATACTCTTCTTCATATTTTAAATATACACCTGAAGTTCCTATACTTAATAAATCTCTATTTTTATTTATTATTCCTGAACCTAAAGCTGAACAAGGATTGTCTGATCCTGCTGGGAAGATTTTAATACTTCCTTTGGCATTTAACTTTTCCTTTAATTCTTCATTTAATTCTCCAACACATTCAGTTGAATTATATATCTTAGGATATTTATTTAAATCTAAATCTAAAAGATTTGCTATTTCTTCAGACCATTTTCCTTCTTTAATATTTAACATTTGTGTTCCAGCTGCATCAGATATATCTGTACATATGTTACCTGTATATTTAAATACTAAATAATCTTTAGGTAAACAGAACTTTTTAGTTTTTTCCCAATTTTCAGGTTCATTTTCTTTTACCCATAATACCTTTGGAAGCGTAAATCCTTCAAGGCTTTTATTCCCTGTGATTTCAATTACTTTTTCTCCAAAGTTATTCATTATATATTCACATTGCTTAGTTGTTCTTGTGTCATTCCATAGAATACTTCTTCTTATAGGTTTATTTTCATTATCTAATAATACTAAGCTATGCATTTGCCCTGATATACTTATAGCTCTTAATCCATCTCCACCTAAATCATTAGTTATTTTTTCCAAAACCTTAACTGAAGCATTATACCAATCTTCTGGCTCTTGTTCAGAATGTCCATCTCTATTATTGTATAAAGGATAACTTTCTGAATGCTTCAATACTACTTCTCCAGCTTTATCTAAAGCTATCCCCTTGATAGAACCCGTTCCTAAATCTAAACCTATAACATATTCCATAAAAATATCCTCCCAGTATTTAATAAAGTAGGGAGACATTTGTCTCCCCCTATTTATATATAAATTTTAGTATATTAAATCATTTAATCTTGATTTTACAAATTCAATATGTGATGATTTATTATTAACTTCTTTAACTGATAATGCATGATTAGTTAAAACTTCTAAATCTAATTCATTGTTTAATAATTGTTTACCTAATTCGCTATCATAAGAAGAATATCTATCCTTTTTAACATTGTCTAGGAATCCAGTTTCAATTATTCTAGCTGCTGCTTTTAATCCTCTTGCATAAGTATCCATTCCTGCAATATGAGCTATAAATAAATCTTCTTGTTCAAAAGAAGTTCTTCTAACTTTAGAATCAAAGTTTATTCCACCATCATGTAGTCCACCATTTTTTAACACTTCTATTAATGCTAAAGTAGTATCATATACATTAGTTGGGAATTCATCTGTATCCCATCCTAATAATGGATCTCCTTGGTTAGCATCAATTGAACCTAAAGCATTATAATTTCTAGCTACATTTAATTCATGTTCAAAAGTATGTCCAGCAAGAGTTGCATGGTTTGCTTCAATATTTAACTTAAAGTGTTCCATTAAGTCATACTTTTGAAGGAAAGCTAAAGCTGTAGCTGAATCAAAATCATATTGATGAGTCATTGGCTCTTTTGGTTTTGGTTCAATTAAGAAAGTTAATTTGTGATTAATCTTTTCACAGTAAGCTATTGCCATTTTATATAATCTTGCTATATTTTCTTCTTCAAATTGAATATCTGTGTTTAATAAAGTTTCATAACCTTCTCTTCCACCCCAGAATACAAAGTTTTTACCGCCTAATTTTTTGCTTATATCTATTCCCTTTTTAACTTGAGCTGCTGACATTGCATATACATCTATATTAGGGCTTGATGCTGCACCATTAACATATATAGGGTTAGCATGTCTATCTGCTGTGTTCCATAAAAGTTTAATCCCAGTCTTATCCATCTTTTCTTTCATGTAATCTGTTATAACATCTAAGTTGTGGAAGAATTCTTCTAAGCTATTTCCAAATGGAGCAACATCCATGTCATGGAAGCAAAAATATTCAACGCCTAACTTTTGTAAAAATTCAAAATTTGCATCAACTTTATTTTTTGCTGTTTGCATTGGATCTTCTGATATCCAATTTCTTTGGTTAGTTCCTTTTCCAAATGGATCTGATCCATCATTACAGAAAGTGTGCCAATAAGCTACTGCAAACTTAAGATGTTCTTTCATTGGCTTTCCCATTACTATCTCTTCTGGATTGTAATGATGAAACGCAAGCATATTATTACTTTCTGGTCCTTCATATTTTATTTTTTCAATATTATTAAAAAATCCCATTTTCCCACCTCTTTTAATTAGTTAGTTTTCCTATCTAACTTAATAATAACTCTTAATTTTAACGATGTCAATGTTTACATTTAATTTTTTTGTCTGTTTCGCATTTTATTATTTTTGAACTTTTCTTATACCTATGCTATATTATTTATAAACAATCAAAGAGGATGGTACACTATGGAAAACAAGTTTAACATTAGGAAGTCCAATATAGTTGAAATCTTAAGCCTTCTTTATAGTAAACCTAATATATCAAGAATAGAAATCTCAAAGCTTATTAATCTTAATAAAGCTAGTGTCTCTGAGATTATTAGTTTATTAATTGAAAAGGATATAGTTTATGAGATTGGAATAGGTAATGGGAGCTCGAGTGGAGGTAGAAAACCTATATTACTCAAATTAAACGAAAAGGCTGGATGCAGCTTAGGGATTGATTTAGGCATTGATTATATTAGATTTTTACTTACTGATTTAAATAAAAATGTTTTATCCCATGAGCGTAAAGAAATAAAAATCACAAAAAATAATGTTGTTGAAACAATAGTAGATATTATAAATTCTTTACAATATATAATAAATGAATACAACTATGGATTAATAGGTGTTAGTCTTTCCATACATGGTAGAGTGTTTATGGATGAAATTAAATTTACTCCATATTATGATTTAGATAAAATTAATTTAAAGGATGAGCTATCTAAAATTATGCCAAATATAAGTTTTCATCTAGAAAATGAATCTAATTTAGCTGCAATTGGAGAATTTCAAAACTCTTCAGAATCTCTAAATAATTCTATAGTAATTAATGTACATACTGGAATTGGTGCTGGAATAATAATTAATGGTGAATTATATTCTGGCTTTGAAGGCCGCGCAGGCGAAGTAGGTCATATGGTTCTTATACCAAATGGTAAAAAGTGCCCTTGTGGTAATAATGGTTGCTTTGAGCAATATTGCGCAATTCCTGCTTTATTGGAGGACTTTAATATTAACTCTACAAAAAAAATATCTACAGTAAAGGAACTTTGTGATTTATATAAATCAAATGATAAAGTTGCAATTGAGGCTATATCTAGAAATATAGAGTTTATAGCTATGGGGTTAACCAATATATTTAACTTTTTTGCACCAGATAACATATTTATACATAGTGAGTTAATTGATTATATACCTGAATACTTAACATTAGTTAACCAAAAAATCAACTCTATTTTTTCTAAGGATATTACTTTACTTGAAAATAAACTCGATGGTAAATCTAATTTATATGGTGGTATACATCGTTGCATTTTTGACTTTTTTGATAGATTTACAGACATTATATAAAGGGCCTCGCGAAACGCGAGCCCCTTTATATAAATAAGATATTAACCTTTTTAATGTAATAAAGCTTACTTCTTTCATTTAATTCTCTCTAATTCTATCTATTATATCCGAGATTTCATCATAACTTTCTACCCATATAATATTTATTCCTAATTGTTCAAAAGCTGCTGCATGAAGCTCATTGTTTATATTATTAAAAGATTTAAGGATATTTTCATTTATACTAAAATCCTCCATTGATAATCTAAAGTCCTTTTTTCTCATAATTGCATAATGTTTTCTAAGTTTATTCTTTCTGTTACTTATAGATAGAAGTCTTCTTAAATTTGGATCTGTTAATGATAATCCAATCATTAATGTAGTATTTTCCCTTAGAAAATTTAGTTGAGTTATATTAGTCCAAGAATATGGATCATTATATAGACTATGGTATCTATCTTCAGAAAATACTAATAACCCTTCTGATAATCGTTCATATTTATCAGGATTCCGTGGTAAAAATCCATGAACATGATAAATTCCTAGTTTATCAGAAGTTGAGTAATCTAATTCACTATATAAAGAGTTATATTTTATACCATATTTATTGAAGTTATCCTCTAGTAAGTCATCAAAATTATATGTAACAATAGCTTTAATTCCAGTTCCATTATTTCCTTCTAAACATAATTTTGAAATACTATTTAATAAACTTGAATTTCCATTACCATTATTAATATTCTTATATAATAATTGTGCTAAACTTTCTTCAAAGGAATCTCCCAATGCTGATTTTATAAGTGCCGATTGCAATAGAGGCGATTTATTATTTGTTTCTTTCATTTTCATTATAATAAACTCTTTTTCCTCGGAAGTTATACTAATATTTTTCTCTTCTAACTCCTTCATTATCATAAGTATTAATAAATCAGACATTAAATCATCCCAATCTCCTATACCAGCCTCCTTAGATACACCTGCCCCCAAGAATAAAACTAATTCATCTCTACTGTATATCTTTTTAAGTTCATTTATTCGTTCTTCTCGTATTTTCTTCCATCCATCGTCACTTTGATTTAAAGCTTCACTTACTAAGTTGCTTAATAAAAACTCAACTATCTTTGAAAAATCCCCATTTCTAAAATTATTAAACTTATTGTCAATTTTACATAATTCATCTAACCCCCATACTTTGACCTTATAATCTATTTTTTCTCCATATATCTTCTCTAACGTAGACACTTCTTCTTGTGTAAATTCACTTCCAAATACAAACAATATACTTTTTATAGATAATTTTGAATTTTTTATTGAATTATTTAACTTTTCAATGAGTTCCTTATCTACTCTAAAGTAATCCTTTCTATTTTTATGCAATATTACTTCTATAATCGTCTCTCCACTTAGTCCATCTATACCCTCGGGTATAATTGCATTAATAGCCGAAAACTTTCCTACTTTAATATTTTTATTTAAAGATAATTTATTTTCATCTTTTAATTTCTTATTTATAGAATTTAAAACTAATGATTCAAAATAATACATAATATTAATTAAAGTTTTATTACTGGTAGCATTCTTGTTTTCGCTATACATACTCGAGCACTCTCTTTCTTCATAACTTTATTTATATTGTATCTTATTCTTTAGTTTATTATAAAAAAATCCTATAAAGTACTACTAAAAAAGTACACTTTATAGGATTAGTTCAAGATTATAAAAATCTATATTTTATCTTATTGTGATTATTTACTTCTTCTCTTTGCTAATTCATATAATGTGTGAACTGGAGCACCTGTTCCACCCTTTACACATAAGTCACTATTACCTGAAGCCCAAGCTGTTCCAGCTATGTCTAAATGTAACCAAGGCTTATCTTGTACGAATGCTTCAATAAATAATCCAGCAGTTATTGTACCTGCAAATCTTCCACCACTATTTTTTAAATCTGCTATGTCAGATTTAATTAATTTCTTATAATCATCAAATGCAGGTAATTGCCACATCTTTTCTCCAGTATATTCTGAAGCTGATTTTAATTCATCAAAGAACTTATCATTATTTGTAACTACAGCTGTTGTAGTTTCTCCTAGTGCAACTAAAGCTGCTCCTGTTAATGTAGCTAAATCTATAACTTCATTAACCTTTTCTTCAGTTATTATATAATGAACAGCATCTACTAAAGTTAATCTTCCTTCAGCATCTGTATTAACAACTTCTATAGTCTTACCAGCCATAGATCCAATTACTTCACCTGGTTTATACGCATCTCCAGATATTAAGTTTTCACAAGCTGCTACTACTGCTACTACATTAAGCTTTAAACCTCTTTTTGCAATAATTGACATAGCTCCAATTACAGACGCTGCTCCACCCATATCTGATTTCATATCTAGCATACTGTCAGTTGGCTTTATTGAGTATCCACCTGAATCATAAGTTAAGCCTTTTCCTACTAAACCAAGAACCTTATCTTTATTATCCTTATCTCCAAAGTATCTCATAACTATAAGCTTAGGTTCCTTTGAAGATCCCTTAGCTACATTATAGAAAGCTTCCATGTTTAATTCTTTAATTTTTTCTACTCCATGAACTTCAACTTCAAATCCACTTTCTGCTCCAACTTCAACAGCTTTATTAGCCAAAGTTTCTGGATAAATTACATTTGATGGTTCATTTACTAAATTTCTAGCAACTATAATACCATTTGCTATTTCTCTGCCCTCTTCAATTGCAGATAATATTTCTGGAGTTGCTTCCTTAATTCCGCATCTTCCAATTGATACTTCTAATTCATTTTCTTCTTTTACATCAGACTTATATTTGTTGAATGTATATTCTGATAAAAATGCTGCAATTTCTGCATTTTTAATTAATTCTTCAATTTCTATTGTTTCAGTCTTTGGAAGTCTTAAGAACACTAAGTTCACTTTTAATTCCTTAGCTTTTTTAATGGCTTTTGCAGTTGCTTTTCTAACTACATCAACAGTAAATTCTTCCTCTTTTCCTAAACCTACTAGTATAATTGTTTGAATTGAATCATTAGAATCTATTGTAAATGTATATAATTCTCCTTCTTTACCATTAAATAAATTTCTACTTTGTGCTAAAACAACGTGTTTATTTATCTCTTCTTTTGGTAAGTTAATATTGTTCTCAAATAAATAAAATACTTTTACATCTCCTTGAGAGCATGTAAAGCCCCTATATGATACCTTCATTTAATCACCTCGTCTAAAACTATCTTTTAATCATAATACCACTATTATAAAAGCTATTCAATGGATAATAATTATTATTTGTTTGAAAAAATATTTTATTTAAATAATTTTTTATTTTATTGTATAAAAATTTTATTTCTGTAAATAATACTAATGTAGATACAAAACCTGTTTAATACAGGTCCCATCCCCCATTTATTTATAAAGCGCTTCGGCGCTTTTTTATTTTATAAATTATCTTAAGAGTTCAAATATCTTATAATATAGATCGCCTTCTTAAAGTATTTTACTATAATAATTTCTTTTCTTAATAGATTACTCTTCTTTGCAACTTACTGTTAAATCCAATAAGGTTATGAGCTAAACATATCATTAATTTATTCATATAAAATATACAAAATTATGTAAACCTATTAATTTAAATGATATAATTAATAGTAAATATAATAATTTATGAAGGTAGATGAGAATATGAAAATTAAGAGGATAATCATAATTCCTACAATATTATTGTCATTTATACTATTAATCAGTGGATGTTCAAAAATGGATAAAGCTCAAAAGGCTTATGATAACTACACTGAAAAATGGATTCAAAGTGACTATGTAGGTATGTATCAAATGCTAACAAATGATTCAAAATCAACTATATCAGAAGAAGATTTTACTACACGATATTCTAATATATTTTCTGCAATAAATGCTAGTAATTTATCCTTAGATGTTTCTGGTGATAAAGAAAAAGCTGATAATCAAATTATTGTTCCCTTTAAATTAAGTATGAATACTATAGCAGGTGATGTTACTCTTGCAGATTATAAATTAACATTAGTTAAAGAAGATAAAGAATATAAAGTAAAATGGGATGAAAGCTTAATTTTCCCTCAAATGACTAAGGATGATAAAATAAGAGTAAGTACTATTCCATCTAAAAGAGGAAGTATATTTGATAAAGATGGTAATCCATTAGCGCAAGACGGGACTATTGATACTATAGGCTTATATCCTGCTAAGTTTAATTTATCAGATATAGATTCTAAAATCGCTGAAATAGCTAGTATTCTTGATATTAGTGAAGAAAACATAAAAACAAAACTTGAAGCAAACACTAATCCTGAGCAATTTATTCCATTGGTTGATATATTACAAAATGACTCTAAAGTTCCAAAGTTAGCTAATAGAAAAGGAGAAGGAATTCTAATTCAACCTAAACCTGGTAGAGTATATGTCGGTGGTGAAGCTTTTGGAAGATTAATAGGTTATATAGGAAGTATAACAGCTGAGGAACTTGAAGCTAATAAAGATAAAGACTATCATGACACAAGCCTTATAGGTAAAGCTGGCTTAGAACAAGTTTATGAAGATACATTGAGGAGTAGAGATTCAGCTGAAATATATATCGAACGTGGGGAAGAAAAAATAACTATTGCAAAAAAAGATGGCGAAGATGGAAAGAATATAAAAATATCTATAGACTCTGAACTACAAAGTAAGATATATAGTGAAATGACTGGTGAAAAGGGAGCTGCTACTGCTGTTAATCCTAAAACCGGTGAGGTATTAGCTATGGTGAGTGCCCCTTCATTTGACTCAAATGTGTTTACAACTTATGTAACTAAAACTCAAAAAGCAAAATGGGAAGAAACAAATAATGCTGATGAAATAAATAGATTTAACAAAACATATTCTCCTGGATCAACTATGAAGCTTTTAACTTCTGCAATAGGGTTACAAAATGGTGTTATAGATCCTAATGCAACAAGAGATATTAGCGGCTTAGGTTGGCAAAAAGATAGTTCTTGGGGAGATTTTAAAATAACTAGAGTAACTGATCCAGGAAAAGCTGTAAATCTAAAAGATGCAGTTAATCATTCAGATAATATTTACTTCGGACAAGTGGCCCTAGAACTAGGTAGTGAGAAGTTTATAAATGGAATTAAAAATTTCGGAATCGGAGAAGAGTTAAACTTTGAATATCCTATGCAAGAATCTCAAATTTCTAATGATGGAAATTTAAACAGAGAAATTCTACTAGCAGATACCGGATATGGACAAGGTGAGCTTATGGTTACTCCATTAAATGTAGCTTTATCTTATAGTGCCTTAGCAAATGGCGGAAATATAATGCAGCCAAGATTAGTAATAAGTGAAAATACTGATGCAAAGGTTTGGAAACAAGGTGCTATAGCACAAGAATACTTACCAACATTAATAGATTCTTTTACTGCATTAATCAATGATTCTGGTTCAACTATTCCAGATGGAGCTGTCCCTGGCTTTAGAGTTGCAGGTAAAACAGGTTCTGCTGAAATTAAGAAGACCCAAGATGATACTACTGGAACAGAAAATGGCTGGTTTGTATCCGTAGATCCAGATACAGCTAAAATTTCTTTAGTTATGATTATAGAAGATGTTAAAGGTAGAGGTAGTAGTCATGTTACTGTACCTAAGGTAAGAAATGTTATGGAATACTACCTTAGTAAATAGTGAAAAATGAAAGAGTAAAAAATTATAGAATTATAGTGGAATCTCAAGCATTTGCTTGAGATTCTTTCCTTTATATAAATAATAGAAACTCAACATAGGTTGAGTTTCTTCACTAATTCTTTCATTCTTTCATTCTTTAATTTCTTAATTTCTTAATTTTTTAATTATCTAAATACTACCTTATTATCTTCAAATTTATCAATTATAGCTAATGACTCAACTCTAGCTCCCATACTTTCTAAAATACTTCTGCCTTCTTGGAATCCTTTTTCTATAACTATTCCCACTCCAACTAAATTAGCACCTGATTGTTTAACTATATCAATCATTCCCTTAGCTGCACAACCCATTGCTAAAAAGTCATCTATAATTAATATGTTTTCGCCTTCATTTAAAAACTGTTTTCCAACTCTAACTTTGTATGTCTTTTTCTTAGTAAATGAATGCACTTCTGATTCATATACATCTTTATCAAGATTTAAGCTTTCTGTTTTCTTTGCAAAAACTACTGGAACATAATTAAAATATTGAGAAGCTATAGCTGCTATCCCAATTCCTGATGCTTCAATTGTAAGTATTTTATCTATTCTTTCACCATTAAATCTTTCTCTGAAAGCTTCTCCTACTTCATTTAAAAACTTTATATCCATTTGATGATTCAAAAAACAATCAACCTTTAATATATTTCCTTCTCTTACTTTTCCTTCAGTAATTATTTTTTCTTTTAACTTTTCCATATAACTATCCCCTTTATTACTTTTCTATAGTATTCTTAAAAAGCTTGTCTTCTTTTTTTATAATTCAAGTAATAAGGCCAAAGCAAATTACATGGCGATAATCGAATCTTCGTAGTTAGGATATTTACGGTTTCCTAGTAGAGACACTTGAACCATATCTTTAAGCATATACGAATACTATATGTATATTTTTTTTATTTATTATAACACTATTGTTGTATTTTGCGAAGCAATTTATTTAGTGAAAATTTAAGCGTGAAAGAGTGAAATGTTAATGTTGTTTTATTCTGCAAGATTAAAAACAATAAGTGCAAAGCATCTTTTATACAAAATCCGTAAGTTTTTTTCCTCAACTCTTTAACTTAGTATTATAAATTATAAATATAAATTGGCGAAGTTAAATAGAATATGAGAAATAAGCTTATAGCGAGCGATTAGAAGTACTTGGTGAAAGAGAAGCTACTATGCCTTAGTGTTGTTGGTTTGTTTGAGCCTAGCGAGTTAACCAAAACTCTTGGCATAGTAGTTTTTCTGAACCTAGTACTTCTTTGCGCAACTATTAGCTTATGGAACATATCTATTTACCTTCGCCTTTATATTCGCAAAATATAACTAATACTCTAATTCACATATTTTTTTTTCTTGCAAAGTTCTTTTTACATCTATTATCCTTTGATTGGTTGAGCCTCTGAATCTCAAACCATCCTTCATCTTATTTTTATCAAATTTACCATCTACTAAAACATCTATATTACTAATCAATTCTCGCCAACCATTTCTTTTATCTAAATTAATTAATATTTCTTCAAAAGTATATCCTGTATAACTCCATACATTTAATTTATTTTCTTTAAAACTTTTTGCCATATATGCAAACTCTTCTGCTCTTTCAAAAGGATCTCCTCCACTAAAAGTAACTCCTTTAATCATAGGATTTTTTACTACATCTTTAATTAGTTCATCTATATTACGTTCTTCTCCACCATTAAAATCATGTGTATCCGGATTAAAACATCCTTCGCAGTTATGTTTGCATCCTTGAGAAAAAAATACTCTTCTTATTCCTGGACCATTAACTAAACTTTCATAAGCTATCCCTGAAAGTCTTATAGTATCTTTCATCTATGACTACATCCCCTTTTATTTTTAAATTACTCCTCTATTTAAATTAATCTCTTATTTTAATTTTATCATTATATTTTTCTATTATTCCTTTAGTTCTATTTAATGATTCAATCACTCTACCTTTTCCTTCTTCAGTTAAGTAATCTGCATCATTAATAGTAGCAGGAACAACTTCATAAAATAATTTTCCGTCCTTTTCATACCAATTAACCCAAGTCGGTATATATGTTGGGTACTCAACTTCAATCTCATTTGTATTGATGTTCTTTTTTAATTTTACTGATACAATAATTCCATCTTCTGTATATGGATTTTGTATTCTCTCAGTTCTTTGACTTGATAAAAAGTTACCCATTGAATAAATTACAGCTGTTTCGTTAAGCCCATCTTCTGATTTAATAATATCTATAGGTTGTAATGAATGTGGATGTGTCCCAAATATTATATCTACATTTTGATTTGCTAGAAATTTAGCCATATTTATCTGTGTGCTATTTGGTTCTAATTCATATTCTTCTCCCCAATGCATATAAAAAATAATAACTTCCGCTCCATTATTTCTCATATCAAGTATCTGTTCTTTCATTTCTTGAAGATCTAAATCTAATGTATCTTCTCTAAATGTATTCATTAATGGATAAAGTTCTTCTGGTATAGTTGTACCATTTAATCCCCTTGCTCCACCTTCAGCAGTCATTGAATAACTATATGATATTATACCAACCTTAATTCCATTAACATCCTTTATTACATACCTATTATCATTCGTACTCTCTCTTGTTCCTATTATATCAAAACTTTTTTCTTTAAGAATACTTCTAGTTCTATTAAACCCTCGTACATCTCTATCTAAAGAATGATTATTCATATTATTAACAACATCTACTCCCGCCCACTTCATAGCATCTGCTAATTCATCTGGAGCATTAAAGCTTGGATACCCTGAATATCCATAATTCTCTATACCAGAAAGTGTTCCTTCTAAATTCGCAATAGTTAAGTCTGCACTATTTAAATAATCTTTTACATATTGAATAGTATTTTTGAAATCATATGTATTATTTTCTTCATTATATTGAGTTTCCAGTATCTCCTTATGTATTAAAAAATCCCCTGTAGCAACTATTTCTATGGTTTTTATATCATTATCTTTTACTTCTATATTTTCTATATCTTCATTTAAATATTCATCAGGGCTTATATTGTCAGTATCCTCTACAGCTTTGTTATTAAAGTTATTTAATAACACCTCAACTCTAGGAATAAAAAATACCCCTACTGTCACTATAATAACCATAGCCATTAATAAAATGATTCTTTTTCCCTTACTTTTCATAATTCCCCCTATGTTATACACTTTTACCTTTATTATATCCTATTAAATATAAAAAATGGCATACAAAACAATTAAATTTTGCATGCCATTCATTTTATTATTGTCTATTCATTTTATTATTATCTATTTATCTTAACATAATTTAACCTTCCGCCAGCCTTTATTACATCAATCTCCTTTTTAGTTAAGTTAATATATACATTAAAGCTAGTTCCATTGGTTATATCTTTTATTCTAGCTTTACCATCAACTAAAGCTCTTTTAATATCACTTATTAAAAGCTCATCTAAAATCCCTACCTTATCATAATCTACTTCTGCTTCAAATTCCATTGGTATAATTCCATTATTTATAAGGTTTGCCTTATGAATTCTTGCAAAAGATTTAGCAATTACAGCTTTTACTCCTAAATATAAAGGTGCCAATGCTGCATGTTCTCTACTTGAGCCTTGTCCATAATTATTACCAGCAACTATTATTCCACCATTGTTTTCTTTAGCCCTCTTTGGAAATTCTTCATCAACTGTATTGAAACAATACTCTGATAGATAAGGTATATTAGATCTAAATGGTAATAATTTTGAATTAGATGGCATTATATGGTCAGTTGTGATATTATCTTCAACCTTAATTAACACTTTTCCTTCAACCTTATCGCCTAACTCTTTATTTACAGGAAAAGGCTTTATATTAGGTCCTCTTACAACTTCTACTTTATCTCCCTCTTCCTCAGGAGCTATAATCATAGAATCATCTATTAGGAATTCTTTTGGCATTTCTATATTAATATCTACATCAATTTCTCTCGGATCTGTAAGAACTCCATTTATCGCTGAAACTGCAGCTGTTTCAGGGCTTACTAAATATACTTTAGCAGATAGTGTTCCACTTCTTCCATAAAAGTTCCTATTAAAGGTTCTTAATGATACTCCATCCGTTCCAGGAGCTTGCCCCATTCCTATGCATGGTCCACAAGAATTTTCTAATATTCTTGCTCCTGCACTTATTATATCTCCTAAAGCTCCATTTCTAGCTATCATCTCCATAACTTGTCTAGAACCAGGTGCTATAACTAAACTTACATCTTTATGCACCTTTTTCCCCTTTAATATTCTAGCTACCTTCATTAAATCTTCATAAGAGGAATTTGTACAACTTCCAATAGCAACTTGATCTATTTTTATTTTTCCGATTGACTCTACTTCTTCAACATTATCTGGACTATGCGGCTTAGCTGCTAAAGGCTTTAAATCACTTAAATTTATTGTAATTTCCTCATCATATACAGCATCTTCATCTGGTTTAAACTCTATCCAATCCTCTTCTCTCCCTTGTGCTTTAAAGTATTCTAATGTTTTTTCATCGCTAGGGAATATAGATGTAGTTGCTCCAAGTTCAGCTCCCATATTAGTAATTGTAGCTCTTTGAGGAACTGAAAGTGTTTTTACTCCATCTCCGCAATATTCAAATATTCTAGAAACACCACCTTTAACTGTTATCATCCTAAGAACTTCAAGTATTATATCCTTAGCTGTAACCATTGGTTTTAATGAACCAATTAAATTAATTTTACATACCTTAGGGGTAGTTATATAATAAGCTCCTCCCCCCATGGCTAATGCTACATCTAATCCACCTGCTCCCATAGCAAGCATTCCAACTCCACCAGCTGTAGGAGTATGACTGTCAGATCCTATAAGAGTATCTCCAGGAACTGAAAATCTTTCCAAAAATACTTGATGGCATATTCCATTACCTGGCCTTGAAAAATAAACACCATATTTTGATGCCACCGTTTGTATGAATTTATGGTCATCAGCATTTTCAAATCCTTGTTGAAGCATATTATGGTCTATGAAGGCTACAGACTTCTTTGTTTTAACTCTATCTATTCCCATTGCTTCTAGTTGCAAATACGCCATTGTTCCTGTAGAGTCTTGTGTTAATGTTCTATCTATTTTAATTCCTATTTCCCTGCCAACTCCTACGCTACCTTCAATCAAGTGATTTTTTAGTATCTTGTAAACTAAGTTGTCCCCCATTAATTTATTGCCCCCTTTTATTTAATTAACTTTCTCTTCATTTATCCTCAAGTACTCTTTATATATTTTAACAAGTTCTTTATCAAATAAACTTCTCTTTAATCTTACTGAAGTAGCTCGTACCATTTCTAATATATCTTGTGCTGAATTAGTATCTAACTCTATTCCATACTCTCTAAATTTATTTATAATTCCAGCTTTACCGGAATGTTTTCCTATAACTATTTGCCTTTCTAACCCAACTATTCCAGGATCAAAAGCTTCATAATTTTTAGGATTTTTTATTGCCCCATCCGCATGTATTCCTGACTCATGCGCAAACATGTTATCTCCTACAATAGCTTTCCATGACGGTAATATTCTACCTGATGCTCTGGATACATATTCTGAAACTTCCCTAAACATAGTAGTATTTATATTACCTTCATAGTTATATACAAACATTAATGCCATTAAAACTTCTTCTAATGCGGCATTTCCTGCTCTTTCTCCTAAACCATTAACAGTTACCCCAACATGAGATGCCCCGCCCATGATTCCTGCAATAGCATTTGCAGTTGCCATTCCAAAATCATTATGAGTATGCATTTCTATATCAAAATTTGTTTGAGAACATAGATATTTTATATCTTCTTTGATTTTAAATGGCTCCATTATTCCTACTGTATCACAATATCTAAACCTATCTGCACCTGCTTGTTTTGCAGCTTCTATAAATTGAATCAAAAATTCTCTATCAGCCCTTGAAGCATCTTCTCCATTTACAGATACATACAAACCATTTTTCTTTGCAAACTCTACGGATTTCACCATATTGTCTAAAACCCATTCTCTAGAAGTTTTAAGTTTATGCTGTATATGAATGTCAGAAACTGATATTGATATTGCCACTGCATCTACTCCACAATCTATTGACTCTTGTATATCTCTTATAACTGCCCTATTCCAAGCCATAATACTTGATTTTTGATTTCTTTTTACAATTTGTTTTATGGCTTCTTTTTCATCTCCACCCATAGTAGGAATCCCTACTTCTAGTTGATCAACCCCAAGTTCACTTAGCATAGATGCTATTTCAATTTTTTCTTCATTTGCAAAAACCACTCCTGCTGTTTGCTCTCCGTCTCTTAAAGTAGTATCTACAATAAAGACTTCTTTGCCATTATTTAAATTTTTAACAGACATAAGCTTCCCCCTTTAATTTTACTTATTACTTATTGCTAATTAATTAACCCCAACTCCAGATAATAATTCATAATTTTTTGAAAATTATTAATAATCATTTTATCATATCCACTAGCTTCAAACAAGTAAAACAAGGTTAATTATTATAAAAATTGCAAGTTTTAAGAAAATTATTTCAAATTTTATGCTCATTATATTTTAATAGCCTAAATAAATACAATAAATTGCAATAAAAATAAAAAATCTTGCATTTATTTAAAGCATAAAAAAAATAGGGTTATTTAAAAACCCTACTTTTTTAATAATTATAAACTTCTATAAAACTCTATAATTATTTTTTTTACTTCCAGAATGAGATATCCTATCTGCTCTTTCTTCAAACTTACCAGGTCCAAACCTTTCATCAAGACTTAAATATCCAGTCACTCTTGAAACCCCTTGAATATCCTCACTTCCGCAATCTGGACACTTTCTCTCACTACTATTTAAATACTTTCCGCAACTCTTACAATATCTTATATGAAAGTTTATTCCTAAGTAACTTATATTTGTGCACTTATATGCATAATTTAATATATCCATTATTGATTCTCCTGATGGAGTATCATCTACTTCTATATAACTTATATGTCCAGCGTTACATAGCTTATGATAAGGAGCTTCAATGTCAATTTTATCTTTTATTGATATAGGATATTTAACTGATATATGGAAACTATTAGTATAATAATCTTTATCAGTTACACCTTTAATAATTCCAAATGATTTTTTATCTTTCTTTATAAATTTTCCAGAAAGTCCTTCTGCTGGTGTAGCATAACAACTCCAATTTAATTTTGTTTCTTCTGTTGCTCTATCAATGAAACTTCTTATATGACTAACAATCTTAAATCCTAACTTTCTAGCTTCATCATCTTCTCCATGATGATGGCCAGTTAATGCAATTAAAGTTTCTGCAAGCCCAATAAATCCTATCCCCCAAGTTCCTTGCTTTAATATAGGTTCTATAGAATCCTCTTGAGATAGACCTTCAGACCCCTTAAGTAAGCCTTGCCCTGCAACAAAAGGTAAATCCTTAACCTTAAGTTTCTTTAATACGTCATATCTATAAAGTAATGATTCCTTTGCTAACTCTAATCTTTTATCTAAGATATCAAAGAAATCATCAATATTTCCTTTTGCTTGAATTCCTATTCTAGGTAAATTCATTGTCACTGGAGCAATATTACCTCTTCCCTTGCATCCTGGTTCTCCATTAATATTTTTCATTAAATAAGTTCTACACCCCATAGTTGCTGGCATATATCCCATATCATAATATTCCTTGTTAAAATCAGCATCTATATTCATAAATGTAGGATTCATCCTCTTAGCTGCAACTCTGCATGCTAATTGATATAAATAATGATATTTATCTTCTGGCTCTCTATTTATTCCCTCTTTAACTCTAAATATTATATTAGGGAATATTGGTTGTTCACCCTTGCCTAATCCCTTCTCATATTCTAATAAGAATATCTCACATATTAATGCTGCATCCTCTGAATTTGGTATACCTAGATTTATAGAACTAAAAGGAACCTGTGAGCCTGCCCTAGAATGCATTGTATTCAAATTATAAACAACACCTTGCATTGCTTGATGTATCTTCTTTTTTAATCTTTCTTCTGCTAATTTTTCTATCTTATCCTTATCTAATCCAAGCTCTTCTAATTCTAACTTTATTTCTTTTCTTGTAAGATCAACAAATACAGCCATATCATTATCAAAGTCAGGATGTGACTGCCCTCCAAACATATCATTTTGACTTGATTGAAGTAATATACAAGAAAGTTCCGCCGCTGTTTCTATCCTTTTAGGGACTTTAATAGTTCCATAACCTGTATTAAATCCTCGTTCTAATATTTCTTTTGTCGGTATGTGTAAACAATTAATGGTTAGATTATAGCTATCTAAATCATGATAATATAAATCTCCATTTTCATGTGCTTTTGCTAGATGTTTTGGCATCATAGCTAAGTTATGCCACTTATTAGACTCTGATGCTATTCTTAATAATTTAGAACTAAAATTATTTCCAACATTAGCATTATCCCTATCAGTTTCTATACCTATCTGTTCAATAGCCCTCATTAAATCTGATTTTATTTCTCTAACCTTAGTTCTCTCTTTTCTATAGCTCGAATATGCAATTTTTATATTTCTATAATTACTATCAATTAAAGATTTTTCAACTAAGTTCTGAATTTCTTCAACTGTTATCTTTTCATTGCCTGTTTCTTCAATATAATTTATTACCTTTTTTACAATATCTAATAATTCAACTTCCTTAAGCTTTTCCCCTATTTCATCCCCTGCTTTTCTTATTGCCGTAGCTATTTTCACTGAATTGAAGGAAACTTCTCTCCCATCTCTTTTTACTACATATAGCACTTAAACTACCCCCGTTACACAATATATTGTATTTATTATAGTATTCATTATACGCTCTAAAAATATTCATTTCAAATTATAATATAACTAGATTTCAATAGATATACTTCCAATACGTGGTATTTTCTTCTATATTTACTTCTTTTTATACTTATCTAAAGTTGACAAATAAAAATTTCTCTTAACAAAACTATATCAATAGTGATATAGTTTTTAATTATCAGTATTGATATATACATTTGCTATGATATAATAAAAATGTATAGATTTTGAAGATTTTGAGATGATAGAATTATATTAAATGATTTGATATTAGGAGGATTTTTATGCAAAAAATAGCATTAATAGTTGATAGCGCGTGTGATTTATCTCTTGAGACACTTAAAGAAAAAAATATTCATTTACTTCCACTTAGAATTGCTTATTCTCATAAAGAATATAGAGATAAGATAGATATATCTGCTGACGAAATTTACAATAACTTAGAAAAAGAAGTTCCTAAAACCTCTTTACCTAGTGCAGAAAATATGGAAGAAATTTTAGTTTCATTAGAAAATGAAGGATATACCCATGTTATTGCTGTAACTATTTCTAGCGGCCTATCAGGAACTTTTAACTCAATAAGATTAGCACTAGAGGATCATCCTAAGCTAACATCTTATGTATTTGATACAAAAATTTTAGCTATGCCTGAGGGTATTGTTGCATTAGAAGTAGCTAATTTAATTAATGACGGAAAAACATTTGAAGAAATAGTATCTGAAATTCCAAAAATAAGAAAACGTATTACTGGATACTTTACGATAAATACATTAGAATACTTAAAAAGAGGCGGAAGAATAGGAAAGATATCTGGTACAATAGGAGAAATGTTGAATTTAAAACCTATTGTAACTGTTGATGAAGAAGGTATCTACTATACTGTATGTAAAGCTAGAGGAAGAAAACAATCAATATTAAAGCTTACAAATATATTAAAGGATGAACTTGCTTTAGGACCTTGTAAAGTTTGGGTACTTCAAGGTGGAGCTCTAGAAGAAGCCAAAAATTTCATGGAATCTCTAAAGGGCTTAGAAAACATAGTTAGTCTTGATATCTCTCAAATAAGCCCTGCTTTAGGAGTACATGGAGGACCAGGGTTACTTGGACTAGCAATTCAAAAGGTTAATTAATATGGATAATTACAACCTTCACCTAAGCAGTATAGAAGATATAAAAGAGGAAGAAAAAAGACTCCATGAAGAATACAAAAGAAAACTTTCAGAATTAAAAAAAATTCAAAAGGAAAAGGAATCCGTTGGTCAAGTATTTACTAAAGGACTATTACCTATATATGTTCTTCATATACTTAGCATTGGTCCTTCAAATGGAAATGACATTGCAAATAAGATAGGTGAGCGTACAAACGGACTTTGGGTTCCTAGTACTGGTGGTATTTATCCTTTACTAAAAAAACTAGAAAAAGATGAATATGTAATTGGTGAATGGGATGATCCTAAAAAGAAATTTCAAAAAGTTTATTCCTTAACTCAAAAGGGAAAAGAAGAATATGAATCTAGGAAGAACCTTTTAAAACCTAAGATAGAAGAAGCATTAAAGGTATTTAAAATAATTTATAAGGACCTTTATAAATAGTTTACTTCTTGTATTATATTCTTTGATTTTGCACAAAATAACATTATCAATATTTAGGTGGTGTTATTTTGAAAGGTAAAATTATTGACTATAATTATTTTGAAGCTTTTGTGGCTTTAGATGATGATACTGTTGTTAAAGTTCCACTTACTCAAGTAAGTGATTATTTAAGTGTTGGTGCAATAGTTAATATTGATTCTAATAACTTGAGCTGTAGCACTAGTAATAAGCCTAAAATGACTCAAGATAAAATAGTAGATTTTTTTTAATAATAAAAAGATGCTTGATATCAAGCATCTTTTTATTATGATACGCTTATTGCATTTACTGGACAACTAGCTTCTGCATCCTTAGCTTCATCTTCTAATTCACTAGGAACATCAGGATTTTTAGCTACAGCCTTCCCATCATCATCCATTTCAAAAATTGATTCACAAATTGATGTACATAATCCACATCCAATACAAGTATCTTTATCTACATGAGCTTCCATACTATAATCTTCCTTTCTATATTAATATCAATAATATTTTACCCATCAATATATATTTTATGTATTTCCTACTAATACAAACCTTCAAAAATTAATGAATATAAATCATTATTTATTACATATTCCTCTGCTATTCCTTGCTCTAAAGCTTCAGTTAAATCTACATTTATAGGAAGTTCTCCAATTAAAGGCACCCCTAAATATTCAGCATGTTCCTCTGCTGACTTCTTACTAAATACTCTCATTTTAGTATCACAACCTGGACAATTTATATAAGACATATTCTCCACAACACCTCTTATTGGTAAAGGCATCTTATTTGCCATTGTTATTACCTTTTTAACTATCATAGATACCATGTCTTGTGGTGTTGAAACAATAATAAGCTCTGTAATAGGGAAGCTTTGCATTACTGTTAAAGTTATATCTGATGTTCCTGGCGGCATGTCTATTAATAAGTAATCCAGTTCTCCCCAAACCGTATCAGTAAATAATTGAGTTAGAACGCTTGTAACTATAGGACCTCTCCAAACAACAGGATCATCTTCTTTTGGTATTAGTAGATTCATTGATAGTACCTTTACTCCACCTTTTGATTCTACTGGATTATATTTAAAATTATTTTCATCAATAGGCTCAATAACCGCTCTTTTATTACTTATACCAAAGAATCTTGGCATTGAAGGACCTGTTATATCAGCATCTAAAACGCCTACCTTATATCCTTTTTTTCTTAATGTACTTGCTAGTATTCCAGTAACTGTAGATTTACCAACTCCACCTTTACCACTTATTATTCCAATTACATTTTTTATTTCACCATACTTCGGTAATAACTTACCACAACCTTGTGCTCCAACAGTATCCTTTGAGCTACATTTATTTTGACTTGGACAAGTTGAACAACCTGACATATCACTTACCTCCTACCAATTTTTCTCTATTTCCTTTGGAATATTATCCTTTGTATAAATCGAAATATTCCATTCCTTAAATTCATTTTCCCCAACTACATAATAATAATACTCTATGTTATTTTTCTTATCTTGCACCGTTATATTGCTCTTATAATTAGTTGAATTATGACCTCTATTTTTGATGTTTATAACAATATCAAAATCATTTTGATTATTATTTACCATCTCTACATTAGGTGTAATCTTTCTAGCTCTCGTAAGAAAATCTTCTATATCTGAAGAAAATATATATTTTAAACAATCTACATCTTCTTGTATATCAATTCCAATCTTATTATTCTCATTATTAAGAGCTTCTTTTTGCAAATTCATAACATCTAATATAGGATTATAATATATGTATTCAAAATCCCTAGGCTTCCTAATTATTGATAAATTTTGAAGAATCCCTTCATCTAATCTTTTAGAAACTGTAAAACTTATATCATCGTTATAAAAGTTTCCATCATAAGCTCCAACTACATAATTAAAAGTTTTAACTTCATCACCAATTTTCACTTCAAAAATATAGTCTGGCTGTAAATCAGATTTTTTTTCACTTACCTTTGCTTTTGATAAAAGGTTATACATGTTTAATATAGCTTTATCATCTGTTACAAGAAATTTGAATGACTTATCCCTAACACTTTGAATACTTATAACGTCTACTTTTCCACTTCCTAAGTAATCAAAATAACCATTGTCACTTCTAAATTTATTTTTTATATTATCTATCATCCCGCAAGATGTTAAGTTAAACGACAGTATTATTACTAATATAGTGATTATATTCTTTATTGGCTTTTTCAATTATATCCTTCCCCCTCTATTAAAAAGTCAATAGTATCCCTACAATAACTTATAGTTAATTAGGAGAAGCATTAGCTTCTCCTAATTATAAATAAATTATAATACTTTAATTCTTTAATAGCAAATCTTATTAAATGATTATTGAAAACTCTTTGATATACTATCAAAGACAACATTTATGCTATTTTTTTCGTTCCCTTTTATATAGGAATATTTAATCATAAGAACTTTTCCCTCTGAGTAATCTCTAAGATAATATTTATTTATAGTATTGTCTTTTTCCTTATTTATAATATGCCAAGTACTATCATCTTCTACTATTTTTATATCATCTTTATTTATAGCTATATCATTACAAATAGTTTCAATATCACCATTTGTTATAGATATATTTCCATAAATATCATTCCCATCATTGAAATTAATATTTATATAACTATTAGAATTATCATCTATTTCCCACCCTACTGGTAGTGAAACTTTATATTTTCCCTCTCTCAACAAATAAACATCAAATTTTTCTATATTATTATTTGAAATTGCAACTTTCCTTATATCATTTATAAATAGATTTTTCATACAGACTATAAGAAACATCAGGAATACCATTAGGGTTATTACATAGATTTTTTTCTTATTCATTTAATATACTCATTAGGATTTATAAGTACACCTTATTATAGTACTCTATTGCATAGGTACTACAACAGTTGAATTTCTGAAATCGTAGAACATTAACCAACATCCCATTCCATCCCTAGTTTCATTACTAATCCAAGTTACAAATCCAGTTTTTCCTTCATAAGGTTGCTCATCCCTATTTTTCTTTCCTGGAATACCATAAACTATATATCTTAGATTTCCATCCTTATCACACTTATATCCAAGCATAAAATGTCCATACTTTCTTATATATGGATAATAATTAAGCATTGGATAATATGCTACTGTATATCTATTATAATTTGACATATTGCACATTTCATGCAAATCATGAACCGGAATTTTATACCACTTACAGTATTTTATTTCTTGATATTCTCCTCTGCAGTGTTCAAATCCATTAGCAATTCCCTCGAAGTATTCTCCGACACTTCCCCTTATTGTAAATACCTTTGGATCCTCTTCCACCATTTCCTCTACTTTTTCTTCTATCTTTTCTTCGTATTCATCAAATTTATTTCTATTATTGCCCCTATTTGATGAATCCATTCCATAATAATTAATGCCTTCAGCTTTATTTTCAAATGGATTTTCTGCAATATCTTTATCAACAAATGGATTATCTTCATTGATAGTTTCTTCTTCATCAATATTACTCTTATCACTATCTCTATTTAATGAATTCATTCCATAATAGTTAAGATCCCCAGTTTTATTATCAAATGGATTTTCTGCAATCTTTTGATTAATAAACGGATTATCTTCGCTAATAATCCCTTCTAAATCAGTAGGTTCTTCTGCAATTTCCTTTTCTTCTTTCGCTTCTTCTAAATATTCTTCATCTTCTACATTTATAGGATCAATATTATCAATTTCCTCTATAATAGGTCTTTCACTTCTAATATCTTCTTCTCTATGTTCATCACAGATCTTTTCTTCTTTCTTCTCTTCATGATGTTTATTTTCGTGATGTTTATTTTCTTCCTTTTTCTTCTTTTCATCTTTCTTAATGTATTCAATCTTATCCTTTATTTTTTCATGAGCAGATTTTACTATCTTGTAATTCTTCCAACTTTCACTTGGTTGTTCTCCATTTATAAATCCACACATTATTATAATTGGAATTCCATCCTTCACCTTAGCTATTGCCGCTCCTGATATCTTATCATAAGATAATCCTAATCCTGCTATATCATCAACAGAATATTCCTTTGTTATTTCTGCTTTGCCACCATCTGAAATAGTGATCTTGCCTAAGTCTACTATTTTCTTAGTATCTTTCTTATTGCATATAGCCATAATGCAATAATCATCATCATTCCTTAGATTTTGAGCATAAAAAGAAATTTTGCATGTATCTCCCCTTGCCTCTATCTTTGAATATCCTGATAAGGTTTTGTCATTAGAATTAGAGTAACCTCTTTCATCTTCTTGTAAAATAATAAAATTTCTATACAACTTATTTAATTGTGACAAACCTCTAGAACCTCCACTTTACATTAATTCAATACATTATATGCATTGCATATCTAAATATGTTAAAAATAAAACTCGTGAGATTATTTGATATTACACCAAATTTCTCACGAGCCTTATTTAAGCTATAAAATAATTTTATAAATTCAAGTTAAGAATTAAAAATACTACATTTTTTCATATATTCTATCTGACAAAGTTGCAAACTCTTCTATAGTTAAAGTTTCCCCTCTTCTTTTTGGATCAATTCCAGCTTCATTAAATGCTAACTCTAAATTTTCTTTACTTAATCCAATATTTTTCACACCATTCCAAAGAGTTTTTCTTCTCATATTAAAAGAATTCCTAATTATATCAAAAAATAATTTTTCATTTTGAACCTTAACTTTCGGTTCACTTAATTTATCTAATCTTATAACTATAGAATCAACTTTTGGCCTTGGTATGAAGCATTGAGGCGGTACTCTTCTAACTATTTTAGTATTACAGTAATATTGAACTAATAATGAAAGAGATCCATAATCTTTATTCCCAGGATCTGCATTCATTCTTTCTGCAACTTCCTTTTGTATCATTATAGTTAATGATTTAAATTTATAACCTTCCTTTAATAACTTAACAATTATAGGTGTGGTAACATAATAAGGTAAATTAGCAACAAGTTTTACACTTTTTTCTTCTCCGATTATATCATTAAAGTTAACCTTTAAAGCATCATTATGTATTAATGTAAATTTAGGATTATCTCCTATTTCTTGATTTAAAATAGGTATAAGATCATTATCCAATTCTATGGCTACTACTTTTTTAGCCTTATTTAATAATTGAGCTGTTAGCGTACCAACTCCTGGTCCTATCTCTATTACTAAATCATTTTCATCTACTTCAGCTCCAGCTACTATATCTCTTGGAACTGAATCATCTATTAAAAAGTTTTGACCTAAACTCTTAGAAAACTTAAAATTATATTTTTTAACTAACTCAGCCGTTTTTACATCTTGTATCTCCATTACTTTTTCACCCCTAAATTTTCTTCTATTTTCTCTATTGCTGCAATAAATTCTTCTTTTGTTATAGAATATTTATTTAATCTACTTAGCATTTGGTTTGCATTACCATACCCTATTCCTAACTCTTTTCCTAAGATTATTCTTCTTCTTTTTGAGTCAACATCGCCCGTAAGTTTAAAATGAAACATATCTTCTGAAGTATATATTTCGTTAACTACTTCTTCTGATATTTTTGCTCTATTTAATGCCTCTATGATAACCTCAGGAGTTGCATTTTCTACACCTATATCGTCACCTTTTATTCCATCTTCTTGAGCTATATATGCATGCTTTATTCCTTTTACTCTTTTTGCTATTATGCTTCTAATCTTTTCTCCTGCAAAATCAGGATCTGTTAAAACTATTACACCTTTTCTTTTTTGAGCCTCTTTTATTCTTTCTATTACTCTAGCATTTATTCCAAATCCACCAACGGCTATAACTTCAGCATCAACAGCTTGTTTAACAGCAGTTATATCATCTCTACCTTCAACAACAATAACCTCTTTTATCAAAATATTTACTTCCTTTCCGTAAATAAAGATATACTTTATTTATTACATCTAAATAATAATTTATCCTTATATTCTTATTATGTCAAATTAATTAGAAAATAAAAGGGTGCTCTAACTTTAGAGCACCCTCTTATTTTACCATTCTCCTGGATAAGCTAAAATATAAACAGGAACGTTATACTTCCTTCCCCAGTCGGTATATGCTTCTGCTTCAGAATTTACATATACATCTATGATATTTCCTTTAATAGCACCACCAGTATCTGCCGCTACAGCCTTTCCATATCCCTCTACATAAACTAAACTTCCTAGAGGAATAACCCTTGGGTCAACCGCTATAGTACTTATGCCATTTGGATCTCTAACAGGTACACTTCCTGTTGCTGTAATCCCACCTCCACTATATGCAGTAGACTCACAATATATTACGCTCTTATAATTTAATAGCTGACCATCTCTACTTGCAAAAGCTTTTCTTGTTCCTTGTGCAATTACTTTATTAACTGGCTCTGCTAATACCTTGGAACTTTTTACAGATCTAGAAAATTCAGCACCATTTTTATAAACTATTTCATAAGTGACTTCCTTTTCTCCTGAAGCTCCATCTTGTCTCACTTCTTCTAGTCCACTATCAAGGTTTTCGTCTGACTCAACTACTACATCAAAATCAATAGCCTCTTTGGCTAACTCTTTTTTAACTTCAACCTTAACAAGGTTAATTTTTAAATCCGATGTAATTTTCGTACTTAATGCAGGAGCTATCTCGTCCAAATTTTCATTAAATTCAATTCCTTGATTCTTAAGTTCTTCTTTTTCTACTTCTAGCATTTCTTCAATAGTATCTTCTGCAGTATCAATTTTTACTTGTTTATCTCCTACAGTCAGTTCTACTGAAACAGCTCTCTTAATAGATATTGTATCTCCTTCAGATACCTTACCATTTAAAGCTGGTTGAACCTTATCTTTAGGGTTAACTTCTACCCCTTTCGTATCCAACAAATCTTTAACAGTCCCCTTATATGTGACAAACGTTTCTTCTTTACCGTCTATTTTCATTGTTACTGTCTTTCTCATGTTTATGAACGTCACTGATAAAACAATAGCAGCTAGTACTACACCTATCAGTATTTTTGCCTTTGGACCGTTAGAAAAGTTGTTTTTCATGTATTCCTTACATTTTTCTACCATCTACTTTACCTCCTTTGGCAAGAGCGTCTTTTGCATTATAATTGAATTAAGCGCTTTTGTCAAATTAAGACCTCCTGCATTAATAAAACTGCGGATAAATGCATCATATGCATACTCAAAATATAAATTATAAATTATAGCAACTTTGCAGCCTTTCATAAAAAGTAGACTTAAGTTTTCTACAATTTCAACATTATGTAATAACAAAACATCAAAATTGTTAAATTTTTGAAATTATTACTTTTTTATTTTACTTTATAAACTATTTCCAATCAACCTCTTAAAATTATCATTTACGGCCAAATTAACTTCTTTAGGCTCTAATTCTTTTATTATAGCTATTTGTTCTATTATATAAGCAATATAGTCCGATTTATTCCTTTTTCCTCTATTTGGTACTGGAGCCATATATGGACAATCTGTTTCGACCAATAATTTTTCTAATGGGACATGCTTAACTACCTCAACTATTTTTTTTGCATTCTTAAAAGTAACTACGCCTGTTATTCCAATATAGTATCCAAGTTTTATACATTCCATAGCAAATTCAGTACTACCTGAAAAACAGTGCACTATTCCATTTACTTTAGGAAATTCCTTCATAATTTCCAATGTATCTCCGTGCGCTTCTCTATCATGTATTACAACAGGAAGGTTTAACTTTTCTGCAAGCTTCATTTGTTGCCTAAAAACTTTCTTTTGTATATCTTTTGATGGATTCTCATCCCAGTAATAATCTAATCCAATTTCCCCAACAGCAATTATCTTTCTATTCTTTTCAATTAAATCTAAAATCTCTTCTTCTACATCATCATTGAATTCATTTGCATTTTCTGGATGTATTCCCAAAGCTCCATAGATAAAATCATTTTCTAAAGTCAATTTATTTGTTTTTGATATACTTTCATAACTAGATGCACAATTTAATATCCCTATAACTCCATTTTCCTTAATTTGCTTAAATACACTTTCTCTATCTTCATCAAAAGCTTCATCATCATAATGAGCATGTGTATCAAATATTACATATTTATTTTCCATATCTATTCCTCCAATTCCCTTCTGAAATTATTATAAATATTATTATATTACAAAAAGCGATATAATACACATTTTATCTTTATCTAATATATATTAGACTTTATAACTAAAAATAGAAAGAGTCTGCTAAAAAATTAAGCAGACTCTCTTATATTGTTTATATACTATTATAAATTATGCTTTTTCCCTGCATTTCCAATGTTATTGGCATGATCTCCAATTCTCTCTAGATTACTTATTAAATCTAAGAATATAACGCTAGATGCTGCAGAACATGATTTTTCATTTAATCTCTTTATATTATTCTCTCTAAACTTTTTCTCTAATTTATCTATTTCATTTTCTATTTGCTCTATTTCCTTTGGAGCTGTTGAATTTTTACTATTATAACTTCCAATAGCAATCTCAATAGCCTTAATAGTTCTATCAAATATTAAAGATAATTCCTCTTTAGCATTATCTCCAAGATGAATGTTCTTGTTCATTTTTTCTAAGGCTAAATCTGCTATATTTTCTGCATGATCGCCAATTCTTTCTATATCATTAATTACGTGATATGTTGAACTAAATAATTTTATGTCTTCTTCTGGTAAATCCAGTTGTGAAAGCTCAACTAAGTAATCAGTTATATCCTTTTCTAATGCATTTATTATTTTTTCATTTTTATATACCTTCTCGGCTGATTCTGTACTATTTTCTGTGAGTGCTTTCATAGCTAACTCTAAATTCTCTTTTGCTTTATTTGCCATTCTTATTGTTTCTTTAAATACTTGTCCATTCGCTACGATAGGAGTTTCTAATAAATTTTTGTCTAAATAAATAGCTCCTTCTTTTTCTATTTCAGAATCACCTGGAAGAATCATGTTAACTATTTTAACTAAATATGCTGATAACGGTAATAATAACACAGTAACAGTAATATTAAATATAGTATGCGCATTAGCAACTTGTCTTGCTACATTTGTTGGATCAGTTGATTCTACCAATCTTATAAATGGATTTATAAATGGTAGGAAAATTAATGCTCCTAATGAGTTAAATAGTAAGTGTATTAATGCAGCTTTTTTTGCAGTTCTATTTGCTCCTAATGATGCTAATATTGCTGTTACACAAGTTCCTATATTACAACCTAATATTACAGGAAATACCAAGTGCATATCTATTGCACCAGTTGTCGCTAAAGCAACTAGAATACCAGTTGTTGCTGATGAACTTTGCACAACAGCTGTCATACCAAGCCCTGCCATTAGACCTAAAATACTATTGTCTGCAACTACAACTACAAAATCTTTAAACCAACTTGCTTCAGCAATTGGTTTCATAGCATCAGCCATTACGCCCATACCCATGAATAAAATCCCAAATCCTAAAGCTATACTTGCTATATCTCTAACTCTTTTCTTCTTTGCTATTAGCATTATTATAGCACCTGCGCCTATGAATAATGGTGCAATTGCATCTAAATCAAAAGATACCATTTGAGCTGTAATAGTTGTTCCTATATTAGCTCCCATTATTACTCCTGCCGCTTGAAATAAGTTCATTAATCCAGCATTTACAAAGCTTACAACCATAACTGTCGTTGCACTGGAACTTTGTATTATCGCAGTAACTAGTGCCCCTACTAAAACTCCTATGTACTTATTGCTCGTTAACTTTTCTAGTATTGATTTAAGGCCCTCACCTGCAGCATTTTCTAGACCATCTCCCATAAGCTTCATGCCATATAAAAATAAGCCTAATCCACCTATTAAACCTGTTAAAATAGCGAACTTGTCCATCAATTATTCTCCTTATAATTTAAATAATTTCAACCGTTAACATAAAATTAATATTTTGTTAACAAAATTACTATACAACTAATAGCTAAAATTGTAAATATTAAATAGCATGTAAAGTTATCCTTATTTTGAAATTTATCTAGTTATTTTAAGAAGAATATTTATATTGTATTCACAGTTTATTTATTTTTTTGTCACACTATTGTCATATTATTAATGTATTATAATAACTGTAAAGTAGTTAAAGCATTATTATTTACCCCTAAAACCATCTAATGGTCCCTAGATTAAATTATTCCCCAAAGTGATTTAATCTAGGGTTTTTCTATAATTAATATTAAAACTTCTCTTCTTTTAGTCTTTTAACTTCTTCAGAAGCCCTTTTTTTGTCAAGTTTTTTAAATAATATTTCTAAATTTAAAATTTCTCCACTCTGCTTTTCTACATAGCTCCATATAGGCTCTTCTAAACTTAAAGATTCTCTTATCTTGTTGCAAGTATAAGGTATAAAAGGTTCTAATAAGTTGGATAAATTTACAACTGACTGTATGCACTCATAAACCTTATTTTTAATTTCTTTGTTACTCTTTTCTGATCTTGTCTTTAATAATTCATTTTCAATATATTTATTCATTTTTTTCACATAAGACATAATATCTAAAATTGCATTTTTAAACTTTCCTTCTTCTATATTATCTCCTACATCAAAATATAAATTTAGTATTTCATTTTTGAAATCATTTGATATATTTCCATCAGGTATCTTCGAATCATAATTTTCATTTATATAATCAATTGTTTTATTAACAAAATTACTTAATGAACTAACCAAATCTCTATTTACTACATTTATAAAATCTCTCCAAGTAAAATCAGTATCCTTTACTTCTGGAGAATTCAATGCTAAGTAATATCTAAATTCATCAACATCATAATTATCAACTATATAGTCACCCCATATAGCCCAATTTTTAACTGACGAAAAATTTTTTCCTTCTAATTTCATATATTCGCTTGATATAACTCTCAAATTAGGATTTTTTATTCCAATTCCCGCTAATATAGCTGGAAATATTACAGTATGGAAAGGAATATTATCTTTACCATGAACAAAGTAAACCCTTGAGTCCTCTCCCTGCCAATATTCTCTCCAATCTTTATTTCTTTCTTCTAAGCACTTCATACTAGCTGTTAAATACCCCATTACAGCTTCAATCCAAACGAATATTTTTTTATCATCATATCCTTCTAAAGGAACATCTACTCCCCAATTAAAATCTCTTGTAACCGCTCTATCTCTTAATCCTTCATCTAAATATCTCTTTACTATTTTTTGAGCATTTTCTCTCCAACCCTTTTGCCTAATTAAAAGTCTTCTAACGTCATTCTCAAAACTTGAAAGTGAGAAAAATAAATGTTTTGTTTCTTTTAATATTGTTTCATTTCCGCAAAGCTTACATCTTCTATCTAAAAGTTCTTCTGAATCTATTACCTCCAAGCAGTTTTCACATTGATCTCCTGAGGCAATCTCTCCACAATGTGGACACTTTCCTTCTATATACCTGTCTGATAAAAATTCATTGCAATTTTCACAATACGTTTGCTCGATTTCCTTTTCATATATATACTCCTTATTATATAATTCAAGGATAAATGCCTTAACCTTTTCTTCGTGATAATCAGAATGAGTCTTCTCAAACACATCGAAAGAGAATCCTAAACTATCAAAACATCTCTTAAACTTATCATGATATTTAATAGTTGCTTCTAATGGTGTTATCCCCTCTTCCTTTGCTTTCATAGTTACTGGAGTACCATGACAATCTGTTCCTGATAAAAATACAACTTCATCTCCCATAAGTCTATGATATCTGGCAATTATATCACCTGGAAGTAATACTGCAATTCTTCCTAAATGTAATGGACCATTTGCATAAGGCCATGCGTTTCCAACAATTATATTCATAAAAACCCCCTTATATTTAATTGACAATTTATAATGCACAATTGATAATTATGGAGAAAACTCAGCTAATAGCTGAGTTTTTGTAATAAATATATTATTAGAAATTTCTCCTTTTGGAGAAATTTCATCCAAAATTGTCCATTGTCAATTATCCATTATTCATTCTTTAATTATCTAACTACGCTTCCTGTTGGTAGTTCTCCTGGATTTACTAATTTTAGTAAGCTATCATCATCTGTTGATGCTGCTAATATCATACCTTGTGATAATTCTCCTCTTAATGTCACAGGTTTTAGGTTTGCTACTAATACTACATATTTACCAACTAGTTCTTCTGGTTTGTAGTATTGTGCAATTCCTGAAACTACCTGTCTTTCTTCTCCATTTAAATCTACCTTTAGTTTTAATAACTTTTTAGCTTTCTTTATAGGCTCACATTCTAATACTTTTACTACTCTTAAATCTATTTTCTCGAAGTCCTCTATAGTTATTTCTTCTTTAATTGGAGTTATTTCTCTTTTTTCTTCTTTTTTATTAGCTGCTAATTGTGCTTCTCTTAATGCATCTAACTCTGCTAATTTTTTATCTACATCTATTCTTGGGAATAAAGCTTCACCTTTTTGAACCTTAGTTCCAACTATTGTTCCATTAAAATTATCTAATGATTCAAATGTAGTATTGCTCGCATTTATTTGCTCATTAATTTTCTTACTTGTATCTGGTAAGAATGCAGATAGTAAAACTGATGAGAATCTTAAACTTTCTACTAAGTTATATAAAACTGTTCCAAGTCTTTCTTTCTTTTCTTCATCCTTAGCTAATATCCAAGGAGTTGTTTCATCTATATATTTATTAGCTCTACCTATTAATTCAAATATATGCTCTAATGCTTCTGGGATTCTTAAATCATCTATAGCCTTATTAACTTTCTTTGGAGTTTCTAATGCTAAGCTTATTAATTCATCATCTATAGCTTCTTTTACATTATTATTTGGAATTACTCCATCAAAATATTTTTCAATCATAGCTACAGTTCTTGATAAAAGATTTCCTAAATCATTACATAAATCTGAATTTATCTTCTTTATAAATATCTCATTATTAAATAATCCATCTGAGCCAAATGGTATTTCTCTTAATAGATAATATCTAACTGCATCAACACCAAAGTTTTCAACTAAAGTTACTGGGTCAACCACGTTACCTTTAGATTTAGACATCTTTCCGCCATCAACAAGTAACCATCCATGTCCGAATACTTGCTTTGGTAACGGTAAATCTAATGCCATTAACATAATTGGCCAATAGATAGTATGGAATCTTAAAATATCCTTACCTATTAAATGTACGTCTGCTGGCCAATACTTATCATATAAATCTGTATTATCACTACCATATCCTAATGCTGTTATATAGTTTGAAAGTGCATCTATCCAGACATAAACAACATGGTTTTCATCAAAAGTTACAGGAACTCCCCAGTTAAAACTAGTTCTTGATACGCAAAGATCTTGTAAGCCTGGCTTTAAGAAATTATTAACCATTTCATTTTTTCTTGATTCTGGTTGTATAAAATCTGGATGTGCTTCAATATACTCCATTAACTTATCAGCATAATTACTCATCTTAAAGAAGTAAGCTTCTTCCTTTGATTTTTCTACTGGTCTACCACAATCTGGACAATTACCATTAACTAATTGAGTTTCTGTCCAGAAAGATTCACACGGAGTACAGTATAAACCTTCATATGATGATTTATAAATATCTCCTTTGTCATATAATTTTTTAAATATATCTTGAACAGCTTTTATATGATAATCATCAGTTGTTCTGATAAATTTATCATAGCTAATATTCATCATCTTCCATAAGTCTTTTATTCCTGATACTATTTCATCTACGTGTTCCTTTGGTGTTATTCCCTTTTCTTCTGCTATTCTTTGTATCTTTTGACCATGTTCATCTGTTCCAGTCAAAAACATTACATCATATCCTGTTAATCTCTTATATCTTGCAAGAGCATCTGCTGCTACAGTTGTATAAGTGTTTCCAATATGAAGTTTAGTTGATGGATAATAAATTGGTGTAGTTATATAATATGTCTTCTTACACATACCATTTTTCCTCCCTAACATTGTTATCTTCTTTATAATAAAAAAATCTCTATATAGGTATATTAAGACCTATATAGAGACGTATTATACGTGTTACCACTCTAATTCATACTTATTTCACAATAAATATCTCAATAGGTGAATTTAATCACCCTGCAATATAACGGTTGCTCCCGTATTTCTCTAACATTTATAGCTCAAGAAATATGCTCCAAGTCCATCTTCATAAAGATTCTTGTCGCTAGCTTTCACCTTACCTAGCTCTCTTTAAGACATTCTTTCTTTACTACTCTTCTTTTCATCGCATTTTTTATTTATTATTATGATATTCTATATTAAAAATACTGTCAATTCTTTTTAATACATCATTATTTATCAAATTTCTTTTTTATTAGATTATCTATCATTGTCCTTGATAATAAGACCATAAATAAACTAAATAGCAATATAAATGTAAAGGTGTTTTCACCAATTATAAATAATAATATTGCATTAAAAATAAATACCCCTGTACCTACAGCTCCATATATTTTAGCTGCTAATTTATTTGAATACTCCCATGAATATTTATCCTTTAATGAATACTTATTTTTATATCCAATTTTCGTATCTGGATATTTAGTAGAACTCGCTTCAAATAGTCCCCCTAAAATAAACATCCCTAATGGAATTATTTCTACTATTAATAAATAAAGCCAAAAACTCATATAATCAATCCTTATTAAACATATTTGTAATATTTATATTTTATAATATCAATAACTGCATCTGCAATATATATTTATAAGTATGTGGTTACTATTTATTTATATTTAGTAACTACATACTTATAAATATAATTGTTACTCTAAAGACACTTACACTTTTTTACATAATCCCATCAACCCAAGTTATATTTCCATGCTAATTTTGTATAATCTATATGATATAATATGTATAAGGGATTGGGATTGGAGTTGATACTATGGAAAAATTTGAATTACCTCATCTAGGTTCTAGAAATATTAAAACAGGACTTTCAGTTTTAATTTGCCTTATATTTTGGCCAAATTCTCTTTTTGCCGCAATAGCAGCTGTAATCTGTATGCAAGATACAGTAGAAAATTCAGTTAAAATTGGCCTTAATAGATTGATAGGTACTTTACTTGGTGGTATATTAGGAGTTTTATTACTTTTCACAATTAACAAATTAAATTTAACATCATTTGCAACAGTAATAACTGCTTTAGGTGTATCACTAATAATTTATATTTGTAATATTATAAAAAAGCCTGCTGCGTGTTCTATTGCTTCTATTGTATTGATTGGGATACTTATTTCTCATAGATATGATGATCCATTAATGTATTCCATTAGAAGAACTGTAGAAACAGCATTTGGAATAATAATTGCTCTAATTATTAACAAATATATTCATCCACCAAAAAGTAAAAAACAAAAGACAAATGAAAAATTAGAAAATGTAAATAATAAATAAAATAAATATATTTACAAAAGATTAAGGAGAAAATAATATGAATTTCATGATTCCTAAAGTTGGACTTAGAACCATAAAAACTGCAGTTTCAGTATTTCTGTGCTTATTACTATTTCCTAATGAGCCTTTCTTCGCTTGTTTAACTGCTGTTATCTGTGTACAAGATACAGTTGCAAACTCAGTTAAAATGGCAATAAACAGAGGCCTTGGAACAATAGTTGGAGCAATTATAGGATTATTATTTTTAATTATTTGTAGATACTTCAAATTTAATATTGAATTCATGACTTTAAGTAAGATATTAATTTATATATCTATATCTATCGGTATCATAGTAGTTATCTATTCTTGTAACTTACTAAAAAAGCCTGGAGCAATTAATGTATCATGCATTGCATTTCTTGGAGTAACTACTATTCACGCTTTCACAGACCCATTCTATTATGCAGTTAATAGAATAATAGAAACTCTTTTTGGTATTCTAATAGCTTTACTTGTTAATAAGTTTATCTTACCACCTAAGGAGTAACTTCTTATGATAAGAAAACTTGGTTGTAGCAAAATAAATTTTGATATTAACCAGTAAAAATGGAAGTTCTAATTCGAGCCTCCATTTTGCGCATATATAATATACACCAAAATTTCTATTTAAATTTAAAAACATCTTTAATTAAGTAAAATTAACGGTTTAAAAAAGGCTCTCGTTTCGTAATCCACTTTATAAAAAGTTAATATGCAAGTATAGAGGGAGTCGCGAAACGCGACCGCCCTTTCATAAAATAAAAAATTCACTTTTTCAAGATACTAAAGCTTACTTGAAATTTAATAAATTAAATCTTAAATTAAATAGATTTATAAGACTGTACCTTTTTCATTAATAACTATATCTCTCTTGTTTGAATTTTTAGGAATTCCTTTTCTTCATCATTCAGATATGGATTTAACTTTTCAAATACAGTTTTATGATAGTTATTTAACCAATCCTTTTCTTCGTTTGTAAGCATTTCTACAATTACTCCATTTAAGTCTATTGGACAGTATGATATCGTCTTAAATCCATAGAACTCTCCAAACTCTTTAGAATTTATATCTTCTACCACTAAAAGAGTATTTTCTATTCTTATTCCATGCTTACCTTCCTTGTACACACCAGGCTCATTAGTTATTATCATTCCTGGTTCTAATACTGTTAAATTTCCTTCTGGTCTTATTCCCTGTGGTCCCTCATGGACATTCAAGAAGTATCCAACACCATGACCTGTTCCACACTTATAATCTATTCCATAATTCCATAATGGCCTTCTAGCTAATATATCTAAATTCATTCCTGTAGTACCTTTTAAGAATTTTGCTGTTGATAAAGCTATATGTCCTTTTAGTACAAGGGTAAAATCTCTCTTTTCTTCTTCAGTTACATTTCCTAAAATAAAAGTTCTAGTTATATCTGTTGTTCCATCAAGATATTGCCCACCAGAATCTACAAGAAACAGCCCTTCTTCTTTTAACTCATAGTCAGTTACTTCCGTCGCTGAATAATGCATCATAGCTGCATGATCTTTATAACCTGCTATAGTTCCAAAGCTGTCACCCTTGTAGTTCTCTCCTTTAGATCTAAATTCAGTTAACTTTTTACTTGCTGATATTTCTGTTACCTTTTCTTTTCCTAGAGTATCATTTAACCATTTTATAAATTTAACCATAGCAATACCATCTCTAACTTGAGATTTTTCAGTATTTGCTATTTCAACTTCATTTTTTATAGCCTTTAATTTTGTAGTAATATTCATTTCATTTATCACTTTTATATCACCACTTAAGCATGAATATATCTTAGCATTTACTTTATTTAGATCCAACATAGTCGTACCCTTTATTAATTTCACATGCTCTTCTATTTCATCATATTCATATATTTCAAAGCCTTCATTTTTCAGCTTCTCTCTTGTATAATTATCTACCTTATCATTATTTATATATAAGTTTGCATGACTTTCATTTATAAGAACATAAGAAAGTGCTACGGGATTAAATTTAACATCATTTCCTCTAATATTACAAAGCCATGCTATATCATCTAAAGAAGATATTATATAATTTTTAGCACCTTTTTCTTTCATATATTTTCTAACTTGCTGTAATTTTTCTGAAGCATATTTACCAGAATAAACTTCATCATGTATAAATATTTTACCTTTTGGTAATTCAGGCCTTGTTATCCAAATATCTTTTAATAAATCGTACTCCATGCTAATACTAAAATTATTTTCTTTAGCAATGTCTAAAAATACTTTGTATTGATTAACTGAAAATAATCTTCCATCAAACCCCAAAGTTTTTTCAGATTTAATATTTTCCTTTATCCATTCTTCAAGAGTTGGATATCCAGGAGTTCTCATTTTCATAAGCAAAATTCCGCTTCCATCAAGCTCTCTTTCTGCCTGAATAAAATATCTACCATCAGTCCATAAAAATGCTTCTTTTAACCCAACCAAGAGTACTCCTGCTGAACCTGTAAATCCTGATATAAATTCTCTTCCCTTAAAATACTCAGCAACATATTCGCTTTGATGTGAATCGCTACTTGGAATAATATAATAATCTATTTTCTCTTTTTTCATAAATTCTCTAAGCTTTTCTAAATTATTCATATTTTCTCCTTTCATAATCTTATATATTTTTTATAAATAATATTATATCTATATATTTCATGATAATCTATACATTCATTTCACCCTAAATATAGTATATTTTTACAAAAATTGTTGATTTAGTTATAGTTTTTTTATATAATTTATTTGTTGTATAAAAAGGGGGAGACTTATATGGGAGACTTATCTAAATTTAAAGATTTTATTGTAGAAGCTAAGAAAAACACTTATGCTTCTGGAGCTAAGAAAGAAAAATCATCTAGACCAAACTCAAAAGACTACGCTTATAAAAAATATAATTATTATTACCTTGATAGTCATGTTGGAGATAAGGAATTCATAGGCGAGGAATTAGTTTGGCTTAGTGAAAAGGTTTGCTGGGGGATGAATTATAAAGGACAAGTTCTTGTTAATGAAACACCATCTGGATTTAACAAGTTTTTAAAAAAAGCTTTAAAAAATGTATCCGAAGATTCTCCATTCAGAGGCCCAAAATATTTTGAAGATGAAGATTTTATTTATGAATGTAAGTGGGATGGAGATTTATCCTTATTTAATGGAGTTGAATCAATATCTCATAAAGGAAATGAAGTATTCAGACTTTATTTCCATGGTGGAAACCTTAAATAAATATTTCCAACTTAGAATGAAGCTCTACAAATAAACATCTTGTAGAGCTTCATTTACTATATATGGTATTTCAAATCTTTAATATAACTAGACTATAATACTAGTTAATTATTATTCCAAGTTAATTTATCATTTTTTACTTTACTTCTTCAACCTTCTTACCTAATATTTGTACTCCTAAGAACACTGCTATTATTGATATCGGGAGAACTACATACCACTGTAATCCAAAACCTGCTGGTATATATCCAAATATAATTGTTATGGATGCTATAAATAAAGCATACCACATTTGAGTATTTACGTGTGCTATATGATTGCATCCAGCTCCCATTGATGAAAGAATAGTAGTATCTGATATCGGTGAACAATGATCACCAAAAATAGCTCCTGTTAATACTGCACTTGTACTAACAATTACATAACTCATATCAGGATTCATCGAATATGACAATGGTATTGCAAGCGGCATCAATATTCCCATAGTTCCATAAGCAGTTCCTGTTGCAAATGAAATAATTGCACCTAGTATAAATATAAGGCTTGGTAATAAGAAATTAGGTAATGATCCTGAAAGTAATGAAACAAGATATTTTGCTGTTCCTAAATCTTTTATTACAGAACTAAGTGACCACGCTAATAATAATATTACTCCTGTTATTAATAAAGGTTTCATACCGTCTATCCATGTATCTATAGCTTCTGAAATTGTAAATATTTTTTTAGCTACTCCCATTATTATAGATACTATACTTGCTACTAATGCTGATTGGAATAACGCAACAGATGCATCTGATGCACTAAAAGCTTCTTGTATAGCTTTAAATGATAATGGTGAATTAGTAATTATTTGTTGAAGTGAAACGTCATCTCCCCCCATTATTGCAGAGTAACCACTAAAATAGAAACAAAGTAATGCCGTCACAACTAGTACACCGATTGGAATTATGGCATTCCATATACTTAGCTTTATCCCTTCTTTTGGTTCAAGTTCAGCATGATCCATATTGGACTCTACTGCAACTTCTTCATCTTTAGAATTTAATCCCCTTCTCCTTGCTTCTATTTCTGCCTTATACATAGGTCCAAACTCTTTTAATAATATTGAAGTAATAAATACAAAAAATAGTATCAGTATATTATAAAATCTATAAGGTATAGTTTGTAAGAAAATCCCAAAAGCATCAACTTCTTGACCTATACCATTAATAAAGGCATCATTTATTAAACCAACCTCTAATCCTATCCATGTCGATACAATGGCTAATCCAGCTATTGGTGCTGCTGTTGCATCTATAATAAATGCTAATCTTTCTCTTGATATCTTCATTTTATCTGATACTGGTTTCATGATAGGTCCAACTATTAATGAATTAGCATAGTCATCAAAAAACACAGCTAATCCTAATAAAAGAGTAACTACTTGAGTGCTTTTGGCAGTTTTAGCTTTTCTTGCTAGTACTTCTGCAACAGCCTTAGCGCCCCCCATCTTAGCAACTAAATGTATAACTCCTCCTATAACTAATACCTGAAGAATTATACCAGCATTCCAAGGATCAGCTAATGAGTTTAAAACTCTAGATACAAAATCCAAAAACGAATTTATAATAGCATTAAAAAGTGAATTGTCCACTAGTTGTACTAAGAAAGTTCCTGATAATGTTCCAATAAATAAAGATATAATTACATTCTTCGTTAAAAAAGCTAATACTATTGCAATAACAGGTGGTATTAAAGTTAATAACCCATAATGATTTGCATTAGATGTAGCTATATCTACCTCTTCTGCAAAGACTATTGATGTTGATAGTAATATCATCATAATAGTCAATAATGCTACTTTTAAACTTTTTTTATTATTCATATTTAATCCCCCTTAATGTAATTTTGTAAATAATTAAAGGGCAGAAATTAAAAAGAGCCTTGAGTTTTCACTCAAGGCTCTAAATATACTTTAAACTATAATAGAAAAAGTAAAATTCCTCAAGCGATAGCTCACCACAAAGCAAGTTTGTGACAGTGTTACATATATTTTATGCAACCCCAGCCATATGATTTTAAAGCATCAATCATACGCTTCGGCGATAATTCCTTTCCTATTAAATCACTGTGCTTACCTCGTTAATAGTACTCTTAAGTATCGCTCCTCTACCCTTGTCGTTATTCACATTTAATTTATACCTATATTATACAGATATTAACTTGTCAAATCAACTATAACGTAAATATTAATTTCTAATAATCTTATTTATCCGCCATAAATTCTTCTATTTCCTCTACTGTTTTAATCATTTCTTTTGTTAATACTTCATTTCCTTCTTCGGTAATTAAAACATCATCTTCTATTCTAATTCCAATTCCTTCATTCTCGATATATATTCCAGGCTCAACAGTATATATCATTCCAGGCTCAAATGTAACATCTCTATTTTCTAATTCTATATCATGTGTATCCATTCCTAAACTATGTCCTATACTATGGTAATAGAATTTTGAAACATCATCTTTTTCTGTCATTAATCCAAGAGAAATACATTCTTCTGAAATCCAATCCTTTGCCTTTTTATTTAAATCAAGAAATTTAACTCCTGGCTTCATTTCCTTAATAACTTTTTCATTCACTCTAAGAACAGCATTATAAACCTCTTTCTGCCTTTCAGTAAATTTACCATTAATAGGGAAGGTTCTTGATATATCACCATTATAGTATTTATATTGAGCACCTAAATCAAATAATATTAAGTCTCCATCATTTAATTTTGAATCATTCGTTACATAATGTAGTACTGTAGCATTTTTACCTGCTGCTGCAATAGTTTTAAAAGCAAAATCTTTTACTCCATTTTTCTTGCATATAAAATCAAAATATGCTTCTAGTTCATATTCCTTAATACCAGGCTTGGAATTTTTCATTAACTCTTTTACGCCTTCTATTGTAATTTCTATTGCTTTTCTTATTGTATTAACTTCTTCCTCAGTCTTAATAAGTCTTAAATCCCCTATAATTTTAAAAGCATTCTTAATATTTATATTATAATATTTATTGTTAACTTCATTCGCATATTTATATGACGCATTACCTTTTTCTAGATCAAGATATATATTTAATTCTTTTTTATTAAGAACTAATTTTTCTATAAAATTATCAAACTCCCCAAGGTATTTAATATCCTCTATTCCACAAATTTCAGGAACCTCTTCTTTTCTAATAGTTTTTCCTTCCCACTTTTCTGCAATAGGATCAACTTCTTTTATAAATAAATATTCATTGACCTTACCATTAATCTTAGATAAAACTAAAATATGATTTTCTTCATCAACTCCAGTTAAGTAATAAAAATTTCTATTTGGCGTAAAATGATAATTTTCATCAGCAGTTTTCTTTGGTGCATTTCCTGCAAATAAAATTAGTAAAGAATTATCTTCAATACATTCTAACACCTTAGCTCTATTATTCTTATAGAATTCCTTATTCATAAATTCACTCCCTCTTTTTTACTCCATAGCTAATACCTTAACACTAACAACATTAGGTAATGCTCTTAAAGTATTAACTAAGTGTTTTAAATCTTTTTTCATATTAGATATATCTAATGTTATAGTTACATTTGCAGCCATATTTATAGGTATATCTTGATTTATCGTTAATATATTTCCCTTATTAAAAGCAATACAATCTAAAACCTTAGATAAAGTTCCAGTTTCGTGAGATAGTAGTACAACTAAGGTTATCTTTTTACTATTTATCCCCTCTGACATAGGAAAAACATAATCCTTATATTTATAAAATGTACTTCTGCTTATTCCTGTTTGTTTTACAGCTTCACTTATATCTTTTGCCTTTCCCGTAAAAAGACTTTCTTTAACGTCTAAAACCTTTTTAAAAACTTCCGGCAACACTTTACTACTAATAATATAAAACTTTTCTGAAGCCATAACATCACCTGCCCCTATATGAAAATTAAATAAGCTATATAATTAATAATTATATAGCTTATTTAAAAGAAAATACATATTATTCGTAATGTTTATTTTTTTCATTGTATTTATATATGAATGTATTTATATATGAATCTTATTTGATTTCTTAACTCTTCCTATAAAAATTTTTATAAGTGAAATCAAAATAGATATAACTCCCCCTAAAGCAAAGCAAAGTTGTATGTTTCCAACAAATAGACCAACTAATACTCCTAATCCTACTCCATACGCTAAAAATATAGCTAAAATTTTTATTTCTTCATCTGACAAAAATAATCTGTCATTCCACTCCATCTCTTAAACACTTCCCTCCTTTATTTATATAATTTATTATAGAATATTTTGCTTATTAACTAGTTACAAAATTATTACGTATTATTTAAAAGTTATTAATTATTCTGTACACCTTTTTCTATTTATAATAAAAGTCTACTTACTAGAAAAACTGCAGTTATTATTGCAGTTATATCGGCTAATACTGCCGCCCACAATGTATGTCTAATTTTTTTAATTTGCACAGCACCAAAATAAACTGTTATTGTATAAAATATAGTTTCAGTTGTCCCCATAATTACTGAAGATATTAACCCTATAGTAGTATCTGGTCCATAAGTCTTTAGGATGTCTGTTAAGATTCCAACAGCACCACTACCTGACAAAGGCTTGACTAATACTAATGGGATAACTTCTTTAGGTAGTCCAATTACCCCACCTATTGGAGCAATCATATTATTTAATATATCTAATAACTTTGCCTCTCTAAATATGTTTACAGCTATAATCATAGCTAATAAGTATGGAAATATATTTAAACAAACTTTTAATCCATCCTTGGCTCCCTCTATAAACCATTCATAAACTTTTCTCCCCTTAAACATCCCATAAGTAATAATTATTATAACTATTATTGGAATTATGCTTTTCGTTAAATATTGAAACACCTTAAAAATCCCCCCCTTTAAAAATACCGTTGTAGTATTTTACAAAAAACAACTCCCATAACTGCTGCAATAGTGCTTGCCAACACAGCTGGCATTATTATTGCTCCTGGATTACTTGATCCACAAGCTGCCCTTATTGAAATTACTGTAGATGGAACTAGCTGTATGCAAGCTGCATTCAAAACTAGAAAAAGAGACATATCATTTGAAGCTATTCCTTTTTCCTTATTTAATCTATCCATTTCTTGCATAGCCTTAATTCCAAATGGAGTTGCTGCATTTCCAAGCCCCATCATATTAGCAGTTATATTCATTACTATTGCACCTAAAGCTTTTTCATCTTTTGCTGCTTCTTTAAATATTAATTTTAAAATTGGCCTTAAAACTTTTGCTAATTTGCTAGTAAAACCACTTTTTTCTGCTACTTTCATTACTCCGCACCAAAAACACATAAGACCAACCAATCCTATAATAAGAGAAACTGTTGAATCAGCTGAAGATATTATAGCCTTAGATATTACCTCTCCATTTCCTGTGAGCAACCCAATTAGCACTCCTAAAAATATCATTCCAAACCAAATATAATTTATCAAAATCTCACCTCTTATGAATTACTTATACAATATATGCCTTGCATCTAATATTTATTAGTGATAGGATAAATATATGTACTATTAATTATGTTTATATACATAAAGGAGACGAATTATGAAGGAATCTAACTTAAAAATAGCCCAAAAAGATATTGATGACGCCTTAAAAACAGTAGAAGATATAGTAAGTGTTCTAGATGACACTGATCTTCCTAGAAATGTATTAAAAGAAAAATTTGTTACATTAACAGAAAAAGTTCAAGAATTAGAAAACATATTAAAAACTGAAGGAATTCTTTAAATTTATAATAAAACAAAAAAACAACTTCATTTTCTGAAGTTGTTTTTTTGTAACCCATAACTCACATTTTCTTATTGATTAGATAACCCACTTCTAATCAGACCATACACTATCATACTTTCTCATACACATAGTTGAAACTGAAAACGTTTAATAATATATTAACATAATTATATCATGCTTTCTATTTTGTGGCAATACATAAAATGTAAAAAAGTAGGGATACTGAATATATTATTCAGTATCCCTACTTAAAACTTTACTTACAACTTTCTCTCTCTACAAGCTGATAGTCAAGAACATATTGTGATTCTTCTAATTCCTTTTTATTTAACATCTTTATAAGCATTCTCATAGCCACTGATCCCATATCATAACTTGGTTGCTTTATTGTTGTTATCTTAGGATAGAAAACTGAAGAAACTGCATTATCATTAAATCCTATAACGCTTACATCTTCTGGAACTTTTTTACCACGCTCTCTTAATGCATTTATTACTCCCATAGCAATTTCATCTGAAGCACATACTACAGCTTCATAACTCTTCTTACTATTTTCAAAGTACTCAACTGCCTCATATCCAGTCTTAACTTTTAATCCTTTAGTATAAACTAAATCTTCATCTACATTAAGGCCTTTTTCTTTTAAGGCGTTTTCATATCCTATGTATCTGTCTCCCCAAGCATTCATACTATCTTTTTTAGCACCTACATATGCTATGTTATTTAATCCTTTATTTAATAGATAATTAGTAGCTTCCTCTGAAGCCTTTATATTATCTATTATTACACTTGGTAAACTTTCTTCTTTATCTTTGGATTCAACTAATACTGTAGTTAAATCTAATTCATTTATAATATTTAAAGTTTCTTCTTGTAATGATGAACTCATATATATAACTCCATCAACCATTTTTTCTTTAAGTACTCTTAAATATTCCTTTTCCTTTTCGTCATCAAAATCAGAGTTACACAATATCACGTTATAATCGTATATATTAGCAACATCCTCCGCTCCTCTAACTATTTCAGGATAAAAACCACTTGAAATATCAGGAACTAAAATACCGACTGTTTTTGTCTTTTGCGTCTTTAAGCTTCTTGCTACTATATTAGGTCTATATCCAAGTTTTTTTATAGCGTCTAAAACCTTCTTTTTTGTATCTTCATTTACAACATCTATATCATTTAAAACTCTGGAAACAGTAGCAATTGAAACGCCCGCTTCTCTAGCAACATCTTTTATAGAAGTAGCCATACCAACATCACTCCATTTTTCTTTATAATCTTTTATCCTATTCTAACTATATATTATACTATTTGCAAATAGTTAATACAATATTCAAGGTCTCTCTTTATAATAATTCACTATATATTCGCAATAAAGATGTCACTTTTAACCAAAATATTCCATAACATCATGATTTTCATATAATTCTTGAATCGTTAAATTTACCTAAAAATTAAATAGAATTTTTTTTAAATTTATCACTACTAAATAGCCCTCTTCCACCATTTAACTAACTACATATTAATTATCTAGCAATTGAAAAACTATATTAGAGTTAAAAAGTTAGAAGTTTAATAAAACCTCTAACTTTATTAACTTATTTTTTAATTTAGTTAATTACTTCAACTGTCATATTTAGCTTTTCACCATTTATAACAATTTCAGTATACTCTACTTTTTCATTAATAACAATTTCTTGAGTTAGTGTTTCTCTCTTTATTACATCAGAGTACTTATTAACAACACCTATAAGCATATCATTATCTGCAACAAATAACTTAATCTTATCTGCTACCTCAAAGCCTCTTTCTTTTCTCATGTTTTGTATCTTTGATATTATTTCCCTTAGGTGACCTTCTTCTTTTAATTCCTCTGTAATAGTTGTATCTAAAACAACACCTATTTCACCTTCACCTGCAAAAGCATATCCTTCTAATCCTTGCATTGTTACTAAAACACTCTCACTATTTAAAACTATTTCTGTTCCATCTACTGATATAGTTTCAGTTCCTCCACTTTGAAGCTTTTGTGCTAATTCCATTTGATTTCTTGAAGCTATTTCTCTTCTTATTCCCGGAATTAATTTACCATACGCTCTACCTAATACAGGTAAGTTAGGCTTAATTTCAAAATTAACATATTGTGATAAATCAGCACCAAACTCTACTAATTTTATATTAAGCTCATCCTTTATGATATCTCCATAGTATCCTGGTATTGCATCTGTTGATAATAACATTTTTGAAAGTGGCTGTCTATTCTTTATATTAGCACCATTTCTAGCACTTCTTCCAAGTTTAACTATTGTGTAAGCTAAATCCATTTCTTTCTCTAGTTCTTCATCAATAGCACTTTCATCTACAACTGGCCATGAACATAAGTGTACACTCTCTGTAGAAGATTTATCTAATCCAACAACTAGATTTTGATAAATTTCTTCTGTTATAAACGGTACAAAAGGAGCAGCTACTTTAACTAAAGTAGTTAAAACTCTATATAAAGTTACATAAGCACCAATCTTATCTTCTGTCAAATCTTCTGACCAATATCTTGCTCTATTTCTTCTTACATACCAATTTGATAACTCATCTGTAAACTCTTCAATGATTAATGCAGCTTGAGTTATTTGATATGAACTTAAATTGTTATCTACATCTTTAATTAGAGTATTAAGTTTTGACATTATCCACTTATCCATTACATTTTCTGATTTGAAATCTTTATAATCTAATGGATTGAAATTGTCTAATTCTGCATATAACACATAGAATGAATATACATTCCAGAAAGTGCTTAAGAACTTTCTTTGAGCTTCTGCTACATCATCAATAGAGAATCTTGTTGGAAGCCATGGTGCACTTGCAGTATAGAAGTGCCATCTTGTTGCATCAGCACCTTGTGCATCTAAAACCTCAAATGGATCCACAACATTTCCTTTTGATTTTGACATCTTTAATCCCTTTTTATCTAATACGTGTCCTAAAACTATACAGTTTTCAAAAGGATTAGTATCAAATATTGCTGTTGAAATAGCTAATAATGTATAGAACCAACCTCTAGTTTGGTCAACAGCTTCTGAGATAAATTGAGCTGGGAAGTTCTTTTCAAATATCTCTTTATTTTCAAAAGGATAGTGTAATTGTGCAAAAGGCATTGATCCTGAATCAAACCAACAGTCAATAACTTCAGCTGTTCTTGTCATTTCCTTGCTACACTTAGGACAATTTAAATGGATGTTATCTATATATGGCTTATGAAGCTCTATATCATCTGGAACATTAATTCCTTTTTCCTTTAACTCTGCTATACTTCCTATACATTCTTTGTGGCCACATTCACATTCCCAAATAGGAAGTGGAGTACCCCAATATCTATCTCTTGATATACCCCAGTCAATAACATTTTCTAAGAACTTACCAAATCTACCTGTTCTAATGTTATCTGGATACCAATTAATTTTATTATTATTTTCTAAAAGCTTATCTCTAAGCTTAGTCATTGCAACAAACCAGCTTTCTCTTGGATAATAAAGAAGTGGTGTATCACATCTCCAACAGTGTGGATATGAGTGAAGATGTTTTTCAGATTTAAATAACTTGTTGTTTTCATCTAAATACTTAACTATGCTTTCGTCACACTTCTTAACAAACTTTCCAGCCCAAGGAGTTACTTCTTCTACGAAGTTACCACTTGCATCTACTAAGTTTATAAATCCAATTCCATTCTTCTTTGCAACTATACTATCATCTTCACCATAAGCTGGTGCTATATGAACTATACCTGTACCGTCAGATAATGTTACATAGTCTCCATGTATAACTTCAAAAGCTTTTCCTTCAACTTCACCAAAAGGAAGTAATCTTTCATATTTAGTTCCTAATAATTCAGTTCCTTTAAACTCCTTAACTACTTCGTAGTCTTCACCTAAAACTTTTGAAGCTAAATCTTTAGCAATTATTAATATTTCATCTCCAACTTTAGCTTCAATATAGTCATATGCTTTGTTTACGCATAATGCTAAGTTTGATGGCAATGTCCATGGAGTTGTTGTCCACGCTAGTATATATTTATTTTCTTCTCCTTCAACCTTAAACTTAACTATAGCAGTTAAATCCTTAACATCTTTATATCCTTGTGAAACTTCATGAGAAGATAGTCCTGTTCCACATCTTGGACAGTAAGGCATTACCTTATGACCTTTATATAAAAGACCTTTATCCCACATTTGACTTAATGCCCACCAAACAGATTCTATATATGAATTATGATATGTAACGTAAGGTTTCTCCATATCTACCCAATAACCTATTTGATTAGTCATCTTTTCCCACATGTTAACATAAGTAAAAACTGATTCTTTACATTCAGTAACAAATTTTTCAACTCCATAGCTTTCAATTTGCTCCTTACCTGAAATACCTAATTTCTTTTCAATTTCAAGTTCAACAGGTAATCCATGAGTATCCCAACCAGCTTTTCTTATAACCTTATATCCCTTCATTACCTTATATCTTGGGATAATGTCCTTCATAACTCTTGTTAAAACGTGTCCTACGTGTGGTCTTCCATTTGCTGTTGGAGGTCCATCATAAAATGTAAAATATTCACCATCTTGATTCATATCAAAATTCTTTTTGATAACATTATTTTCTTTCCAAAGGTCAGCTACTTCTTTTTCCATACCAACAAAACCCTTTGGTAATTCAACCTTTTTGTACATATCTTAACTCCCTTCTGTTAATTACTTCATAATAAAAGCTAATTGCTTTAAGGATATACTTATTACTAATTATTAATCTTAAATCTATATTTTACATTATTAACTATAGTTTAGTAATTATTCATTAGCTAACATCAACTATAAAATAATAAATATATAGATTCAAATAAAAAAAACTCCGCCCAATAGGACGAAGATTATTCGCTATACCACCTAAGGTTAGAAGTTCCCCATAAATAAATATGAAAAACTATTTGAATTCGAGTACAAACATACTCTATCCCTTAACGCAGGATAACGTGAAAAACTTAATCAGTAATTATAAACCTTTCAGCCTCAAACTCCTAGGTGATTTTCCTTAATATTCTCTATGACTTTTCACCAACCAGTCACTCTCTTAAAGTATCCAACTAAGTACTTTTCCTAATCACAGTCTTTAACTAATTATAATGAAATAATATTAATACATCATTATATTAATAATAACTATATTCTACTACAAAGTAAAATAATATAAAAGATTATATTTAAGAATATTTAAATATATTTTTGGCAAAATATATTTATAATGTGTATTATTAATACTAAAAATTAACTAATAATTTTTATCAATTAGTATTGACTTTCTTTATTGCTAAATATATAATATAAACATAAAGAATAAACATTAAATTTATTTTTTATCCCCTTTATTTTCCTTAGTCGATTTCTTAATATAGGAGGAAAACTAAATGGAAAATAACTTAAACGAACAAGTCCTTGATAAGATTACTAAAGTTTGTACTTGCAAGGCAATACCAAGATCCAAAATTAAAGATGCAATCAAAGCCGGAGCCCACACTGTAGCAGAAGTTTCTAAGGCAACAGGAGCTTGTACAGGTGGATGCAGAGGCTACAGATGTACCCCTACAATCCAAAATTTGATTGATAAACATCTGGAAAATAACTAATATAGTTCCCCCAAACTATATTAGCATATAGATTATATCTCCCCTAAAACCACCTGTTATGAAAACAGGTGGTTTTTTTATTTAAAAGATTCTGATGGATAATCCAAAATTTTTAAATGTATCTTTTGTCATATCAATATGTTCTAAATCCTTATTTTCAACCTTATCTTTTGTTATACTTTCACAAGTTAATTCATCAATTTTATTCTCCACGTATCTTCTAATTCTTCTTGGAGTTGGTATAACAATCGCCTTAAATATCATATATATCTCCCCAAATAATTGCTTTATACTATAATTATATTTACATTTATATTTAATATTCATCAAAATAAATAAAATCCCAAACTCCTTAAAGAATAGGATTTATAATTAAATTTAACACAAAATAATTCAGTTCATTATGCTAGAATTCACTATAATCCAATCTATAATTCCTCCATACAAAACGATAATTAAACTAACTGTTATTAAAACTATTTTATATGAAAATACTCTATACCTTTTTTTCCACTGGTCAATAAATAATAATTCCTTCTCATCTCTTTTCTTTAGTATTAAAAGGGCCCCCAAAATCATTCCTAATGGTCCAATTATAAGCAATGCACTTCTTACAATATTTAATGACTGTTGCCAATTAAACTTTGATATTAATAAAGAAATTACCCCCAAACCAAAAATAATTGCTAAAGATATAAAACTTCCAACAAGCACGCATTTAGCAAAATCATTTATTATTCCATTCAAACTTTTCATGTGTTTATCTCCTAAAATTTAATTAATATAAATGACAAGCGACAAAATGCCCTTTCTCTACTTCTTTAAATTCCGGGTATTCATTTTTACATATATCCATACATTTGCTACATCTACCTTGGAACTTACATCCTTTTGGAGTATTAATTGGACTAGGAACATCTCCCTCTAACATAATTCTTTCCCTATTTTCTTCTATATCAGGATCTGCTATTGGAATTGCTGACATTAACGCTTCTGTATATGGATGTTTAGCATTATTAAATAATTCTTCCGACTCAGCCAATTCAACCATACTACCTAAGTACATAACTGCTACACTATCTGAAATATGCTTGACCATAGATAGATCATGGGCAATAAATAAATATGTTAATCCTAATTCCTTCTGTAAATTAATTAATAAGTTAGCAATTTGTGCTTGAATTGATACATCTAGAGCAGAAATAGGTTCATCACATAAAATGAATTTAGGTTCAACAGCTAAAGCTCTAGCTATACCTATTCTCTGTCTTTGTCCACCCGAAAACTCATGTACAAATCTATTTGCATGCTCTTTGTTTAATCCTACATACTCTAATAGTTCATAAACCCTTTTATCCCTATCCTCTTTTGATTTAGCTATACCATGAATATCTATTCCTTCTGATATTATATCAGCAACAGTCATTCTTGGATTTAACGATGCATAAGGATCTTGAAATATAATTTGAACTTCCTTATTAAATTGTTTTTTTTCTTTACCTTTTAATTCATCTATTGATTTACCCCTATAAAGAACTTCCCCAGAAGTTTTATTATACAATCCTATAGCAGTCCTTCCACAAGTTGTCTTTCCGCATCCTGACTCTCCAACTAATCCTAAAGTCTCTCCTTCTTTTATGGCAAATGAAACATCATCTACTGCTTTTAAAATATCTTTATTCCCAATTTTAAAATACTTTTTTAAGTTTTTTACTTCTAAAATTATATTTGATTCATTAGCCATTTCTTCTTTCCTCCTCAATTTTCTTTAAAATTTCCTCAGGAATCTCTTCACTGTATAACCAGCATTTAGCCTTATGTGTATCTCCAAATGAATACTCCTTTGGTTCCTCTTCTAAGCATATATTCATACAATATTTACAACGAGCTGCAAATGCGCATCCTTCTGGTGGTGCAATTAAATCAGGGGGTGTTCCTTTTATTGTGTCTAGTAACTGCTTCCCTTTCCATCCAAGCTTAGGAACTGAGTTTAAAAGTGCCCAAGTATATGGATGTTTAGACTCATAGAATATCTCTCTCTTTTCCCCATGTTCTATAATTTGTCCAGCATACATTACAGCAATTTTATCTGCCATTCCCGCAACTACTCCAAAATCATGAGTTATTAATATTACTGCTGTATTGAGCTTGTCTTTTAATTCATTAATAAGTTCAAGTATTTGTGCCTGAATTGTAACATCAAGAGCTGTTGTAGGCTCATCTGCTATTAAAATTTTAGGATTGCAAGCAACTGCTATTGCAATCATAACTCTTTGTCTCATTCCACCTGAAAATTCGTGTGGATACTGATCAACTCTCTTTTCAGCATTTGGTATTCCTACAGATTCAAGTATCTTTATAGCTTCTTCTCGTGCAGATTTTTTATCCATATTTCTATGTGCTACTAAATTCTCTATTATTTGCTTACCAACCTTCATAGTTGGATTAAGAGAGGTTAATGCATCTTGGAATATCATTGCACATTCCCCACCTCTGAACTCTCTAACCTTCTTTTTATCATAAGTTAATATATCTTCTCCATTATAAAATATCTTACTGTCCGCTTTAATTTCTCCCTGTGGAGCTTGTATTAATGCCATAATTGATCTAGCTGTAACGCTTTTTCCGCATCCCGATTCTCCTACTATAGCTAATACCTCGCCTCTATCAACCTCAAAAGACACCCCTCTAACAGATTGTACCTCTCCTGCATAAGTATGATAAGATACTCTTAGATTTTTAACATCTAGAATTGATTCATTTATTTTCACTAACTTTTCCATACCTTATATACCTCCTATTGTCTTAATTTTGGATCTAGAGCATCTCTTAAGCCATCACCTAAAACGTTAAATGATAATATTAATAAACATAAAACTATCGTAGGGAATAGCAATTGATAAGGATAAAATGCCATGGCTTGTTGTCCTGCTGATAATAACGAACCTAAACTAAATGCTGGAATATTTAATCCTAAGCCTAAAAATGACAATATTGTTTCAGAAACTATTACACTTGGAATTGTTGATGCAACATCTAATATTATTAATCCAATTGTGTTAGGTAATAAATGCTTTAAAATTATTCTCATTGGAGATGCTCCTAGAGCCTCTGCCGCTAAAACATATTCGCTTTCTCTTAATTGAAGAATTTGTCCCCGTATCATTCTTGCTGTGCCAGTCCAAGCTGTTAGGCATAAAGCTAACATTAACTGAAAATATCCATTTCCTAAAACAACTAAAATCAGTAAGGTAATTATTAAGTATGGAATACTATTTAATACTTCAACTATTCTCATCATTATTTCATCTACTATTCCACCTAAATATGCAGCTATGCCTCCATATAAGCATCCAACTACTATATCTATTACAGTAGCAATCAATGCTACGCTTATTGATATTCTTGTTCCTATCCACACTCTTGTAAATAAATCTCTTCCCATAGCATCTGTTCCCCACCAGAACTCACTACTAGGAGATAAATTCTTTTTTTCTGTTACAACAGTTTGATAATCCATATTTCTTATTATTGGAGCAAAAATTGCCATTAGCACAATAGCAACTAATACAAATAAGGCACCCATAGCAACTGGATTCTTTTTAAGCCTTCTCCAAGCATCTTGCCAATAACTAATATTGGGCCTTACAACTAAATCGCCATCTAATGTAGATGAGTCTACAAGTTCAAATCTTTTATCTTTTACCTCTAATTTATTCATAAAGTTACACTCCTATCTACTTAACTAATCTTATACGCGGGTCTACAACTGTATAAAGTATGTCAGTTATAAATATTGCTATAAGATAAATTAATGCATACAGTAACGTTAATCCCATTAAAATTGGAATATCTCTATCATTTGCAGCTTGAATAAAATATTGACCTGCTCCTGGAATAGCGAAAACCCTTTCTATAAAGAAAGATCCAGAAATTACTCCTGATATCGCTACTGGTAATACTGTAATTATTGGAATAAATGAATTTCTAAGAACATGCCTTCTAACTATCTCCACTTCTGATAATCCTTTTGCTCTAGCTGTAAGTGTATAATCTTGATTTATACTATCCAACATGCTTGTCTTCATCAATCTTGCATAATAAGCTAAATATGTTCCTGCACCCGCTAATGTAGGTAAAAGTGTGTACTTCCACCCTCCAAACCAAATATCTGTTCCTTTTGGCCATCCTATTATAGGTAAATTTAATAACGGACCCTTTGCTAAGTACTTTTGTAATAATAGTGATAATACTAGCGAAGGAACTGAAGCAAGTAGCATTACTCCTACTAAAATTACATAATCAATGATTTTACCTCTATTCATTGCAGCAACTATTCCTAAAAGAATACCTAGTGTTACTCCAACTACTATTTGCTGTATTCCAAGCCTTGATGAAACTGGCATCTTATTTTTAACTATGCTTGAAAGTGTATCACCTGCATGTACTAAAGACTCACCAAATTCACCCTTTACAATATAATTTTTTATTGTTATAAAATACCTCTCTACTACAGGCTTATCATAACCATACTTAGCTATAACAATTTGTTTTGTTTGCTCTGGCAACTTTTGAATCTTCTTATCTATAGCTGTTCCTGGAATTGCAGCTAAAAGAAAAAAAGTAGCTGTTCCAATTAAATAAAGTGTAATAACCATTTCAAAAAATCTTCTTACAACATACTTTGCCATATTCCCACCCTTTCTATATTGAATTAATGCACATCAACAATAGTTGATGTGCATCATACTAATTTTATATGATAACTTTAATTAGTTTTTCCCTTGTATATATGCATGTTTGAATTCATACACTGCACCAAATGAAGTAAATTGAATGCCCTTAACATAGTTTTGATAGAATGTATATTTATCAGTATAGTAGAACGGTGACATAACAACATCTTCATTAACTAATTTATTTTCTAGCTTTTTATAAATGTCTGTTACTTTAGCTTGATCTGTTTCTTTATATACAGACGCTAATAATTCATCATATTCAGTATTAGCATAACCAGTATGATTATTTCCACCATTTGATACCCATATATCTAAGAAAGTCATTGGATCATTATAATCTGCTGACCATCCAGCCATTGTAAAATCATATTCTAACTTTTCTAATATATCATTATACAATCCCCAGTCACCTTGAGTTTCAACATTAATCTTAATTCCTAAATTTCCATTAATTTGTTGTGCCATCCATTCAGCTCTTTGTTTTTGTAATTCTGAACTTCCTTGAGATAAATAAGTTAATTCATATTGACTTAAATCATCTGTTTGAAGTCCTAATTCTTTTAATCCTTCTTTAAATAGTTCTTGAAGTTTTTCCTTATTATTTACATAAGTCTTTGCATCGCTTTCTAAAGGTCCTTCTACTTTATCTCTATATTTTTCATCTCCGACATTTATAGCTGTTGGAATTACTCCATATGCTGATTGATATCTACCAACTAAATCTTTTGTATAAACATCTCTATCTACAGCTAGTCCAATAGCTTTTCTTATTTTAGCATTTTTTAATATTCCATTAGCTGATTCACTCTTTTGATTGAAATATAAATAGAATGATCCTGGATCCGATCCTGTTAGCTTTTGGAATTCACCTGCATCAGCTCTTTCAGTCCATTTGTCTATATAATCTGTTTGAGCTCCTGATATATCTAATTCTTGTGCTTCAAATAATTGAGCTTGAGTAGCAAATTCTTTAATATTTGTCATGTTAACCTTTTGAAGATGTACATTATCTGCATCCCAGTAGGTATCATTTTTTACTAATACCATTGAATTTCCATTGTCCCAGCTTTCTACTTTAAAAGGTCCATTATATACTCTATCTGCAATATTGCTAGCATATTGGTCACCTAATTTTTCTATAATATCTAATCTAATTGGATGGAATACTGCATAGGATACCTTTGATACAAAGTAAGGTACTGAATGTTTTAACTTAAATTCTAAGGTATAATCATCAGTAGCTTTTATTCCTACAGAATCTAGTGAACCTTTACCTGTATTGTATTCTTCTGCTCCTTCTATATCATAAGCTAAGAAAGAGTAAGCAAAACCATTATCTGGATTTAATATTCTTTTGAAAGAATCAACATAGTGTTTTGCCACTACAGGTTCTCCATCCGACCAATTCATTTTTCTTAAATGGAATGTCCATGTTAATCCATCCTCTGATGCTTCCCATTTTTCTGCCCCAGCTGGTACTATTTCATCGCCTTTTCCACTATTTTCAATTCTTACTAATCCTTCTTCTACTGCACTAAGAATAGATGAGCTTTGATTATCTGTACAATCATTTGCATCTAATGTAACCACCTCAAAATAAATAGTATTTAGAACTTGTTCACTATCCATTTGTACACTACCAGACTCTCCATTCTGTGATTGTTCAGGACCCTTGCTTCCACAACCTCCAAGTACCATCATGCAAGTTAAGCCTATCGCTAGTAAAGAAATAAACCTTTTTTTCATAATTTGCCCCCTTTTTATTATTAGTATAATAAATATGCACATTAATATATTTAGCTATTCAAAATAGATATAAACAAATTCTATTTAATTGAATAAATAGTTAAATATATACATTATTACATTTTATTACATTTAGTTTATTGTTAATATTATAGCACTTATTTTATTAAAGTCAATTTATTTACACATTATTTTTTAATAATTTATTTATATTTTATTGATTTATTTTTCAGTTTTACATATTTATTATTAAATACAAATAATTTTATTATTAACCTATATTATTCAAGTTTAATATTTATTTTGTTATAGTTATGATATAATCTTATAAGATTAATTTAGGAAGGAGCTACAATATGGCAAGTAAATTTTATTTACATAAAGGAAAAAATAAAAGAGCTGAGCAAGGAAGACCTTGGATATATGTTGATGAGATAAATGAATATGATGGCGATTATGAAAACGGTGATATAGTTGAGGTATATAATCATAAAGGATTCTTTATTGGAAAAGGCTACATAAATGATAGAAGTAAAATAACTATAAGAATAATGACAAATGATATCAATGAAGAAATAGATTATGATTTCTTTAAAAAGAGATTTGCTAATGCATTTGAATATAGAAAAACAGTTATAGATACCTCTTCTTGTAGATTTATATTTGGTGAAGCTGACTTTTTACCTGGACTTACTGTTGATAAATTTGAAGATTACTATGTAATTCAAATTTCTACTTTAGGAATGGATAAGTATAGGGATCTAATAGTAAAAGTTCTAGTTGAAGAATATGGTGCTAAGGGAGTCTATGAAAGAAGTGATATTAAGACACGAGAAATTGAAGGACTTGAACAAACTAAAGGTTTCTTAACAGAACCTTTTGATACAAATATTCAAATAATAGAAAATGGAGTCAAATACATAGTTGATTTAGAAAATGGTCAAAAAACTGGATTCTTCTTAGATCAAAAAGAAAATAGAGCTGCTATGCATAGAGTATGTAAAGATAAGGATGTATTAGACTGTTTTACTCATACAGGTTCATTTGCCTTAAATGCTGGTATAGCTGCTGCTAAATCAGTTCTTGGTATAGATGTATCCCAACATGCTATTGATTGTGCAAGAAGAAATGCTGAACTTAACAACTTACAAGATATAGTTAAATTCGAATGTCATAATGCCTTTGATGTTCTTGGAGATTGGTCAAGAGAAGGTAAACAATTTGACGTTGTTATACTTGATCCACCAGCATTCACAAAGTCAAGAAATACTATCAAATCAGCAATTAGAGGCTATAAAGAAATAAATCTTAGAGGCTTAAAAATGGTTAAGTCAGGCGGATACTTTGCTACTTGCTCTTGTTCACACTATATGAGTGAAGAGCAATTAAAAAAGACAGTTCAAGAAGCTGCTCATGATGCTAGAAGAACATTAAGACAAGTAGAAATAAGAACCCAAAGTGCTGATCATCCAATTTTATGGAATTCTGATGAATCATATTATTTAAAATTCTTTATTTTCCAAGTAGTCTAATACAATTAAATAAAAACTAATAAGAATAGTAAAAAGAGCTTCATAATATAAAGCTCTTTTTACTATATCATTTTATTAATAAAGCACATTATAATATACATAATACATACTTTTAAAATCTATAGTGTCATTAAGGAGCATTTTTATGAATAAACTAATTTATTATATTAAGAACCTAACCCTTTTAAATTCATTATTTTAGCATCAATAATATCATATCTTTCTACTATTCCATTCACTATTCTATCAATATATAAAAATAAATCATATTCGCCTAATATAAGTATAAGCTTTATATTTATTATACTCTCTATATTTATAGTTCCAGTATTAGAATCAGGAATAATCTTACTAATTGTTAATATAGTAAATAAATTTATTAAAAATAAATTTGCTATAACTATTATATCTTCAATTATTTTTAGTTGTAGACATTATTACTCACTCATATATGTACTAGCTATTTCTATACCTTCTTTTATTTTTATTTATTCATATTTAATATATAAACCTAAGAATAGTAATTTAAAGCCAATAATAATTATGACATTAATTCATATGCTTTATAATTTATATAATTTTATATTTAACTTTATATTTTAAAATATTATTTATAATATTTTTCTGTTCTAATTATCAATTTACATAATTAATACTATTAGTATATTACATCTAAAATAAATAGTATTTTTGACTTTTTTAAAAAATAATATATAATTTATTCTAGGTAAATATTTCTATATAAGTATTATTTTAATAAATATATGCATTTTATTTATCTATTATATCCACGGCAATAATAATATGAATATTTTATATGGATTTTAAGTTTTGAAAGAAGGTTTTAAGGTGACATCAAATATTGAAAATGTAAATAAAAACTTTGAGGAATCAAAAATATCAAATACTAATACTAGTACTACAAATTCTATATATGAATTCAATAATGTAGTCCTAGATTTCAAAAATATTGATGAAGCAGTTAAGATTATAGAAAAATACTCCTTTTGTGAGTCATTGACTATATCTAAAAGAAATAGAATAAACATAAAAATAAAGACCTCAAATTTACTACTACTATTTAATCAATTATCAAAGGATAATTTGTTTTATCTTTATATAGATATAGTGAAATGTGATCTATAATATTTAATATTTAAGTTTTATTTATACTAATAATACCTTTACTAAAATAATTACGTCACTCCTGTAATATTCTATATAAAATTAAAAGCTATTACTTTGCAAGTCATATTGCAAAATAATAGCTTTTATAAGTTATATATAATCGTAACTTAGTCTATCCACGTTATCTTATATCTTTCATTTTTATCTATAAAATTCTTGTGTTGCATAATATGTGTTTCCTATTTTGTAAACACCAATACCTATGCTACTGAAGTTTGATGATAGTATATTTGCTCTATGTCCTGATGAGTTCATCCAGTTGTCCATAAATTGTGTTGCTAAAGTCGCATTACCACTTACACCTTGTATGTATGCAATGTTTTCACCCCAAGCACTATATGATACTCCATCTGCCTTCATTTGTTCAGTAATTAACTTTCCTTGCGGATCTTTATGATCAAAATATCCTCTATCGCCCATATCCTTAGATTTAATTCTAGCATAGTGCTCCATAGTTCCATTATAGCTTAATGCAGGGAGCCCAGCTGCTGCTCTTTCTTGATTTACTCTTTGGAATATGGCTTGTTCAATTTCAGCTATATAGCTTCTACTATCTGAAACATTTGGTTTTTGATTTGATTCTTGCCCTGAATTAGAGTTGGAACCTTGTGATGGAGTAACCACTGGCTTTTGTTGTGGTGTGTATTGTCCATCAGTATAACAATCTTCATTTGAATTTTTATTTTCTGTTTGTTGATCAGCTTGTACACCTGTTTCAGTCTTACTATTTGCAGTTTGTTTATTATTTGAAGATTCATTATTTTCATTAGTCTTAGATTCAGTTGAAACCTTATCTGCTGAAGCTACTGTATTTTTACTTGTTTCTACTACACTATTAGATTCATCAGTTTTTGTTTCCTTATTTTCAGATGAAGTTTCACTGTTAGATTGAATCTTTGTAGCATCATTATTAGGTGCTTCAGTTTTTGAAGGCATAAAAAAGCTTCCTACTCCTAAGGCTATTGTTAATCCTGTTGATGCTAATAACATCATTAATTTTGATTTAATCATTTGTAATTCCCCCTTCAGATTTGTTTGTTCATCTGTGCCATTATACTAACATAATGTTTAGGGGGTCTAAATATGAGTTAGTTTCTAATTATTTAATATTATTCTATTAATGCCAATTTAATTTTTGATATTCATTTTTTACCATAAAAAACATCATATAAAACTCATAACATTTACATATATTTTTATTAATTTTTCATTCTTCCTTAGATTGCGTCATTCCAAAGTTTAAGTACATTAATTTTTATATAAAAATTAATAATCAAATATTTTTTTCATCAGCAAGTTGATATATTTACCATGATAAAATTACCAAAAAGTTTTTTTATATATTCTACATATTTTTGAACAAAAATAAAAGACGACTAAGCGTTGCTATTAGTCATCTTTTACTGAAATAAATTCTATAATTATAGGAGTTTAATTTATTTGTATATACTTCATATTATTAAAAGTGTGGAGCTTCTAATAATATTTTCTCTCTCTTTAACTGATATTGATTATCAATCTAATATTATGATATATTCTTTTTTTACCATTGTCAATAGAAAAATTGCAATTAATTGAAATTTATTATCAGTCATTTATTAATGATATAATGCCTGTATTTTTATTTACTATTGGAACTATATCTAATATATCTTTTTTACAGCAATATTCAAGATCATCCTGTAAATTTAAATCTTTCAATATATTATAATGTCTTGCCTCTTTTATAAAGCTTACTATATTTTGATTATTTTCATATATATATTTAGCTGTTTTAGCTATATCAGATAAATTATAAATACCCTTTTTACATAATAAATTAATCATATACCCTGAGCATATAAAGTCATCCATAGAAAACTGACCATTTGTACCTGAATTTATAAATACAACATCACTAGAATTTTCATTCAATCTATCTATAACAGCTTTAGCATTTATCATCGCACCTATTAGTATTTTACTTGCTTTTAAACTTAAATTTATTGCTCTTGTTCCATTAGTGGTACTTAATATTATACTTTTTCCTTTTATTTTATCTCTCGTATACTCTAATGGTGAATTAGTAAAGTCAAATCCTTCTATTTTTATAGCTCTTCGCTCTCCCCCTAACAATGTGGCTATTCCTTTTTCTGAAAGTTCTTTTTTCTTATTGAAGGCTTCCTCTACGGTTAGCATAGGAATAACTTCCCTTGCTCCATTTGCTAATGCTGTTGTAATAACCGATGTAGCTCTTAGCATATCTATTACTACTACGGTCTTATCTTCTAGATATTCTTCTTTAATATGATCTGCAGATATAATTACATCTATATTCATAAAAATACCTCCCCATATTTTAAATTGAAATTTGATCAATTATTAATTTTTATATTTTAATTCTTCATCTTTAATAATTAGACTATTTAAAATTCTTTCCTTGCCATATATCATTATCCTCTAGTGCTTTATCTATGGCATTTAATACTTCCCACTTTTTTAAGCTCCACATTGGTCCTATTAGCAATTCCCTTGGTGCATCTCCTGTTAATCTATGCACTACCATTTCTTCTGGAATCATAGAAACTCCCTTACAAACTAAATCTATGTATTGTTCCTGTGTTAATAGCTTTAGTTCACCACTTTCATATTGCTCAACCATTTTTGTCCCTTCCATTAGATGAAGCAGATGGAACTTTATACCCTTTGCCCCTGAGTGTGCTATATAATCTACTGTCTTTAACATATCCTCTTCTGTTTCACCTGGTAATCCAAAAATAGTATGTACAACTACCTCAATGTTTCTTTCTAATAATCTTTTTAATGTATTATCAAATACTTCAAAGTCATATCCTCTATTAAAGTTTCTAGCACTTTCATCATTTATTGTTTGTAGTCCAAGCTCAACAATCAAATATGTTTTTTCATTTAATTCAGTCAAAAACTCTAAAACATCATCATCAATACAATCTGGTCTTGTTGCTATCGATAAAGCTACTACATTTTTTTGCATTAATGCTTCTCTATATTTTCTTCTAAGTTCTTCTACTGGTGCATAAGTGTTGGTATAAGCTTGGAAATATGCAATTAGCTTTCCATCCTTCCACTTTTTCTCCATCATATCTTTTCTATCTTCAAATTGCTTTGTTATAGATAAGGTTCTACTTCCAGCAAAATCACCTGATCCTCTAGCACTACAAAATGTGCAACCTCCTTTAGCAACTTTTCCATCTCTATTTGGACAAGTAAATCCTCCATCTAAGGATATCTTATATACTTTTTCATTAAATTTATTTCTAAGATAATAGTTTAAACTATGATATCTCTTACCATTCCATTCTTTCATTATTTCCTCCTAATAAAAAAATAAAAGTACCACTATATTTAAGTTGTACTTTTATTCTACTACATTATTTTTATATGTTAAGTATTTTAAATATTTTTTTTAACTTCCTCTTCTTCCATATTTGCTTTATATCCACCAATAACATCTATATTAATATCATTTCTACCTTCCTTACCACTTACCTCAACAGTAATTTCACTTTTATCAAAGCTCTTTAAATTTATATTATATTTATCTTCTGGAAACATTTCATTAAATTTTAACTTAACAAGTTCTCCATCAGCTGTTTTATATACATTTATTCTATTTAACCCACTAGCATTTAAATATTCTACGATTAAATATCCCTCTTCTTTTGAAAACACCAAATTTTCCATTTTAACATTATCCAGTATATCTAAAGGTACAACTTTCTTAGCTATTGGTTTATCTACTAGCTCCTCTAAATCACTACTAATATTAGAATTTTGATTTGCACCTGCTGTTGCACTTTCTCCACCGCCTTGCCCTTGAGCCGCTTTACTTTCTTCTATATATGCAATTGATAAAAAAGCCTTATTATTTCCTATTGTGGAGATAGCTACTTTTTGTCCTTTATATCCTAATGATACTGGTCCAAATGCCTCAGATGGAGCTTTTTCCTTATATAACATTATTTTATTTTCACTTACATAAACATCCTTAGGTAAATTATTTAATGTTAGTATTAGATCACTTTTTCCCCCATCCTCTCCAATTATTCTTAAGGATTTATTTCTTACAAAAACTTGCTTTTTATTCATTGATTTAACTTCATCAATTTTATATTCATCTCCAATTTTTAAAACCTTTATTGCATAATTATCTAAATCACATTTTGGTTCTGATGCTGAATTTCTAATTACATTATATATCGCATAAACTGAACCCGAAGATTCTATCATGTTATCAGGCGCATAAGCTATTATTCTTGATGTTCCAGTAGAAATCTCCTTATTTTTACTTATCAATTGCTCTGTACATAGCTTATTTGCTTCTTCTATATTGTCATCCTTAACATAGTTTAAATAACTTTCAGCAATTTTTGCTGCTTCCTTTGGATTAAATAAATCTATATTAGCTTTTTCATTATTTTCTTTTTTTGCACATGCAGATAATAAATAAAAACTCATAATTACTACTAAACAACATTTAAACAAATTCCTCTTTTTCACTTTAATTACCTCCTTATATATATTCCTCAAAGTTATTTTCCCTAAGAAAATATACCTTATTCATTTTTGAAGAATAAAAGTGCTTTTATAAATATATATTTGTTAATAGATAGTAAATAGGGGGATTAAAAATGAAACGTGAATTTTCTAAAATTTTTCAAATAGCAGTTGTTTTTATTGGAACAATTGTTGGCGCTGGGTTAGCTTCTGGACAAGAAATCAAAGAATTTTTCACATCATATGGAGTATCAAGCTTTATAGGAATTATAGCTTGTGGTATATTTTATATAATTATGGGTTCTATAGTCTCTAAAATTAGTATTAAATATAAGTTAAACTCTTATGGTGATGTAATTAAGGTTGTAAGTCCAAATTTACTCGGCAAAATTACTGGTGTAATTACTACACTATACTTAATTTCTAGTGCGTCAATAATATTAGCTGGTAGTGGTGCATTAATAAATCAATTTTTTAATATTCCTAAGATAATTGGATCTTTAATAATGGTTGCTTTAGCAGTTTTCTTTCTTTTAAGAGATACAGATGGTTTAATTGAAGTTAATTCATTTATTGTTCCAACTCTTGTTATTACTATAACAACAATAACCATACTATATTTTATGTTTTGTAAAGATATGATTTCTATAGAATTTTTAACTAAATTTGAACCTAAAAAGACTGGTATCACATTATCTACAATACTATATGCTGGATATAATACTCTTTGTTGTCTTGGTGTATTAGTGCCTCTTAGTAATCAAATAAAAAAACCTAAAACTATGTTTTATGGAATTACACTTGGTGCAATAGGTTTAGCTTGTTTAAGTTTTGCTATAAACTTTTTGTTAATGATAAACCAACCATATATACATCAATATGAAATACCTTTATTATTTGTAGCACAACGCTTTGGCAATGTAATTCAAGCATTATTATTAGTTGTAATTTGGTTAGAAATGTTTTCCACTGAGGTTTCTGATGTTTACTCCATAAGTAAAACATTAGATAATAGCTTTAATATAGACTTTAAGAAAGCAATCTTCATAGTTCTAATTATTGCTCTTCCTATATCAAGAATAGGATTTTCAAAATTAATTGGATCATTATATCCTCTTTTTGGTATGCTTAGCTTGGTATTTATAGCACAAACAATTTATTTTTATTTTAAACATAAAAAAGAATTAAATTAATTCATAAAACAAAACACCCCAGCCTCAAAAATTGAGTCCATGGGGTGTAATTTTTTAATTATATATTTACATCATTTTCAAAGTTATCTCCAACATCCTTAATTTTTTGGAGAGTATCTATCATATCCTGAATATTTCTAGTAAACTCTTCTATATCTTGGTTAACTTGTTGAGATGATGCTGCATTTTCTGCTGCAATAGAAGCTAGTGAATCAATAGTTTTAAACATTTCTTCTACTGATTTAACTTCATTATTTAATTGGATTATTGATTTATTAGTTTCATTTGATACAACTTTAATCAACTCATTAGCTTCTAAGCTTATCTTTCTAACATTCTCTAAATTATCTGTTTCTAGCTCCAATATATTATATTGGCTTTCTATACTTGTTACTAATGAATTAATTTCTTCTGCAAAGAACGATAAATTACTATTTATATCCTTAACAGCTTGTTGTGATTGTTCTGCAAGCTTTCTTACCTCTTCCGCTACAACAGCAAATCCTCGTCCTTGCTCTCCAGCCCTTGCAGCTTCTATTGAAGCATTTAATGCTAAAAGATTAGTTTGAGACGAAATCCCTGCTACTAAAGATACTATATTAGTAATATCTTCTGCTTTTCTTTGAAGATTTTTCCCCTTTTCCTTTACATCCATAAATGATTTTAATGATTCTTTTATAGCTTCACTTGACTTGTCCACATTTATATGACTTTGATTAATTTTTTCAACAGATTTATCTAATTCATTTTTATTTTTATCTTCGGTCTTTACAAGATCTTTTAAAGCTAAAATATTTTCATTTGTTTGCTTTACAAGAGTTTCAGTACTTAATTCTTGTTGCATTGCTAACTCTGAAACTTGTTCTGAATAACTAGATATTTCCTCTGTAGTTTTTCTCATTTTTTCTGTTGTATTATGCATCGCTTTGGTAAATGTTGATAATTCATTAGCCGCAAGACTAGCTGATGTTGAATCTTTACCAATATTATCTTTTAACCTTGATATTCCCTTATATATTTTTTCAAGCTTATCATTTGTAGAAATACTTCTATCTATAGCCTCAAAATTATTATTTTCTATTATGTCATTTAAAGGCTTTATTGTCATATAACATACAAATGCAGATACAATTCCAGAAATGACTCCAATAATTAATCCCTTTGACAATCCTGCAAGTAATATACTAATACAAGTAGTAATTATAAATATTGGAACTGCCATCTTTAATTCTAAACTCTTTAATCCTATTCTTGATAAACTATTACTGAATATGTACCTCTTACTATGTTGAATTGTATTTTCAAAATTAATATGTACTTTTAATTCTCCCTTTTTTCTTTCTACTTCTCTAATCTCTATAGTCTCACCAAAATGTTTAGCACTTCCATTTAACAAACCTAAGAAATAATCAAATAATTCTCTATCAGATTTATATGTAAGATATATACTATTATTTGATATTGGCTCTAAATGCATCTTAGGTGGCCTAGAACCCCTTATCTTTTTCATTATTATTGAATGTATAAAGTTAAGTGAATCTAAAAACTTATATAAGTTTACTCTTTTAAAGAATATAGGATAATCTTCTGAAAACTTCTGCAGATTATTTTCTCCAATGACTTGCCACAGCTCATTTACTGAAGTACCTACATTATCTGCTATAGTCTGTATTAAATTAAATATCTGTGGATCATTTACATCTTCTAACGGTGTAAACACTATGTTTTCTGACCAATTTACTGATTTTAAACTTTTATTTATAACTTCATTTCCATATAAATCTCTACATGTCCTTAGCCATGTAGAAACAACTGTACCTTTCATAACTGTCCCCCTTAATTTTAAATATGTATCCGCTCTGTTGTAGGTAATAAAAAAACTTATATATTCATGTTCATTATATAACTATTTTTATGAAAAAAATAGATGAATTGGAAATATTCCAATTCATCTCCTTATCATACCATATCATCCATGTAATCAAACTTAGGAATTGTAGGATCATAGTAGTTATCAAAAGACCTTGGAGGAACAAATATTCTTTGAACACTTCTTGCACTTCCCCTTAATTCTGCTATTCTTGTTACTCCTACATAAACATCTGATATTTTATACCAAGTTGCATAATCAACTACACCAGTTTTAGGTAAATTGAAAACTCCTTGGAAAACCCTAACTGCCTCTGCTGTATTAGCTCCATATATCCCATCTTGGGCAACCTTAGGAATTAGAGGATAGTTCTGGGATATTCTGTTTAAAAATTCCTGTACAGTACTAACTTCTACTCCCGATGACCCTATTATTAAATCATATCCAGGATATGATTTTGGTACTCCTTTAACTTGCTCTGCAGTAACTAATTCAATATCACTTCCATAAAAGCTCGTTAATATTTCATATGGAGTTTTACCTTGATCGCCTAAATACTTACTTCCCCATTGCGTCATCCAACCTGGACAAGATACATTTTTACCATCACAATATTGGGTTAATAGCGGTTGCTTTCTCCCCATCCTTCTTACATAAGTTGCAAATATATCATCTACTACTTCACTAATACTTTCAAATATATTTCTTCCATAAGTAAATGCATGATCATATGCTGTAGAATTTGTTATATCAAAATTCTTTCCCTTACCTCTATACCACTCTGTATATATTCTATTTAAAGTAAATGAAACTATAGCATAAACATTTGAACGTATTGTATTTTCTGACCAAGTTGAATATATCTCACATGATGCAACATTTTTTATATACTCCTTATAAGGAACTCTGTAATTAGGCGCTGATGTATTATTGGGGCCTCCAGCATGGACAACTATAAATTCGGGTACAACTGGTTTTTGCAAAACAACTCCGCTCGTTGGAGGTGGCAATGGCTTTTCTTCTTCTTCAGGTATTTTCTCTGGATAATTTCCATTTAAAACATTTGGACCTATATTTATTACTTCATTAATATTTCCTGTTGTCGGTGATACATTTGGTCCAGTTGGCGAAATATTTGATGTATTAGGTGGAACATTTATAGTTTCAGTTCTGTATGCTCTATTTAAAGATTCAATCATATTACATGGCTGTAAAGCCAATTCATCAGGAAAAACCTGACACCTATTTATTAATATACTTTGAAATCCTTCCCTCTCTACTCTTATATCATACATACTATATGGGACCTGTCCTGTTGGCTGTTGTGAGTATTCTAAAGGAGGTGCATCTAATTCTATTATTTCTGATTCTCCCATAGAGTTAGTAGTTAAAACTATATCATTTGTTTCTGGACTCCCAATCGATGGTCTTATAACTATCCTTGAATTTTCAATAGGTATATAAGTTTCATTAACAAAACATTGTACCTTTAATCTACCTTTTTGAGCCATACATTTCTCCTTTAATATTTTTCCTTTAATCAATATATGCCTTTGCCATCAATTTGGTTCTTTTATATATCTGTTGGTTTGCTTACAAATAGATTCCCCACTCTATATTCTTCATTATCTCTTGTTTGACTAACACCACCAGTTAGATTTTCTCTTATAGAATCGAACACTCCCTTCATATCTACTGCTCCATACCCCCATTGTTCATTTGGATATATATCTCCTACCCTCATACTTGTTCCCCTTATTAAATAAGTTCTAATTTCTGTTGCATACAAATTAGGATCATTTCCATCTACAACTCCCCATTGCATTATTAATGCACAACAACCTGCTGTAATAGCTGTTGAAACAGATGAACCACTTACTACTCTAGTTCCACCTCCTGGCATTGTAACTACCGCATTTATACCACCTGCCGCAACATCAGGTTTTACTCTTCCATCCCTTGTAAATCCCCTGCCTGATTGACCTACGGTTGCATTATTATTTTGATTATAAAACCCAGCTACTATTGCCCCTCTTGACGTTCCAGGAACCGTTAATGTTGTATATTGACTTGGACTTAAGAACTTAGTATCAGGGTCTAACAAGCTTCTTTGAGGCAACCAGCTCCAATACCTTCCATCAACTATATAATCACCATAAAGCCTAAACTGCCATATTCCCTCCTTAAGTCCCCTTGCTTCTACGCTTATTATCTCATCTCCAGTAACAGGATCTGGATAAATATAAGAAATTCTCATTCGTGTACCTTCATAAACAAAACTTATATTCTCTACTTTATTTAATCTTACTGTTAGCTTTTCAACAACTTCACCTGAAGGAGATACCACTCCTAGTGAAACTTTATCTGGTTGCTGAATATATATTTGAAAATTTAAGTCTTTTTGGCCTTTACCTATTCTAATTTCTATATTCTTTATTTGACCTGGCTTATCAAATTTACCTTCTGTATGAGTATCAGTATCACCTTCATTTCCAGTCCCTGTAACACATGCAACCGCCAATTGGCTACTTGTATTTGCCATTATTATTTCAATAGCATTAGTTCCATCATGAGCTCCTGTATTACTTCCAAGAGGGACGCATATTACCATCGGCCTTTTTATATCACTTGCTAATCTTGATAAATATCTTACAGCCAATAATACTTCAACAGTTGCATATCTTCCTGTTCCTGGAGTGCTAACTCCTGCATAATCTAATATAACGCTAGGTGCCTGCTTTAACTTAACTATTGCAAAATCACAATCTGGGGCTGCTCCCATAACTTCAGGATTTATTCCTCTAGCTCCAGCTAAACTAGCTACCATAGTTCCATGTCCTATATCATCTTTTGTTTTAACTATGGCATATGGATCTTCTCCTCTCTTATTTGCTTGTATAGCTTGATTAATTTGATCACTATTATATTCAACACCTAACTTAGCGCCATAAATATCACTCTCGCCATTTAAGCTCTGATCCCATATCCTTAATATCCTTGTAGTTTCATCTTCCCTCATAAATTCATTATTTAAATAATCTATACCTGTGTCTACAATACCTACTACAACCCCTCTTCCATTTAATTTTAGAAATGGATTGTTATGAAACAGAGGAGCACCACTAGCTTCTACTGGAGAGGATTGTTCTAATGTATAAATTACTGGTACCTCTATTGAAACTATATCTTTGACGTATGGCTCTACTTCTAAAATTCTATTAAAAGGTATATAAACTATAGCAAAGTTATTATCTAATATTGTAACTGATGCATCTGGAAGATTATTTATCTTTAATAATTCTTCTCTTGATGTATATTCAACTATAAAACCTACCACCTCGTTATAATCCTTATAGTTTTGAAATGTTTCTCTTTCAAAGTCCTTGTATATACTTGGCTGCCTGTAATCATTGCTTTTTACATCCACTTCCTTCTCCTCCAAAATTCTATTAATTAAACTTTCACTTTTGCCATCTTCATCACTATTTTTGATTTTATTATCTATAGTCACTATGTTATTCGAATCTTCATCTGCCTCATTATCACTATCCGAATCTTCATTGATGTTATTCACGCCATCATTTCTATATAATTTACTACTTCTAGATCCTATAAACCCAATATTATTTATTATAGCTTCTATAGCTGCATTTAAGCATACCTGACCATATCCCCAACTCGGATCTGGATATATTACATCCGTTCTTGGCCTCTTAGCTGAAATTACTAAATAATACTTTAATCTCTCACCAAATAGATATGGATCATTTCTTTTTAATATTCCCCATTCCATCATTAATGCTGCAATTCCAGCTACATGTGGAGTAGCCATAGATGTACCACTTTTAGTATCAAATGACCTGTTTGGAGTTGGTGCTGAAATACCTTCTCCTGGAGCTACTAAATCTGGTCTTATTGTCTGAAATATTGCTGGCCTTCCTCTTCCACTAAAAGAAGATATATTATTAGTAACATAATTATAGCTTCCAACTGCAATTATATTGCTTACTGTTGCAGGAATTCCAAGTGTATTTAATACAGTTGGTTGTAAAAACTTTGTATTAATATTTAATCCTTCAGATATTGGCAACCACATATCAAACATACCCTTATACTCATTTTGTAATGATAATCTAATTTCCCACTGCCCTGATGATATATATTGACTATTTGTTAGTAATGCAATTGATATTTCTCCTATTAAATCAAATGGTTTAGGCCCAGTATAAAAAACCTGGTATCTATCCCTTCCTATTATTCCTTCAGTATAGCCTTCCCTTATTACTATCTCTCCACTTGTCGCTGCAGTAGGGCTTGTTATTCTTATAGCTATATTGGATAAAACAGACTTATATAAATTTAATACTACGGCAGGTTCATCCTCAGCTACATTTATAGAGATTCTTTTTTCTCCTGTAAGCTCTCCACCAACATGATGAGCTGCATCTCCCTCATTTCCAGCGGCAATGGCAATTGTAATTCTTTCCAATGTTGATATGGTTGATATATATTGCTCTAAAAGACTTGTACCATTATGAGCTCCATCATTTGTACTTAAACTTATATTAACTACTAATGGTTTATTCAATTCCTTACCTCTATCAACAAGAAACTTTAATCCTCTCATTATATTAGTACTAAGTGCAAATTGGCCTCTAGTAGATTTAACCATTGCAATTGAACTTTTGGGGGCTACCCCATAAAAGGATGGATTTATATTTCCTCCAGCACAAGCAATCCCAGCAACATGAGTTCCATGTTCTGTATTATCATAAGAAGGAACTACAGAAAATGGATCCGGATTTTGAAGCGCAGTATTAATAATCTCCCTATTGTATATTTTACCATTATCACTTAAATCATATATATAATCTATCCTTGTTGTTCCATCTTCATTCCTAAATGCTGGATGAGTATAATCTATCCCTGAATCTATAAATCCAATTAAAATCCCTTCACCTTGAATATTAAAACTCTCTCTAGCTGTATTTACACAGGCAGCCCTATTACTTTGAGCATCTGTAGTATATAAGCTTTTAGGTAACTCTATATATTGTATTGAATTGCTATTTGCTAATCTCCATAAATTTTCAACAGGTATATTAACTATTCCAAATCCAAAACCTAAATTTTCATATCTTCCTCCTAAGTCCTCTACAATTTTAGTTACATTCTCAGGACTATCTCCAGATATTATAGTGACTTCTATTGTACTTCCCTCTGAAAAACTAGTACCATGGCTTATTCCTAATTTACTCAATACATTCTTTGGTACATTTTGTATAAGTCCTAATCCTGCATCTACCTTATTTAGATTTATGTTTTCTATAGTTCTCACCTCACAAATTTTGTTTATATCAATATATGTATTGTTTTTGTAAAGTGGGAACCTAAATTGTAATTTGTTTTATATATTGATGAGTTTTATTATAAAAAAAGTTGTTTTGAATTTATTAATCCAAAACAACTTTTTATTTATAACTTTATTTCTACTCTCTCTAATTTCGCTAATACAGAAATCTCGTTAAGATTCATAGTTTCAGTTAATAGACTTCCTGCATTGCTAACCAATAAGACTTTAGAATTTCCTAAGTTCTTTATTTGTCTTATTGCTCTTTTCCCTTTATATTCAACTAAAAATATTCCATTATTGCTTACTTCCTTTACTAAAGTAGCAAAAGCTAAATCTTCTTTTAACATTCTAAATCCAGACATCTCATCGTCTTGAATCTCTAAGTATAGAACCTTATCTTGAGAATATCCTTCAACTTTATTTGAGTGTATAGGTAATTCTTTAAATCCCTTATTATTTTTTAATGAATAATCTAGAACAGGAACATTCTTTAAAACAGATGAAAAGGCATTAGTCCAAACCTCGTCCTTTTCTATATTTCCTTTAAAAGTCTTATTTTTAACTTCTTTCATAGCTTTTCTTTCTTCAATTAAAGCTTCATCAGTAACAACCATACTAACATCATTAAAATCAGAATTTAATATTTTTGATGCTTTTTCAATTAAAGATTCTTGAGCTACTCTTCTTCCCATTTCAACTTCATTTATAAATTTTTCTGCTACACCTAACTTTTTAGCTAATACCTTTTGGCTCATTCCACTTTTAAGTCGAGCCTCTTTTATCTTTTCCCCAACTCTACTCACTTTGAGATCTTCCCTTCTGTTGTTTTAAGTACCACTCTTTTTCTTCAATTAAGTGCTCTACTAAATAATTAAATTTCCACTCCATTGAAGTCGGCGTTACTGTTGCTAATATTCCGCCTTTGAATTTTTGTCTAATACTTCTTATAGTTCCTTTTAGCTCTTCATCAGAAAAATTATTAAAAAGAATAACAGATTCTCTTCGTGGATTTGAATTAAATGTCTCGAACTTTAATCCATTTATTATATCCCTAATAGTCATTTCAACCATTTCTGATGATATTTCTAAAAGCCTAATTCCATCTTCTTTTAAAATATTTAACTCTCTTTCAGGAACATTATAAACTAAAATACACTTATTATTGTCAAGCATATAACCCCTCCTAAACTCTCTATTAATCCTCTATTATTTCTGGAGCATCATAAGTTTCTCCAAAAGTATCTACTGTCATTTTTAATATCTTTTGATCTTCATAAGGTTTGTCACTATAATCCCTCTTTGAATTTACTATCTTGTCTGCAATATCCATTCCTTCAATAACTTTCCCAAATGATGCATATTGTCCATCTAAATGAGGTGCATCTGCAACCATTATAAAGAATTGACTACCTGCAGAATCAGGGATCATAGTTCTCGCCATTGAAAGAACTCCTCTTGAGTGCTTTAAGTCATTTTTAAATCCATTTCTAGAAAATTCGCCTTTAATGCTATAACCTGGTCCACCTATACCTGTTCCTTCTGGGCATCCCCCTTGAATCATGAAACCTGGTATTACTCTATGAAATATAATGCCATCATAGAAACCTCTATTTATTAAGTCTATAAAATTTCTTACTGTATTTGGTGCTATTTCTGGATATAATTCAGCTTTTATAACACCTCCATTTTCCATACTTATAGTTACTATTGGATTTTTCATAATAAATCTCCTTTCAAAATTAAATCTTCTATTATTATTGTCATATTTGAATCTATAAATTCAAAGTTATATATATATCCACTTATAATTTAAAACTGGAGTTATATATTTTTTTCTTCTTATGGTAATTATATATTATTTAATAAAAAAAGCATAGATTTCTCTATGCTTTATTGAAAAGAGGTACCTAAAACTACCCTAGAATAATCAGTATAATTTGATAAATTTTTAACATATATTTGTTTAAAAATAAATTCTCTCCCAAATTTATTTATTAAATCACCAAGTAAAACATTTAAAAAAGTAGTTGGGATTCTCTCAAATCCTTCAAAATCAAGGGATACTCCAATATTTATACTATTTCTAATCATTTCTCTTAATAAAATAGCGTCCTCTATAGTTATATCTTCTCCCAATACATCTTTTATTTTAATTTCCATAAAACATACCCCCCAGTACTTTATAATTGTTTAAATTTTCTGAAAACTCTCTTTAATATAATATATCAATTTCCAGGAATTTTGTCAACATTTTAACAAATATTTTCAAAATATTAGACTTATAGAATAAAACTATAAGTCTAATATTATTATATTTAATATTTATATTTTTATTTTTTATTAGATTCAGTTAAAGACTTTTCTATTGATTCAATAATCTATAGCTCAAATCTATAACTTCATTTTTATTTGAAGAGTTAAATATTTCAACGTTTCCCTTTTCCTTTGACTCAGTTAATAAGTTTTTCTCATTTAACCTTCTCCTTAACTCTTTAGCTGTTCCTAGTCCTCCATCTATTATAGTAATATCCTTTCCTATAATCTTAGTTAAAGTGTCTTTTATAAATGGATAATGTGTACATCCCAAAACTATAGAAGATATTTTACCATCATTGTATGTATTCATTTTTTCAAACAAATATGCTTCAACATCTTCCCCATCAAACTTACCAGATTCAATAAATTCTACAAGACCAGGGCATGGTACAGGAACTATTGATGCTCTATCCTTATATCTATTCATTAACTTGTTAAATTTCTCTTCTTTTAGTGTCATTGATGTTGCCATGATTAATATATTTCCATCATTGTTAAGTTCAACTGCTGGTTTTAATGCAGGTTCTATACCTACCAAAGGTAAATCTGGATATACTTTTCTAAGATCTGCAACAGCTGCGCTAGTTGCTGTATTACAAGCAATAGCTATGCCCTTAACCCCTTTATTTAATAGGAATTCTACAGCCTTAAATGTTAAGTCTCTAACCTCTTCAACGCTTTTTACTCCATAAGGTGCATTTTTAGAATCTCCAAAATATATATAGTTCTCATTCGGCATTACTTTCATTGCTTCTTTCATTACACTTAATCCGCCTACTCCTGAATCAAAAAAACCTATTGGCCTATTCTTATTGTCCACCTAATCTCACTCCATTTTCTTTAATTCTATATTTTATTTTATACCTTTATTTAATATAAATCTACAGATTTATATTGTTATTTAACTTCTATACATTTATAAATTACTTTCAAATACTATTTTTCCCATCTATGTTATATTATAATAAATAATACAATTAATATAATAGGGGTGGGTTTTTGAAAAGAAAGTTATTAATTTATAAGTATCTTACATTCATTTTTGTAGCTTTGTCTATAGCTACTATTTATTTTACATTTAAATTAGGAACACAGTTAGGAGGCAGAATATATCAAATAGGAATTTTTCTTTTTATTATACTTATTGTTATCTCTTCTAAACTCTTTTATAAATCAAGAAAGTTTAATGAAATAATTTTCTTAATCTCCTCTTGGCCAGATTCATATGATTCTAAATTTGACTTTAATAAGATACATAAATTTTATTATGAATATGGTCCTAAATCTTTAAATGAAAATACCTTTCATGACATAGATGATCAAACTGCTCATGATTTAAATATTGATGAGGTCTTTAAGAAAATAAGCAATTGTTCATCAACTCTAGGCGAACAAATGCTATATTATATTTTAAGAACACCAAAAACTAATAGTGCTGAATTAATAAAAAGAAATAAAATAATATAAAAATTTAAAAATGATGAAAATCTAAGAAGTACAATACAACAGATATTTTCTAATTTAGGAAAACAAAGAAAAGGTGAGATATTTAATTTATTTAATACAGAAACAGTTGTAAATAAATCAAAGGTATTATTATACAATCTAATAGCTTTAAGCTCAGTTGTAACATTAGTTTGGTTTATTATTGATGGCGCTAATAAAATTCCAACCTTTATAGGAATTTTCGCCATATACATGTTCATTTCACTACGAACAGCATCTGAAATAGAATATGAACTTACTTCACTTCAATATTTAGGTAACTTTATTAGAGCTTCTAAGGAACTATCTAAAATTGACGATCCTACTTTAAAAGACGAAATAGACAAAATAAAAGAAAGAGTAGATCTATTTTCTAAAATAGATAAAAAAACATTATTTATCTATTCTCAAGGAGCTTTAGATATATTTATAGAAACAATAAATGCTTTATTTTTAACTAGAATACGATCTTACTACTCTATAATCAATGTTATCAAGAAAAATAGACAAGAATTAATAGAACTCTATGCATTAGTTGGTAAAATAGAAGCTTATATCTCTGTATCTTCTTATAGAACTAAATTAAAAAATTATAGTTTACCTAACTTTACTGATAATAAAAATAATTTATTTAAAATAGAAAATGCTTGTCATCCATTATTAGAGAATGGTATTCCTAACAGTATAAATTTAAATAACAAGGGAGTTATTTTAACAGGTTCAAATATGTCTGGTAAATCTACATTCATGAGAACTCTAGCTTTAAATATCCTATTAGCTCAATCTATTTATACATGTTTATGTGATGATTATAATGCTTCTTTCTTTAGGGTTATGTCATCACTTAGTATTTCAGATGATGTTTTATCTGGTACTAGCTATTATTTAGAAGAATGTAATGCTGTTCTTAGAATTTTAAATTCATTAGAAGAAGAAGTACCTGCATTTTGCATAATTGATGAAATATTTAAAGGAACAAACCCAATTGAGAGAATAGCTACATCTAAACAGATTTTAAAATATATTATGAATAGAAATGCACTTTCAATTGTTGCAACACATGATTTAGAATTAGCCGAAACTTGTAATGATAAATATTTAAAATATTATTTTTGTGAAGATGTTGATGAAAATGAAGGTTTAATTTTTGATTTTAAATTAAAAGAAGGCATTTGTAATACAGGAAATGCCATAAAACTATTATCCTATTTAGGCTATCCTAATGAGATAATAAATGATTCAATTAAAGATATTTCTTCTAAATAAAAAATATAAGTATGTAGGTTTGTTTTTTTATATCTTCACTTGAAGATATAACAAGCCTGCATATTTTTATTTAAAAATCCTATATATCTCTCTAATATTATTCTTACATTATTTTGTTAAATTAATTATTGACATCATATCATGTATATAATAGAATTGCTTTATAAATTAAAGAATTTTACGAATATTATGACGTCTAGACCAGTTTAATATTCGATTTAAAGCAGAAAGGAAGTGACTTTTCCTTGTTAAGTTTCGGCAAGGAAGATTTTATGAAAGATTTAATTTTTACAATACCAAAATCAAAGCATAATAAAGAAGACTTATTTAGAATCTTTAAAGACCATCCTGAAATAAAATTTGTATCTATCGTTGGAATAGATTTATCAGGCAATGATACTGATGAAAAAATTCCAACAAGATTATTTTTAGATGATATTGACTCATTTTTAAATGGAGTAGCTATTCAAACAGATGGTTCTTCAGTTGTACTTCCTGGGATCGCAACATTAAATGATGCAAAAGTAGATATGGTAGCAGACATTAATGCTAATTGGTTTGTTGACTATAATTTCGATCATATTGATCCATTAACTAACAAGCCTATTGGAACTCTTAGAATCCCTTCATTCCTAATTCATAATAATAAATCAGTATGTTCAAGAAATATTCTTAATTCAGCAATAAATACATTTAAATCAACTCTTTTAGATATCTTTAAAAATAAACCTAAAACTTTAGAACCATTTAGAATTGAATATGATGATATAGATGAAATTGTAATAACTTCAGCTTCTGAATTAGAATTTTGGGTTAAAACTCCAAATGAACAAGCTCACATAGAAGAATTATCTACATCTCAAGTATTACAAGAACAATATTGGACAAGAACTAAAGGTGCTGTTAGAACTGCATTAGAGGAAACCTTACTTCTTATGGAATCATATGGATTCGAACCTGAAATGGGACATAAAGAAGTTGGTGGAGTAAAATCAAAGCTTGATACTAATGGACAATTCAATCATATAATGGAACAACTTGAAATTGACTGGAAATATTCAGATGCTATTCAAGCTGCTGACAATGAAATCTTCATAAAAATATTAACTCAAGAAACATTCAGAAGACATGGCCTAGATGTTACATTTAAAGCAAAACCAATAGATGATGTTGCTGGTTCTGGGATGCACATACACTTAGGCGTTAGTTTAAAATTGAAAGATGGAAAGAGAATAAACCTATTCCATGCAACTAAAGAAGATTTCTTAAGCTGCATAGGATATGGAGCTATAATGGGAGTATTAAAAAACTATGAAATTATGAATCCATTTATCTCTTCAACTAGTGGAGCTTTTAAAAGATTAAAGCCTGGCTTTGAAGCACCTATATGTATAGTTACTTCACTTGGAGTATCTCCTGATAATCCATCAAGAAATAGAACCATATTAATAGGCTTAATTAGAGATTTAACAAATCCATTAGCAACAAGATTTGAGCTTAGATCACCTAATCCTCATACAAATATATATCTTGCTCTTTCTGTTTCATATATGTCAATGCTTGATGGAATAATATATGCTCTTGAAAATGATAAAACTGAAGAAGAGCTTTTAGCAGAATTATCAAAAAAACCTGGTGATGATGCATCTTATTTAGAAAAAACTAGAGCTTATAGAAGTGAAGAAGACGTATTTGAATTCTACACAGAGAAAGAAAGAAATGAATACTTTGGTAAAGCACCTGCTACTGTATATGAAAACTTAATTCAATTAGATACGTATTCAAATAAACTAAATATATTAAAAAGAAATAATGTATTTAGTGATAAACTAATAAATAGCTTTAAACTTGCTACAATTCAAAGATGGACTACAGATATTGTTCATAGAGTTATACTAAATCACGCTGCTGAAGTTAGATCATTTAAAAAGCTTCACTCTGAGAATGCATTAGATTTAGATATATCAAATTGGATGACTATAGATAACTTAAGACATTATATAATGAAAGACACTTATACAACAAAAAGCTTATTCACTCGTATAAAATTAGCTTTATCTAATGAAGATTATGCTCTAGCATCTGATTTATCGCTTGAATTAGAAGATAAAATGAGTGAATTAAGAAATCTTTATACTAACTATACAAAGAATTTACTAGATATATAAATTTATATAAAAAATTTTTTAAGAAAAGTTAAGCTGATAAGCTTAGCTTTTTTTATTTTATTGAGAAATAACTTCATAATTTTAAATTCAATAAAAGGTAGAGAAAAGTTTACTCTTGATGAGTATCCCTCTGCCTTATTTTTTTATATTAACTTATACTTTTATATCCATGCAGGAATATGAATTTTTTCATTTTCCATAAATGATATATTATTATCTAGAACATTTTTTATAACGTTCTTTTTTGTATTTAATGAATTATTATTTATAAAATCTTCAGCTTCCTTCATACTATTTGCTTTAAATATAAAAGTCCAACCATTTTTATCATATTTACCTGTACACATTAAATACTTTTCTTTTTCATTATCTATATGTTGTCTATCTATTATTAAACTCTTAAATTCACCTATTGTTTTATAATTTAATTTTACAAAAATATCATTATTCATATTACCCTCCAACCAAACATAAGTTCTACATTCATGTTATACGAACATACGTTTCATGTCAATACTTGTATATAATTTTTACATAATAATTATAAAAATACTCTTTTATTGTAGAAATTTATTTTTTATTGTCAAAATTTATATAAATACTTATATAATAAAAAGTACTTTTATTATGTTGACGTACATTCTTTATATACTATGTTTACCAATATTATAGTATACCCATATACAATTATTTTTTTCATTCTTAATATAAATAATTATAAATACATAAGTTTCCTTCTTCATTTCGCCTATTAAAAATAAAAAACAAATAGAGATCTTATTAAACAATACGTCCATAAGATCTCCATTTAATTCTTCATTATTATTCTGTTATATCAAAAACCTCTAAGTTTTTGTTTTCTACACCAAAAACTTTAACTTCAGCTATTGCTCTTAATGTATCTAAAGCTGTTATAACACCTATATTTCTTTCTACAGCAACCCTTCTTATAATAAATCCATCTCTCTTGGAATCATTTCCCTTAGTTGGAGTATTAACTACTAAGTCTACTTCCTTATTTTTTACTACATCTAATATATTAGGTGCATTTTCATGTAACTTTCTTACTACTTCAACTTCAATATCAGCTTCTCTTAAAAGATTAGCCGTTCCTTCTGTTGCAACAAACTTATATCCAACTTCAGCTAGCATTTTAGCTATAGGTAAGAATTCCTTTTTATCATGCTTATTTATAGTCGCTAATATCTTTCCTTTTTTATTTGAAGGATACATTCCACCTGCAACAAACCCTTTATATAAAGCTTCCTTTATATTTCTTCCTACACCTAAAACTTCTCCAGTTGATTTCATTTCTGGTCCTAATGATACTTCAACCTTAGGTAATTTTTGTGTTGAGAATACAGGTACCTTTACGGATACTAATTCTGGCTCCTTGTATATATCAACTCCATATCCTAAATCTTTTAATTTATGTCCAAGCATAACTTTAGTAGCTAAATCTACTATTGGAACCTTACTTACCTTACTTATATATGGTACAGTTCTTGATGCTCTAGGGTTAACCTCTATAATATAAAGTTCTCCCTTAAATTCTATGAACTGAATATTTATCATTCCCTTAATTCCAATTGCTACTGCTAATTTTTTAGTATAATCTAAAACCTTAGTTTTTGTTTCAGAAGTAATATTTTGACTTGGATACATAGTTACTGAATCTCCAGAGTGAACTCCAGCTCTTTCTAGATGTTCCATTACTCCTGGAATTAATATATCTTCTCCATCTGATATGGCATCTACTTCTATTTCTCTACCCATTAAATATTTATCTACTAATATAGGGTTTTTCTTATCTTTAGCAAATGTATTCTTTAAGTAATACTTTAATTCTTCTTCATCATGAGTAATTTCCATACCTTGACCACCAAGAACATAGGAAGGCCTTACTAATACTGGGAAACCTAATTCCCTAGCTTCCTCTAAGCCTTCTTCCATATTCCAAATACCTTTACCTTTTGGTCTATCTATTCCTAATCTTTCTAATAGCTCATCAAACTTCTCTCTATCTTCAGCCATATCTATTTGATCTGCTGTAGTTCCTAAAGTTTTAATTCCCTTTTCTTTTAAGAAGTTAGCGAGTTTTATAGCTGTTTGACCACCAAATTGCAGTATAACTCCATCTGGATTTTCCTTATCAATTATATTTAATACATCCTCTTCAGTTAATGGCTCAAAATAAAGTTTATCTGATATATTAAAATCTGTACTTACTGTTTCTGGATTGTTATTTATTATTATGGTTTCAATACCCATTTTCTTTAACGATTTTACGCAGTGTACTGAAGCATAGTCAAATTCTATACCTTGTCCTATTCTTATTGGACCTGAACCTATAACTATTACTTTCTTTCTATCTGATACCTCTACTTCATCATATTGTTCATAAGTTGAATAGTAATATGGTGATAAAGCTTCAAATTCTCCTCCACATGTATCAACCATCTTATATGCAGGCTTGATATTCCATATCATTCTTAACTTATAAACATCCTCAGGACTAACCTTAAGCATATCTGCTATAGCTTTGTCTGAGAATCCCTTTTTCTTTAAGTTTAATAACCATTCTTTATCTAAATCTTCTATCTTGCTTAATTTTAATCTAGTTTCTTCTTCAACTATCCATTTGAATTTCTCTAAGAAGAATATATCTATTCCAGTTATTTTTGCGATACTTTCTATTCTATAGTCTCTTCTTATCATTTCAGCAAGAGCAAATAGTCTTTCATCATCAGGCTTAACTACGATTGATTTCAATTCTTGAATACTTAATTCCTTAAATTTAGGATGATCTAGAGAATATTTTCCTATTTCTAAGCTTCTTATTCCTTTTAAAAGTGCAGCTTCTAAATTAGCACCTATTGCCATTATTTCTCCAGTCGCCATCATCTTAGTTCCTAAAGCTCTATCTGCTGCATAAAACTTATCAAAAGGCCACTTTGGAATCTTAACTACTACATAATCTAATGTTGGCTCAAAACAAGCATAAGTCTTTTGAGTTACTGCATTTTTTATTTCATCTAATCCATAGCCTAATGCTATCTTTGCTGCAAGCTTTGCTATTGGATATCCTGTTGCCTTAGATGCTAAAGCAGATGATCTTGAAACTCTAGGATTAATTTCTATTACTGCATACTCAAATGAATTTGGATTTAATGCAAATTGTACATTACATCCTCCTTCTATTCCAACTGCATTTATAATATTTATTGCTGAAGTTCTAAGCATTTGATATTCTTTATCAGATAAAGTTTGAGATGGTGCAACAACTATACTATCACCAGTATGAATCCCAACTGGATCTATATTTTCCATGTTACATACAGTTATACAGTTTCCATAAGAGTCTCTCATTACTTCGTACTCTATTTCTTTCCATCCTTTAACTGACTTTTCTAAAAGAACTTGACCTATTGTACTTAATTGTAATCCTGAAGCTAATATTTCTCTAAGTTCTGTTTCATTTTCGGCAATTCCGCCACCGGTTCCCCCTAATGTATATGCAGGTCTAACTATTACTGGGTATCCAATATTTGTAGCATAAGCAACCCCTGCTTCTATTTCAGTTATAATTTCACTTTGTATAACTGGCTCATTAATTCTATTCATCATATTTCTAAAAAGCTCTCTATCTTCACCTTCTTTAATAGATTGAATAGATGTACCAATTACTTTTACATTATATTTATCTAAAATTCCTGCTTCATATAAATCTACAGCAAGGTTAAGTCCTGTTTGACCACCCATTCCTGTAAGTAAGCTATCTGGCCTTTCCTTATCTATAACTTTTTCTAAAAACTCCACTGTTAGTGGCTCTATATATATCTTATCAGCAACTTCTGAATCAGTCATAATAGTTGCTGGATTTGAATTAACTAAAACTACTTCTATTCCTTCTTCTTTTAATGCTTGGCAAGCCTGAGTTCCTGAATAATCAAATTCAGCTGCTTGACCTATAACTATTGGACCTGATCCTATTACTAAAACTTTTTTAATATCTTTATTTAATGGCATATCCTAAATCCTCCTATAGTGCATATTTTATAAACTTATCAAATATATATTCGCTATCTTTTGGGCCTGCTGCTGCTTCTGGATGAAATTGAACTGAGAATATTGGAAGGCTTGTATGCTTCATTCCTTCAATAGTTCCATCATTTATATTGATATGTGTTGCTACAACATCATTTGGCAAAGTTTCAACCACATATCCATGGTTTTGTGATGTAATATGAACTTTATTTTCTTCTAAATCTTTAACTGGATGGTTACATCCTCTGTGTCCAAATTTTAATTTAGTAGTTTTTCCTCCTAAAGTTAATGCTAAAAGCTGATGTCCTAAACATATACCTACTATAGGTTTCTTTCCCACTAATTTTTTTATATTTTCTATTACATCTCCTAAATCTTCTGGGTCTCCAGGTCCATTTGATAAAAACACTAAATCTGGATTTACTTCTAAAACTTCTTCTGCAGTTGCATTCATTGGAAATACAGTTAACTTGCATCCTCTATTTTTAAAATTTCTTATGATATTTTCCTTTATTCCAAAGTCAATTATTGCTACGTGCTTTCCTTTGCCTTCTACAGAATACTTTTCTTTAGTGCTAACTATACTAACTGCTTCTTTATTTGAAAAAGAGCTTATTCTTTCCTTAACATCCTCTAAAGCAACTTCTTCTAAGGAAATCATCCCTTTCATAGTTCCATAATTTCTTAAAACCTTTGTTAAAGCTCTAGTGTCTATGCCTTCTAATCCGATTATTTTATTTTGCTTCAAGTAATTTTCAAGATCCATTTCACACCTAAAGTTATTTGGAAAATTACATTTTTCTCTAACTATAAATCCTTTAACTTTTGGTGACTTTGATTCCATATCCTCTAAGTTAATTCCATAGTTACCTATAAGAGGATAGGTCATTGTAACTATTTGTCCATAATATGATGGGTCTGTTAAAACCTCTTGATAGCCTGTCATTCCTGTAGTAAATACTACTTCTCCTATACTGTCTTTTAAATATCCAAAAGCCTTGCCTTCAAAAATCATACCATTCTCTAATATTAGCTTTGCTTTCATATTTAGCCCTCCTTAATTTAAATATATTTAGCTAAAAATACACTTTATAAAAGCTCTACTTACCTAAAAATAAAAGGACAATAAGAAGAGAACAAATTATGGTTCTCTTCCTACTATCCTTATATATTTAATATCAGCATTAGAAAACGTCCTTACTGACATAGCTATGCAATTATTTTGTGAATAAAAATATAACATATTTATATACTCCCTTTCTGGCCTCACAGGACCAATTTAAAGTGTACTTTTTAACTCTTTAATTATCTTTTTGATAATTAATTATCCTTTTATAATATTCTATATTTTATATAAATATCTGTCAAGGAATTTAATATTAATAATTATGCACATATTCTCTAAGATTCTTTAACCTTCCATCTTACCCCAATAAAGTTTATATAGATTGAAAATATTAAGTTATAATTTACTTACTTCACATATTAATAGCATATTTGCTGATATATATTTTTAGATAGTATTTGTTTTATTTATTGCTTATTATATTATACAACACATCTGCATAAATATACACTTCTTTGAATAAAAATTCTAGACTGTTGAATTTTTTATTTACGTATTTATATTCAATGACTTATTTGTAAAAATATTCTATAATTATATTGAAAATCAATTTTATTGCTGATATAATATTGTATATTATAACTCTTAATAAAATATAAAATACCATTAAATAAATGAGGAGGTTAATAATTTGCTTAAACTAGATAATGTTAGTAAAAAGTTTAAAGACACCAAAGTAGTTGATAATTTATCTTTTTCAGTTAATAAAGGTGAAATAGTTGGTTTACTCGGTGAAAATGGGGCAGGAAAAACAACAACTTTAAGAATGATTTCTACTATGCTAGAAATAACAGAAGGTAAAATTAAAGTTAATGAAATTGATGTAAAGTCAAATCCTGAAAGTGTCAGAAAAGAAATAGGAATTCTATTTGGTGGAGACGTAGGCTTATATGACAGATTAAGCGGCAGAGAAAATATAAGATACTTTGCAAATCTTTATGGAATGAATAAAAAAGAAGCTGATGAAAGAATAGATAATTTAGCAAAAAGCTTTGGTATGGAGGATTATATAAACAAGCCTGTTGGAAAGTATTCTAGAGGTATGAAACAAAAAATATCTATCGCTAGATCAATAGTTCATAATCCATCTATTATGCTATTTGATGAACCAACTACTGGCTTAGATGTTAGTGCTGCTAGAATAGTACAAGACTTCATACTACAATGTAAAAGCGAAAATAAAGTAATACTATTTTCTAGTCATTCTATGAAGGAAGTAGAAAAATTATGTGATAGAGTTGTAATTATAAATAAGGGTAAATTAATAGAAGATTGCACATTAAGTACATTAAAAGATAAATATAATAATGAAGATTTAGAAGAAACATTCTTAAAACTTATAGGAGGTAAGTCTAATGAATAACTTTTTAACAGTTTTAAAGAAAGAACTATTAGACATTGTAAGGGATAAAAAAACATTAGTATTTACTTTAATTCTCCCTATACTTATTTATCCTATAATGTTTAAATTCATGTCATCTGCAATGGAGAAAACTCAATCAGACGTACAAAAAGAAATTAATATATATATTGATGGCGATAAGGATTCTTCTATGGCAAAAGCTATAACATCTCTAGATAATATTAAAATGCCAGAAACAGAATCTCCAACAGACTCCCTAAAAAATGGGGATATTCAGCTTATCGTAAAAATTCCTGAGAATTTCGATGAAAACATATCTCAAGGAAAAAATGATACTATTGAACTATTAATAGATGAGGAATCTAATAAATCTATGATTGCAAGTAGCATGATTAGTGAAATATATGAAAACTATAAAAAATCTATAGTTGAACAACGCCTAGCCGATAAAGGAATAGACTCAACTATACTTACTCCATTTGAAGTTAGTGTTAAATCAGGAATAAACACTGATAATGAAGATATTAATGGTGGTGCTGCAATGCTTCTAACTATGATTCCAACATTAATTGTAATTCTTATGGTATCTTCTACTGTAGGTATGGCAGCAGATCTTGGTGCAGGTGAAAAAGAAAGATTTACATTTGAACCACTTTTATCAACTTCAGCTAAGAGATCTTCATTACTTTGGGGTAAAATAACAGCTTTATGTACAGTTTCATTTATAGCTTTGATTGCTAACTTAGCTGCTATGGTATTTTCAATGCAAAAGTTCATGAATTTTGGAGAAGGTGAAATACAATTTAATTTAGCACCATCAACTATATTAGGTATGTTAATAATAGGCTGCTTGGTATTAGTAACATTATCAGCATTACAAATTTCAGTAAGTATTTATGCAAGATCAACTAAAGAAGCAAATTCTTATTTAGCTGCAATTACAATGCCTACTATGATTTTAGCTTTCTTGCCTTACATGATGGATGCAAAAGGAATAAATCCAGCATTCTTTAACATTCCTATAACTAATGCAATTTGCTTAATGAAAGAATTTACCGTTGGAATATTTGACATTAAACATATAGCTTTAGTAGTTGGATGGCATTTAGTTTATATAGTTGCATCAATTATATTTGCTAAATTTATGTTCTCTAAAGAAGAAGTTATATTTAGGAATTAACAAGTGATAGTGGACAATGCATAATTATGGATATAATTCACTAAGGTGAATTATTAAAAATAAAAAATAAAGGAATTCAGCTTTAGGCTGAATTCCGTCCTTAATTATCAATTGTCCATTTTCCATTATAAATTATTTAAGTTCTGCTAGTTTTTTATCAAATTTTCTTATATCAGGCCAAGTATGATAATTGGCGCCTTCTTTTGAATGATATTCCTCAAAGTCCTCTACACTAATCTCATATGTTTCAAAATCATCTAATTCTATCTCTATATAGTTGTTATCATTTATATTAAAACTAGTTACTTCTCCTGTAGGTATAACTTCGCTTCCATAATAAAATATAATTCCATTTTCTATAAGTGTCTCATAGATTTCTAAAACTTCGTCTTTAATGTTTTCTATCATAGTAATAATTCACCTATCCCTTATTCATCATTAGTATTATCTTTCTAGATAAGCTTCTAGGAATAATCTTATTCACTGCAATAATGACCTTATTTTTAAATCCAGGAATTATTATTAGTTTTCCCTTTTTAAAATCCCTATAAGCTACTTCTGCTACTTTTTTTGGTGTCATTAAGGCTTTTTTAGCAGATTCTTTTTTTCTTATTCCTGCTTTATCTTGAAATCCAGTACTTACAGGTCCTGGACACAAGCAACTTATCCTTATGCCTGTTCCCTTTAATTCTTCATATATAGCTTCTGTAAAATTTAACACATAGGCTTTTGATGCATAATAGGTAGCCATCTTAGGACCTGCACAAAAAGCTGCTGTCGAAGCAACATTCATTATAGCCCCCTCACCATGACTTATCATTATTGGTAAAAACATCTTAGTCAATTCTGTTAGAGCTCTTACATTTACATCTATTAAATTTAATTCTTTTTCTCTTTCTATTTCACTTAGGTAACCAAAGGACCCCAATCCTGCATTATTTATTAAAATATCCACAGTTATATTTTTTTTATCAACAAAACTTAATAGTTTTTCACAGGAGTTATCCTCAGATAAATCTAAAGATATGCTATAAACGTTAATATTATATAGTAACACTAACTCTTCCTTTACCTTTTCTAGCTTTTCCTCATCTCTTGCAACTAAAATTAAGTTATTTCCATCATTAGCATACAGCTTTGCTAATTCATATCCAATCCCAGTAGTAGCTCCAGTTATAAGTACATAGCTCCTACCATAAGGTTTACCCATAAAAAATCCTCCACGAAATTTATTTATTAAAATTTATATTTAAATATATCATATAGTCATATATATATAAATATTAAATAAGATGAGAATATATAATGAAAACACCTATTTTCGTATAAAAAATAGAGAAAGGTTGTCCTTTCTCTATTTTGCTAAATTTATCTTATATATAATTAAAATCTTTACTACTATAGTAATTTTAAAAACTACATATTGCATTTACAGTAATTTAAATTTTACTTTATACCATTAATAATGAAATTAATTAAGAACAAAGCACTTACAACATACATTATTGGATGTACATCCTTAGCTTCTCTTTTAACTATTTTAGCTAAACAATATGTTACAAATCCAGCTGCTACACCATTTGAAATGCTTCCTGTAAAAGGCATGAATGTCACTACAAAAAATGCTGGCATAGCTACTTCAAAATCACTCCAATCAATATTTTTGAAGGATTCCATCATTAAGATACCTACTACTATTAACGCTGGAGCAGTAGCTGCTGATGGTACCATCCCCATTATAGGTGATATAAATAATGATAATATAAATAAAATAGCCACTGTAACTGAAGTTAATCCAGTTCTTCCACCTTGTCCAATTCCTGCTGCACTTTCAACATATGTTGTTGTATTACTTGTTCCTAATAAAGCTCCTATTGAAGTAGCTGTTGCATCTGCAAATAAAGCTCTTTCTAATTTTGATGAAAAATTATTTCCACCTTCAAATAGCTTTTCATCATTATCATCAAATATTCCTGCTTTTCTTCCTGTTCCTAAAAATGTACCAATTGTATCAAAAGTATCTGATAAAGAAAATGCAAATATCGTAATCAACACTAAAGATATCTTAGATGGATCACTAAATAATCCAACAAAATCTAGCTTAAAAAATGTTGGTGCTATACTTGGGATCCCAAAACTAATTTGTGAAAAGTCTGGCACTTGAGTTACTCCCATAAAGATGCCAACAACTGTAGTTAAAAGAATTCCTAATAAAATTGCACCCTTGAATTTAAGAAGCATTAATATAAGAGTAATTACTAATCCTATTAATGCTAATAAAGCTACTGGGTCCTTAAAGTCAGTCATTGCTAAATTCACACTGTTAAATATTGACGAGTCTCCTGATGAAGTAATTTGATTAGCAGCTTCTCCTGTGAAAGTAAGAAAATGTGCTTGCTTAATACCTAAGAATGCGATGAAGAGACCTATGCCTCCCGAAATTGCATATTGAAGTGAATGAGGAATAGCTTGTATTATCATTTTTCTTATTTTAGTAGTAGTAATAATAATATTAATAATTCCACAAATGAATACCATAGCTAAAGCTTGTTGCCATGTGAATCCAAGTCCCAATACTACTGTAAATGTAAAAAATGCATTTAGTCCCATTCCTGGTGCTTGTGCAAAGGGTACATTAGCTACTAATCCCATAACTAGAGTTCCTATAGCTGCTGCAATAATTGTAGCAACAAAAACAGCATTCTTATCCATTCCTGCTGCTGCTAAGATAGATGGATTTACAAATAAAATATATGCCATTGTTAGAAATGTAGTTAATCCTGCCATTAATTCAGTTTTAACATCTGTTCCATTTTCCTTAAGTTTAAAAAATTTATTCATGATAGCCCCCTTATTTTCGAATATTATATAGATATATTATCATTTCATTCGTATTTAATCAACATATTTTTTACACTTTTTCTTAAATAATACCATTTTTACATAATATATTAATATTAAAGCTAAACAACTGCCATTAGTTAAACTATTTATTAAATAAATACGAATATTATGTTAAGCATCCATATTTAAATATTTGCTTGATTATATGGTTTAATTATTAAGGGAACTTTATATTTATTGATATAAAATTTCACTATATCACCATATATTTACAATAAAGTTTCAAAGTGGTACAATGTAGATAATATTTATATGTATATTTTAAATGAATATATTGTTGGAAGGAGATTTTATTTTGGTTTTTACTATAGCGAGCATGAATATAGTAATTCATGTAATTAACAATACATCTATGGATTTAGAAAAATGTACTATTGAGCACACAGGCAACGGTGGTCACCCCATTAAATTAGGAAATATTAAATCAATGGAAAAAACTAGTGAAGAAATGTGTATCTTAACTTCAAGAGAAAAATCAGAACTTATTTTTAGTTATACTCTAAACGGAGAAAAATATAGCTCAACAGTATACGATAAAATAATTTTTTCTGATGTTAGACCAATAACTATCACTATAACTGAAGAAAATAACACTTTAATATTTAATCTTAAGCATAAATCAAACGACTAATTTTAAGGAGATGTAATTGATGAAGAAAATCATGCCTTTTCTTTTTACAGGAAACCAATTTAATCTAAGGAATATAATTGTTTACGTAAGGAACAATACTTCAAAAACACTAGAGGACGTAACTATTCAACATACAGGTCCAGGAGGACATTCTATCAAATTAGGCACTATTAAGCCTAATAGTAATGATACTCAAGAGGAAATTTGTTCAACAACAATAGTAAATAAATCTGAATTAATATTTAGTTATGTGCTAGGTGAAATCAAATATAGCTTAGTTGTCTATGATGATGTTATTAATACGGATATAAGACCAATAGTAATTACTATAACTGAAGAAAATAATAATTTAATTTTTAATACTGAAAGAATATCTGGTAAAATATATAATAAATATTTAATTGAGGATATAATTAATTAAAAATATAAGTGAGGCACTAAGTCCTCACTTTTTATTTACTCTAAATTATCTTTTTTCGTCTTCAGTCACTCTTCCATCAGAACTACTTACAGGAATTGCCTCACCTAAAAACTTAGGTTCTGGTTTTAATATATTTACATAAATAAAATCTTTTAATTGTGCTAAAACTTCACGCTTTTTATAACTATCCATCAATTGATATTGTCTTTTATCCGACTTTATTCCATAAGCATCTATTCCCAATTTTTTAGCTATATATAAAGCTCTTGGCAAATGATATTCGTTCGTTACTATTATTGCCTTATCAACTTTAAAAATCTCTTTTGCTCTATACATTGTATCATAAGTACTAAAGCCTGCATGATCCATAAAAATTAATTTTTCATCTATATCATTTTGTAAGATATATTTTTTCATAGATCCAACTTCATTATATTCTTCTCTACCATGATCTCCACTTAATAAAAATACGTTTGCTAGTCCAGCTTCAAAGACTTCTAATGAAGTTTCTAATCTATCTGCTAGTATATCTGATGGTGTTCCGTCTACTCTAACTCCAGCCCCTAGTACTATAATCACATCATTTCCACTAGGAATATCTTCAATATTATAAATATATTTTTTATAGCTATTGACTGTTGAAATGGTTATACTTATGGATATTATTAATATCATTAGTAATATTATAAATATACTCATAATTCTTTTCCCCACTTCTAAATTTGAAATTTCTCATAAAACCCTCTTAATACATTATATTCCGTACTTCATTTTAATGTGTGGAATTCCTGCTTCATCATATTCTTCTGATGCTTCCTTAAACCCTACAGAATTGTATAATTCCTTTATATAACTTTGCGCTGATATTGTTATCTTTTCTTGTTTAAAATTCTTATGTATCTCTTGAATTGCTTTAATCATCATTTCTTTAGCCAACTTTTTTCCTCTATACTCTTTTAAAACTAACACCCTTCCTATAGATGCCTCTTCATAAGATAGTCCTGGTGGTAGTAATCTGCAATATCCCACTACACTTTCTTCCCCATCTTTATTATCTATTGCAAATAAGTGCACACACTTCTTATCTTTATCATCAAAGTCATTTTCACAAGTAATCTTTTGCTCACAAGCAAAAACCTCATATCTAACTTTAGCTATTTCATAAAGTTCACTTATGTTAAGTTCATTAAAATACTTACTTCTAAACTCAATTTTATTCTCCATATAATACTCCTTTTAAATTGCAATTTTTAATATATTATAATATTATCATTTTATCTTTTCTATATATATATCTACTTTAAGAATAGTAATATAATTGTCATAGTTTTATAATACCTAAATAATTTATTATTTATATTTTAATATTTATGGAACCTTTTTATATATTTATTCGTCTATAATGTGAATCGATTCAGAAAGGGGCATTAATAATGGTTAATGAACTATTATTCAAAAAAGCTGTAAAAGGCGATAAGGATAGCTTTATAAAATTAATAGAGCCAATTAAAGAAAAACTATATAGAGTAGCATTTGTATACTTAAAAAATGAAGATGACACTTTAGACTGTGTTCATGATGGAATAATAAAGGCAATAAAATCATTAGAAACATTAAAAGAACCTCAACATTTTAATACTTGGATAACAAGAATAATTGTTAACGTCTGTAAGGATTATATTAAGAAAAACAGCAAGGTTGTTTTAGTTGATATAAATGATTATGAAAATAACTTAATATCTGAAGATAATAAAAGTGATATTAATGATGATATAAAAAGCGCTCTAAATAAGCTATCTGAAAAAGAAAGAGACTTAATAGTAATGAGATATTTAGAAGATAAATCATTAAAAGATATAGTCACTAACACCAATTTACCACTAGGAACAGTTAAAAGCAGGCTAAATAGAACCTTAATAAAATTAAGAGAATATATGGGGGAAGCATAGAAATGAAAGATATAAACATAGATGATATACAAGTTTCTTCAAAATTGGATGATATCATTAAAAATTCTGTAGATGAAGGATATGATACAACATTTAATAAAAGTCTATCAAATAAAAAATATAAAAGGTTTAATAAAAATATAGTTGCAGCAACTATAATGGTAGCTCTAGGCGTAACAGTATTTGGCTCAATATTTAGTAATGAGGTAATTGCAGCAGTTAAATTAACCATGTTTGATATAAAAAATTATCTAGGAGTTAATGATAACTTAGATGAATATAGCACTATAGTTAATAAGGCTGTAAGTAAAAATGGAATAACAGTTCAATTAAATGAAGTTATTTTAGACAAAGATGAAATTATTGTATCAACAACAGTAAAATCAGATGAAAAACTAGATGATAACGGAAATATAATGGTATTTGGAAATGTGTATATTAATGGTAAGAAAGCATCTAGTTCATCTGGAGGTTCTGGAAAGCAAATTGATAATTATACTAAAGAAAATGTACTTTCATATACATTAAATAAAGAATTAGAAAGAGGAGATTTGTATATAGAAATAAAATATGATGAAGCTCTTTTACACATCGGCGAAATAGAAACTAAAGTAGAAGGCCCATGGAAGTTTGAGTTTACTTCTAATGGTGATGCATTATCTAAAAATACAAATAGTATAAATTTAAATAATTCATTTACATTAGATAATGGTCAACAGATAACACTTAATGAATATAGAGGTAATGCTGTGGGTGGAAAGATTTACTACTCTATTAAAAATAAAGATAGAAATAACATCTATTCATTAGAATTAAGAGGCTATGATAATTTAGGGAACGAAGTTAAATTTTACAGTTCTCATGAAGAAATGACTACTGGTTTAATGAAAAATCAAACTGAACTTTCTCAAGATGCAAAGGCATTAACATTAACACCATATGCAGTAGCCTTTCCAAAAGAAAGCGGTAAGATGAGTAGTGATTACAAACAAGTTGGTGAAGAGTTCACTATAAAATTAAAGTAATTTTAACTTTTCTTATATAAAAATGTAGTTACTTTATATTTCATTAAAGTAACTACATCTTTTATATTAGAAAGTAACTTGAAACTCATCCATAAAAAAGCTTGTAAATCTAAGCTAAGCCTTTCTTCTTAAGGAAATACAACTTTATAAGATGCTAATATTTTATTAATCTATCTTACTTGTCCATTACCATAGATTATATATTTAATAGTTGTAAGCTCTTTTAATCCCATTGGTCCTCTTGCATGAAGCTTTTGAGTACTTATTCCTATTTCTGCCCCAAATCCAAATTCACTTCCATCTGTAAATCTAGTAGAAGCATTTACATAAACAGCTGCTGCATTAACTTTATTTAAGAACTTTTGTGAATTCTTATAACTATTTGTTACTATTGCTTCTGAATGCCCTGAACCATATTTATTGATATGATCAATTGCTTCATCTACATTTTTCACTATTTTTGCACCTATTATATAATCTAAATACTCCTTACTCCAATCATCTTCGCAAGCTTCTTTAACATCGGTTATTAAAGCTTTCACTTTTTTATCTCCAATTATTTCAACATTCTTTTCTCTTAATGCTTTTACTATGATTGGAAGAAACTCATTTGCTATATTTTCATTTATAATCATCTTTTCTGCTGCATTACAAACTGCTGGTCTTGATGTTTTTGCATTTATTATTATATCCTTTGCCATATCAAAGTCACAATCTTCATCTACATATATATGACAATTTCCAACCCCTGTTTCAATTACAGGTACAGTTGCATTTTTCACAACAGTTTGGATAAGCCCAGCTCCACCTCTTGGAATTAAAACATCTATATACTCATTTAATTTCATCATTTCTAATGCTGTTTCCCTACTAGTATCTTCAACTAATTGAACTGAAAACTCTGGCAATCCGGCTTCTTTTACAGCATTAGCTAGTATCTTTACTATTTCTTTATTAGAATTTATAGCTTCACTACCACCTCTAAGTATTACAGTATTTCCTGTTTTTAAACATAGTCCTGCTGCATCGCATGTTACATTTGGTCTAGCCTCATATATTATTCCTATAACTCCCATTGCAACTCTTTGCTTTCCTATTTGAAGACCATTTGGTCTTTTCCACATTTCTATTACCTCTCCAATAGGATCTTCTAAAGCTATCAGCTCTCTTAATCCCTTAGCCATGTCCTCTATTCTTGACTCATTTAATGATAATCTATCTAACATAGCCTTGGATGTTCCTTTTTGAACTGCTCTATCCAAATCTTCTTTATTTGCTTTTATGATTTCATTTGTATTGTTAATTAAAGCATTTGCCATTGACTCTAATGCTTTATTTTTTTCAGTAGTTGATGCTATTCCTAAATCATATGATGCTTCTTTAGCTCTTTTACCTAACTCATAAATACTTAGCATTAATAATTCTCCTTCACTTTTATTTTTCAATCTATTACTAATTTATTTTTAAACTTTACATAGCAAAACATCATCCATTTTCAGTTCTACCTTCTACATTTTACATTTCAAAAGATTCTTATAAGCTTTTGAATAGTGTTCCTATTTCCTCGCCATTTAATATATTTAGAATTATTTTAGGATCTTCTCCGTTAGCTAGTACCATATCTACTCCAGATTCAGTAGCAGTCTTGGCAGCAGTTAACTTTGTAATCATTCCACCTGTTCCAAGATTGCTTCCAGCACCTCCACAGCACTCCTCAAGCTCAGGAGTAATTTCATCTATTTCCATTATTAATTTTGAATTTGGATTCTTTCTAGGATCTGAATCATAAAACCCTTCTATATCTGATAATATTATTAAAAGATCTGCATTCACTAATTTAGCCACTATAGCTGATAAGTTATCATTATCTCCAAATCTAACTATATTTTCTATTTCATCTATAGCCACAGTGTCATTTTCATTAACTATAGGTATTATTCCATTTTCTATTAGAGTTTCGAATGTATTACAAACATTTTCTCTAATATGATTATCTTCAACTACATCTCTTGTTAAAAGAACTTGACCAACAGTATGGCTATACTCTCCAAAAAACTTACTATAAATATGCATTAACTCACATTGCCCAACTGCAGCAACTGCTTGCTTTTCTCTTATAGTCTTAGGCTTTTCCTTTAACTTAAGCTTAGATACTCCAACTCCTATTGCTCCTGAAGTAACTAATATAACTTCCCTTCCTGAATTCATCACATCTGATAATATTCTAGTCAACTTTTCTATTCTAGTTAAGTTAATTTTGCCATTTGCATATGTTAATGTTGAAGTTCCTACTTTAACTACAATTCTATTAGAGTTTTTAACTTTACTTCTAGTTCTCATCCTACTATCCCCCAGATATTATTCTTTGTTTAATTATAATTTTTTTTATATCTTTTTTCTACATAATATAATTTACTCTTTGAACTCTTTCAATTTTTCCTCTACCTCTTTATTAAAATGCCTAAAGATAACTTTGCTTACTGCATAAACAGGTACTACTACAAAAGCTCCTATTGGGCCAATTAGACTAGCTGCTCCAACTACTAGAAAAATATCCGTTATTGGATGTATATTCATTGTTTTTCCCATTATTAGTGGTACGATAATTCTTCCCTTAAGTGTTTGGGCAATTACTACTAATACAGATAATTTTATAATCATATTCTAGCCTGAAGCTATTGCAATTATATATGGAATAATCATTGATATAAAAAAGCCTACAAATGGTATAAATGCTAATACAAAAGTAATTGATGCTAAAAGTAGTGGACTTGCCATTCCTATAATTTTATATCCGATAAAAACCATTAAAGATAATGAAAGTGCCACCTTAGCTTGACCTAAAATATACGATGATAATACTTCATCACTTTCTTCTACAATATCACAAATTTTATACTTATATTTCTTAGAAAATATATTAATTATACTCTTTTTAATTTTATCTTCGTCCTTAAGAAGATAAAATACTATTAATATAACAAGTAAAACATCAGAAAATAATTGCATTCCCTTATCGAATATTCCTCTTAAACCACTTGCTAATAAAATAGCATATTTTTGTATATCACCTAAAAACTTCTCATAATAATCTAATTTAAATATATCCCCTTTAAAAATTTCATCTATTTCATATAGATTACCTTTCTCTTGTACTATACTAAAGAATGTTGTTTTTAAATTCATAAATTGCTCAATGAAATAATCCCCAAAGTATTTGATAACACCAGCTGCAATAAAAAAGAAAATTAATAAAGTTAAAGTTGCTGCTCTTCCTCCTTTTATCTTCTTTTTTATAAATATATCATTAAGAGGTTTTAGTATATAAAATAAAAATATTCCAAATATTATTGGTATGACAACTACTGAAAAAATTACATTTATAAAATTTTTTAATACTGAAATTTTGCCTAATAATATTATTAATATGGCTAATAAATTAAAAATAACTAAATATGTAATTAAATTCTTCTTACGCATAAAATATTTCTCCTTTGCTTAATTTAATTAAATTTAGTTTATCCTTAGGAGAAAATATTATTATATAGCTTTAAACTTTCAGATTTTTACTAACCGAATATCTTAACTATTTTATATCTTCTTAACATTACTTTTTCCATATTTATAAATCAAATTAGATATATTCATATATTTAGAAATCATCCTAAATATATAATTCATTGCATAAATTTTAGGTAAATTTGTATAAAAATCTATTGATTTTATGTATAAAAATGTATTAAAATAAAATTCAATGTATAAATATTAATTTTTTGAATATAAGGAGACCGGAATGAAAAACTTAACTAAAGATGAATTTTCATTAAAATCACCATTGTTCTTTATTGTTCCATCTCTAATAGGAATGTTTTTATTTATGATTCCTATTAGTTTTAATGGAGAAATAACAATACCAATAGCAATTTTATCAAAATTCTTAACTAAATCTCTTGGAGATTCCTTAACGCTAATAATAACAATAGCAATTTGCATATCAGCTATCATGAGTATAATAGCTAAGGTTTTTAAACCAAACTTCATTATAAAAAATGAATTTCTAAACACCTTATTTAATGTAGGTAATATTTGGTTTGCTGCTAGAGTACTTGGAGCTATATTTTGCATTTTATCTTTATTTAAGGTTGGTCCTGAACTTATAATTAGTAATTCAACAGGATCATTTGTATTAAATGATTTACTTACAATATTATTTTCTATTTTCTTTTTTGCAGGACTTTTACTACCACTATTATTAAATTTTGGTTTATTAGAATTCTTTGGTACAGTACTTACTAAAGTTATGAGACCAATATTTACATTACCAGGTCGTTCATCTATAGACTGTATAACTTCTTGGCTTGGAGATGGAACTCTTGGAATACTATTAACAAATAAACAATATGAAGAAGGATTTTATTCTAAAAGAGAAGCAGCTATAATCAGTACAACCTTTTCTGCTGTTTCAATAACCTTTAGCTTAATTGTAATAGATACAGTGGGATTATCTCATTTATTTATCCCTTTTTATTTAACAGTTAGTATTTCTGGAATTGTCGCTGCTATTATAATGCCAAGAATCTATCCATTACGTAAAATTCCTAATACATATTATAATAATAAAGAAAAGAAAAACGATGAATCAATACCAGATGGACATTCATCTTTCTCTTGGGGATATAAGAAGGCTTTAGATAAAGCCTCTCAAAATTCTGGCATAAATCACTTTTTTATAGAGGGAACTAAAAATGTAATAGATATGTGGCTTGGAGTACTTCCAGTTGTTATGGCACTTGCTACTATAGCTTTAATAATAGCTGAGTACACTCCTATATTTCAGGTTTTAGGGCTACCTTTCATACCATATCTTAAATTATTACAAGTTCCAGAAGCAGTTGCGGCTTCACAAACTTTAGTTGTGGGATTTGCTGATATGCTATTACCATCCGTTTTAGCTGCAAACACTATAGTTAGTGATATGACTAAATTTATAGTTGCTTGCACTTCCGTTTCTCAACTAATATATATGTCTGAAGTAGGAGGAGTTCTACTTGGATCAAAAATTCCTGTATCACTAAAGCAACTGTTAATAATTTTTATAGAAAGAACTATAATTACATTACCTGTAATTGTTATTGCTGCTAATATAATATTTTAATAAAAAGCTGTATCCTTTTAAGATACAGCTTTTTTATCAAATACTCTAATAGTATAATTACCTCCCACACTCCTACCTTAAATTAATAAGATATCCTATGTGCTTTCTTTTTATGATTCTTATAAAATACACACTTATTAGTTTAATTAAATGTACTTATATTTTAATTCAAATTTATCATTTTCTTTTTAATTATACTTCATAAACAACATACAAATTTTTCAAAATAATATTAATCGTTCGACTTTTTTTGAAAACCTATTGCCATTACTTAACTAATAGTTTATATTGTAAATAAGTGGTATATACCACTTATTGTAAAGGAGGTGATGTGTTTACCTTCGATGAAATAATAAGCTTTACTGTTTATTATTTATTAACTTCTTTGTTCCTAAATAATTCATTATCACTTCACAAAATATAGGAACTAATAAACACTTCAGAGAAATCTAATAAATTACCATTTAACATTTTCTGATTAGTATATTAATACTTATTAGGATATTTGACAAACCCTTTGAAAACATTTTCCAATATATAAAATGCATATTTTATATATCTAATAAAGAAAACTCTACATTTTAAATAAACAAATGAATTTATTTTATATGCACAAATGTTTAAAGTGAGTCTCTTATTTTTTCTAAAAATATCTAACTTACTTTAAATCTAATATCAAATTATTAGATATTTACCTACTCCAAAAAAGATCCTCATTCAATATACAGATGAGAATAAATAAATATATCGTTAGGAGGTAAATATAATTGAAGAAAAACTTTCTTAATAAAGTTATTTGCACACTTTTGACAACCTTCGTTACACTTACATCCACTTCATTTATTACTAAAGCAGCTACAAACATCGGTAGTTATAATGCTGGTTTAGGAACAAAAAATTGGCCTGCACAAGTTAACGCTCCTTATGTTGATATGGTGGGCTGGGTAACTAAAAATGGATACTATATGGGGAATGATGGCGGAGGACCTGCTAATCTAAAAAAATTATCAGATGAAACTGGTATAAAATACTTTAACTTAGCTTTTATACAATCAACTGGTAGTGTTACAAATGGGAAAATCAATTGGGGCTGGGGAGGATATTCTGTTTTAAGTGAAGGAAAAAATGATAATCAATATAACGGAATTAAACAGTCTCTAAAGGACCTAAGAGCAAGTGGTGGTGATGCAACTATATCTTTTGGTGGAGCTAGTGGAACTGCATTTTGGCAAACTTCTCAAGATGTAAATGTTCTTTATAATACCTATCTAGATATAGTAAATAGATATGCATTAACAAGAATAGATTTAGATGTTGAAGGTGGTGCTCAAAATAAACAAAGCAATATTGCTAATGCAAAGGCTATTAAAATGTTACAAGACACTACAGGAGTAGAAGTAACATTAACTGTTCCTGTTTTACCATCTGGTTTAACTCAAACTCAAATAGATTTATTAGATGCTTATTTATCTAATAATGTTACTCTAAAATATATAAATATAATGGCTATGTGCTATGGAAGTGGTACTTTGCTTCCTGGAGAAAATTATGGCACAGCCTCAATACGAGCAATAGACTCAACAAAGAATCAAATAAAAGATGCTTACCAAAAATTTGCCAATACTACTTTATCTGATTCTGAAGCTTATTCAAAAATTGGTGCTACAGTCTCTGTAGGTTATGAAAGTTCTTCAGATCCTATATTTACTCCAGCATGGTCTCAATTAGTAGTTGACCATGCTAAATCTAAAAATATTGGAATGACTTCTTATTGGTCACTAAATAGAGATTCTCAAATAGAAAATAATCAAGGAATAAGTTCTCAATATGAACATTCAAAGATATTTGCTAAATTCGGTTCACCAGCAATTCCTAGCGACAATACTGCTCCAGTGATTAGTGGTGTTACAGATAAACAAATTAATATTGGAGATACCTTTAATCCTCTAGCAGGAGTTACTGCATCTGATAAAGAAGATGGTGATTTAACTAGTAAGATTATTGTTAATGGATTGGTTGATACATCTAAAGCAGGAATCTACAATGTAAGCTATACAGTTTCTGATAGTAAAGGCTTATCAACAACAATAAGTTCTACAATAACAGTAATCGATACTTCAGTTCAGACATACAGTCCAACTAAGACTTATGTTGCTGGAGATATAGTTTTATACAACGGAGTTATGTATAAAGCTAAATGGTGGACTCAAGGAGAAACCCCTGGAGCAACTCAATGGGGCCCATGGGAAAAAATGAATTAAATTAATTTAGAAATTAATTTGTAAAGGGGATTTAATATTATGATAAGGAAAAAGCTTTATAAAAAATCAAAGCCTATTGTTGCATTAACAGCAATAGCAGCAATGCTAATAACAGGTGTTACACCAGTTAGGGCTGAAGTTAATTCTACTACCGATTTTACACCAACTGCTATTCAACAATCTAATCAGAAATATCGTAATGTAATGTATTATGGCGACTGGTCAATCTGGGGAGGTCAAGGTAATTTTTATCCTAAAGATATTCCTGCTGATCAATTAACTCACCTTAATTTTGCATTCGTAGATTTTGATGCACAAGGTGTTTTAAAATTTACTGATAAAGATGCTGCTATTGGTCATCCTTTAGGAAATGCTGGCGTAACTTATGGAGATGTAAATGGAGGTATTCTAAATGCATTCCAAGTGTTAAAAAGTGAAAACCCTAACCTAAAAATAGGAGTATCTTTAGGTGGATGGTCTAAATCAGGTGACTTCTCAGTTATAGCTGCTAATCCTTCAATAAGAGCAAACTTTGTAAAAAATGTTATGGCGTTTATTAAATATACCAATATGGATTTTGTTGATATAGATTGGGAGTACCCAGCTAGCCTTAGGGATCCAGATACAGTTGATAATACTAATGATGAAGGAACTACTAAAGCAACTCCTGCCGACAAAGAAAACTTTATTACTTTATTGCAGGATTTAAAAAATGCCTTAAATAAGCAAGGTGCTGAACTTGGAAAAACTTATGAACTTTCAGTTGCTATCCCAGCTGGAAAAGCTAAAGTTGATGAAGGAATAGATGTAGCAAAATTATTTAATGTAATTGATTTTGCTAATATTATGACTTACGATATGGCTGGTGCCTGGAGCACAGTTAGTGGTCATCAAACAGCACTTTACACTAATCCTAAATCTCCATTTAAAGGAGAATGCCTTTCTGTTGATGAAAGCGTTAATTACTATATTGCAAACGGAGCTAAACCTGAAAAAATAGTCATTGGAGCAGCTTATTATACACGTGGTTGGGAAAAAGTAAGTAATAATGGACCAGATGCTGCTAACCCTGGATTATTTGGAACAGCTGCAGTAGTTAACAAAGATGCAGACCTTAATCCAACACCAGGTGCTCTTAATGAAGCTCCAATAAAGAATGGTGAAGGTGGTCGTGCTGGTGGAGTATGGTCATACAATGCTCTTAGCCAATTAAAATCAAAATATACTGGTTTAAAAGAATATTGGGATGATAGTGCTAAAGCCCCTTATCTATATAATGAAACAACAGGTGCATTCTTTACCTATGATAATGCAAGATCAATCCAAGAAAAAGCTAAATATGTTAAAGAGCATAATTTAGGTGGAATGATTGCTTGGATGGCTTCACAAGATGCTAAAACAACATCTACTAAACGTGATGAACTTACAAAAGTAACTAAGGAAGCCCTATTTGGCTCCGCTAGTCTAGATAACTATACATTAACTTATAATAAGCTTAATGTAACTTCTAAATTAACTACAAGTAAACCTGCATGGGGAAGCGGTAGTACAATAAATCTAAGCTTTACAAACAACGAAAAATTAAGTGAATCTGGTGAAGTTCTTAGCTCTGTTGAAACCGCAGCTAAAACTCTAAAAAATGTAAAGCTTTATATTAAGACAAATGGTATTACTATAACAGGTGCTCAACATCCAAGTCCTGCTGTTAAGCAAGAAAATGGATATTACGTAATAGATTTTTCTGGCTCATATGATGGAAAACTTATGAAGCCTGGCCAAACAGTATCTTTTGATTTAAACATTGCCGAATCTATAGATAATCTAGATGGATTAGTAAGTGTTGAATTATCTCAAAGAATGTATTCAACATCACCTGAAATGGGAAGACAATTTATTTATGGTAGCGCAACATCTCCTGATAATAATACTGCACCAGTAATTAATGGAGCTACTAATAAACAAATATACGTTGGTGATTCTTTTAATCCCTTAGCTGGTATAACTGCATCTGATAAAGAAGATGGTGATTTAACTAGTAAAGTAACAGTTTCTGGTACTGTTGATACAACTAAAGCTGGAACTTACAATTTAACTTACTCAGTTGTTGATAGTAAAGGTTTAAAAGCTACTGCAGCAGTTACTATAACTGTTTCCGAAAAAAATACAACTAACACAGCTCCTGTAATTAATGGTGTTGCTAATAAGGAGATTAAGATTGGATCAAACTTCAATCCATTGACTGATGTTACTGCTTCCGATAAAGAAGATGGTGACTTAACTAGTAAAATAGTTGTTTCTGGCACAGTTGATACAACTAAAGTTGGAACTTACAATTTAACTTATTCAGTTACTGATAGTAAGGGGTTAGTAACTACTGCTAAAGCAACAATCACAGTAGTTGATAATACAACTCCTGAAATTCCAACCTATAGCCCAACCAAAGCTTATGTAGCTGGCGACGTTGTTATGTATAACGGTGTTAAATATAGAGCTAAATGGTGGACACAAGGTGAAACTCCTGGCGCAAATCAATGGGGTGCTTGGGAAAAAATTAGTTAGTTCATCTAACTATTTATAATTTGAAGATGGCTAACATTATTTGTTAGCCACTTCTATCACCTTTTTCGATTAATATTTATGGAGGGAAGATATGAAAAAAATTAAAATTAAAAGAATAGTAACTGGAATAACACTTTCACTGTTTACCCTATTTAATCTATCAATACAACCTCAAGCTGCTGTCACAAATAATAATGAAAATATAACACCAACAGCTTCTGGTGTTAGCGATACAGATTTAAGCAGAAAAGTAATTGGATATTTCCCTGAATGGGCATATAAAAGCGAAGTCCAAGGATACTTTGATGCTGCAGATTTGCAATGGGAATCTCTAACTCATATTCAATACTCCTTTGGAATGATTGATCCAACGACTAATAAAATAACACTTGGAGATAAGCATGCTGCTATTGAAGAAACCTTTGCAGATCATCCACTAAGCCATAATGGTAAAGCTGTTACCTTAGATCCAACTCTACCTTATAAGGGCCATTTCAATGTTCTTCAAACAATGAAAAAGCAATACCCAAATGTAAAGCTACTGATGTCCGTTGGAGGCTGGGCTGGTAGTAGAGGTTTTTATACAATGCTAGATACTGATCAAGGCATCAATACTTTTGCTGATTCATGTGTTGAGTTTGTAAGGAAATATAATTTTGATGGTATAGATATAGACTTCGAATATCCATCTGCAACATCAACTTCTGGTAATCCAGATGATCAAGATTTAGCTGAACCTAGAAGAGGCAAACTAAATGAAAGATATAACCTATTAATGAAGACATTAAGAGAAAAGCTTGATGCTGCTGGAAAACAAGATGGTAAGAAATATCTTGAAACAGCTGCAGTAACTGCATCTTCATGGGTTCTTGGCGGAATGACTGATAATTCTTATGCTCAATATTTAGATTTTCTTAGTGTAATGTCTTATGATTTTCACGGTGGTTGGAATGAGTTTGTTGAAAACTTAGCTAATATCTATCCGGATCCAGCTGATAGAGAAACTATACAAATGGCTATGCCTACATTAAATATGGATTGGGCTTATAAATACTATAGAGGAGTCTTGCCTCCTGAAAAAATAATTATGGGAATCCCTTACTATACAAGAGGATGGGAAAATGTACAAGGTGGGACTAATGGATTGCACGGCTCTAGTAAAACTCCTGCCACAGGAATATATAATGTTTGGGGCGATGACGTAGATAATAATGGTGTCTTAGATCCTGCAGGAGCAAATCCATTATGGCATGTACTAAACTTAATGGAAAATGATCCAAATCTAAAAGTTTATTTTGATGAAGTTGGTGGAGTTCCATACGTTTGGCAAAATGAAAAGAAAGTATTCCTATCTTTTGAAAATGAAAAGTCCATAGATAAAAGAGTAGAATATATTAAAAATAAAAACTTGGGTGGAGCATTAATATGGGTAATGAATGGAGACTTTGGACCAAACCCTAATTATAAACCAGGCTCTACTAATATAAATGAAGGAAAATATACTTTTGGAGATACACTAACAAGTAGACTAAAATCTGGCTTAGATGCAATAGGAAATTGTAAAGTAACAGATGATTCTATTCCAGGATTATCTCAAACTGATGTAGAGGTTGTATTTGGAGGAAAATATGATCATCCAAATTACACTTATGATATTAAAGTTACAAATAAAACAGATAAAGCAATAGATAAAGGCTGGACGGTAAGTTTTGATTTACCTAAATCAGCAATATTCGCTCAACCACAAGGTGGAACTGCAACAATTGAAGATATTGGAGATTTTAATAGAGTTACAATAACATCATCAGGATGGCAAAACCTCGGAGTTGGAGAAACAGCTTCATTAGCAGGATCAATTAAACTATGCTTTGGAGGAGTTAAGAATTTAACGTTTAATGGAATGAGACCATCCAATGTTCCTGCAAATGGAAACTACGCTCCAACATTAAAAGGTATTTCAAATACTTCAATTAGTTTAGGTGATTCATTTAACCCTCTAACAGGAGTTACTGCTTCTGATAAAGAAGATGGTGATTTAACTAGTAAAATAACTGTTTCTGGATCAGTTAACACATCCAAAGCTGGTGATTATACTCTTAAATATACAGTTGCAGATAGCAAGGGATTAACTACAACTAAAGAAAGAATAATAACTGTTCTCAGAGCATTAGAACCTGGACAACAATTCTATGATCCAAGTAAAACTTACAAATATGGAGATCAAGTTGTCTATAAAGATGCTTTATATGAATGTATTTCTTGGTATATAGCTCCTACGGATGATGGCTCCCCTGCCAACACAAAATATTGGAAATTAATAAGAGTACTTCCTGATGGATCAACTCCTACTGAAAATACAGCTCCTGTAATTAATGGAGTTGCTAATAAACAAATTAATATCGGTACAAGCTTTAACCCTCTAACCGGTGTTACTGCTTCTGATAAAGAAGATGGTGATTTAACTAGTAAAATAGTTGTTACTGGCACTGTTGATACAACTAAAGCTGGTGCTTACATTTTAACTTACTCAGTTACTGATAGTAAAGGATTAATAACTACTGCTAAAGCAACAATTACTGTTGTTAATGATACAACACCAGAGATTCCAGCCTATAGTCCTACTAAAGCTTATGTAGCTGGTGATATTGTTATGTATAACGGTGTTAAATATAAAGCTAAATGGTGGACTCAAGGTGAAACCCCTGGCTCAAATCAATTTGGTGCTTGGGAAAAAATCAGCTAAATTAATATAGTTTATCTCTCCTTTAAATACTAACTAATCTATAAAAAGACAGTATAGAATTTTATTAATTAAAACTCTATACTATCTTCTTTATAGAAAATATAATTATATTTTCATTATTTAATAACTATGTTCATTAATCTAGTTAAATCTAATGCCTGCATACTAGTAACAATTGCACCTGATAAATCATTTATTTCAACATCTATTCCAGTAATATCACATGTAGTCAAATCTATTTTATTTAGTGATGTTTTATTAAAATATGCAGAAGTTAAATCTGCATTATTAAAATTAACTTTATCAAGTTTAACTTGCTGAAACATGCTTTCTTTAAAATTACAATCTTCTATACATACATTTTTTAACTTTGAATAAGATAAATTTATATATTTGCCAAGGGCGTCGCGAAACGCGACGTCCTTTATATTACATTCATCTAATTTTGCTCCAAGTAGTTTACAGTTAATAAATTCTACTCTATGTATGCTTCCATCTCCTAAATCGACATTAGATAAATCACAGTTTTCAAATCTTGTGTCTAATAAATCTACATTTCTAAGGGATGAATTTTCAAATACAACATTCTTAAATATACAAGAATCTATTGTAACTCCTTTATTATTCATATTATTTATTTCTATATTTTCTACTATCTTATTTTGAATTTTATCAGCTTCAATTATTTCTTCTATGATATCTTCTACTTCTTCAAAATCATCTAGAAATTTTGGCTTTTGAATCTTATTACCTTTCATAAAAATTTACTCACCACACCTTTATTAATTTTATATATAGATATTATATATTATTAACCTATATATACCTAGAGTAAATTTGTAATGTTAATCTAAAAAGTGTCATGTGCAAGTTTATCCCTTATAGCTCTTAATTAGACTTAGTCAACTAAATTCATTTTATTAACCCTTAAAACACTTAATGCTATAAATGTAATTGAAAATGCCAGCATTAAAAGTACAACCAAATAAATTTTTAAGCTTGGGTTATATAATGTTTTTATTCCTGTAACAAATTCATAAGAATTAGCATACACTATTGGATTTAATAAATCACTAACTCCAATCATATCTGGAAAAACATATAATGATGTAATTCCAAGTCCTAGTATTGCTAATGGTGCAATTTTATTTTTAAATAATGATGAAATAAGTATACCAATAGCTGTAAAAAATAAAGCTACAATAAAATTATATAAGAACATTTTTATTACTATCCGTAGCATTGGTTCTATACTAGTGTAATCTATTATAAAGGTTTCTTGTGCTGGAAGAAGTGTATTATTATTAAATATAGCTACTGGATAATTTATATCACCAAGTTTAGTAATTTTGGTTCCAACTATTAATGGAATTATAAATGATAAAATAACTATGAAAGCTGATATAATAAAACTGCTTAAAAACTTTGATAATAATATTTTCGTCTTTTTTATTGGATAAGAAAATAATATCTTATAAGTCTTCTCTTCAAACTCTCCTGAAATACTCATACTTGAAAATAAAACAAAAACTAGTGGTAACAAAATAATATATATTTTATTAGATATCTGCATAAATAAATTTAATCCACTTGGATAAAATTCATCTCCTTGAATTAATTTTATATTATTTTCATACATATACTCGTACTTTAGAAGGGATATTCTTTCCCTATCATACGTATACTTTGATCCCTCATCCGATCCAAAGCCTTTATTTTTGGTAGATTCCTTTAAGGCATCTATTTCACTTGCTAATATTCTTTTATTATCACCCTTTATTAGGGCTTCCTTCTTTTCTATTTGACTTTCCATCCTCTTCTCATACATATTAACTAAATTTTTCTCATTTTCATCTAACGGTCTTATAGTTTCTATTTCCTTAAAGTAATTTATTTGTCCTTGGAAAGCCTCTATATTATTATTAACTGGCCATAATACGTTACTTTTCACATCCTTATATAAATCATTATATTTCATAGCAAATGCTATATTAACAGCAACTAGTAAAATTAATACACCATAGGTTAATTTATTTTTAAAAGCCCTTCTTAAATCCCAATATATTATCTTCCCCATTATTTATCTCCTTCAAAATAATCCAAATATATTTTTTTCAAATTATTATTTGTTCTTTCAACTGAATTAATCTTTATATTATTTGTAATTAACTTGTTGATTGTATTACTTAAGGTTTCTTCAGTTGATACTATAAGATTATTTTCTTCATCATAATTTCCTTCAAATAATTTTAAATGGGATTCATTTAAAGATTCTCTAATATTGAAATTATAAGTATCTATATTAATTTCATCTCTATTTAATTCATTAATTATATTCCCATTATCTAAAAATATAAATCTATCACAAAGTTCTTCTAAATCTGCTAAAGTATGTGATGATATTAATATTGAATATCCTTTTTCTTTATACTTCTTTAAAAGCTTAATTAAACGAATAATACTTTTTTGGTCTAATCCATTAGTTGGTTCATCTAAAACTAGGATTTCCTTAGCTGATAAAAATGCTATTGCTACTGCAAGTCTTTGCTTCATGCCTAAAGAATAAGTTGAGGTACGCCTTTTAAACGCTTTTCCTATATCAACAAACTCCAGGATTTCATTAAAATCCTCATCAGATATTCCTCTAATACTCTTAATCATTTTTAAATGCTCATATCCTGTTAACTCCTTATAAAATCCCATATTCTCAATTACCGCTGCAGATTTATCCAATAAAATCTCACGATTTTTAAATACATTTACTCCATCCAACAAAATTTCTCCACTATCAACCTTTAAAAATGTCATTAAGGCTTTCATTAAAGTAGATTTTCCTGCTCCATTATTCCCAACTAGCCCTAGTATTTCTCCATTATTTAATTTAAAAGATATCCCTTTTAATCCTTTTGAATTATTATAAACCTTAAATAAATCTTTGATTTCAAGCATCAAGCTACTCCCCCAATTATTTTCGATTATATAAAAGAAACATAGTAAAAACTATGTTTCTTTTATATTTATTCCTTTAATTAATGAGCATGTTCCCATTTATATTCTGTAGAACTTTGATTATATGCTGCTCCTCACCTATTGCATCTATAAGTTGTTATCTTTGTTATTGAATATTTTTTAAAAATATAATATGAATTATCTTGATATGTTGCTTGTCCTATATAAGCCCAAGGTGTGTAACTTGTTGTCTGACCAGAAAAAGTTCCTCCATAATCACATATTAAAGCTCTAGGTTGAACTTCATTGGTTGCAGCTGAACTTTCAATCCTACTCACCCCAATTAATAAAACTACAGCACATAGTAATACCGTTAAAAAAATTTTATTTTATAACCCCTATATATAAATTGTATATTATATTTACTTTTTTTGTAAATACCTTAAAAATATATAGTAGAATAGAAATCTTTATGTATTTTTATCATCAACTTAACAACATTTTATATTTATATTATATATATTTTATTAAACTTACAATATTTTATCATGGGGTAATTTTATCTTAATGTATTTACATTATATCCAGAAACATAAAAAACTTATAAATATATCCCTATATAATTAATAAAAATAAAAGTACAACCATTTCAAACTAATTGTACTTTTATAAAACTATCTATTCAAATCAACAGTAAATGTACTATTGTTATATACAGTTACCTTTTCTGATATATCGTAATATTTTATCTCGTAATTTTCTCCAGTTAATTCACCATTAAATACTACTATAACCTCTCCTGTTTCAGCTAAATATCTTGTAGTATTATACTCCTTAGACTCCAAATTATCCACAGCTTTTATTACTTCATCAGTATCTTTATCCACAATTTCTTTTGGTGCTGCTAATAACCCATAATCAGATTTATAATATAACTTAGTTTTCCCATTATTAACTTCTATTCTTGTAATTGTTGCGTAATCATTTCCCGCCTTATTTTTCAGATTTGTTTCTCCATTAATATTTAATTCTTCACTCAAGCTAAAATCCTCTATTATACCGTTATCTTCTCCTATATTTTCCTTTTTAATTCTTGCATAATTTCTCTCATAAGGTATAAATGTTAACCATTTAGTATCTTCAACTGCCTGCTCAAAGCTAGTGTTAAAATAAAACTTATAATTACTATCATCATCAGTACTACCAAATCCACTTCCATCTTTCTGGCTTATATACCTACCCTTATCGTCAATAACCATGAAATATAAATCCATATCTTCTAAGCCTATATATCCTTGAATTGTTGTATTTATAGGAGTTAATATAAGTTTACTAATTGCAGAATTTTGATAAATATTACTTAAATCAATATTCAAATCATATTCTTTAACCATTCCTTTTAACTTTTCATTACTAACTGGTATATCAAAAGTCCACTCCCCATTAGTAATTTCAGTTTCTTTAATATCTCCTACTTTGTTAATATTTATAGAAAGCATAAATTCATCTGGTATCTCTATATCTCCTCCATAAAAATACTTTTCTTGCTCTTCCTTAGAAATCATAGACCTTATGCCTACATGATAACTTCTAATTCCTGCATATACTTTATTATCATCTAAAAACTTTCCACTTTCTCCATATCCAAATGAAGTAACTTTATCATCTATTTTAACTTCATTCACTAATAAAATAGGCACATATTTCATTGATGTTTCGCTTTCTATTGTATAAAAAATAGATAACTCTGATCCATCATAAATAACATTATTTATAGTTACCTTTAGACCATTACTCTCCTTAGTTATATTTAACTCAGATGAGTATTTATCATAATCCTCATATCTACTTGTCTTAAACAATTCTAATACATTTGATATAATAGGCATCTTATTTGCATAAGTAGTTATGGTTTCTCCAAAAAACATAGTTATTATAAGTAATGCTGCACATATACCTACAACATTTCTAAATTTATTTTTTCTTTTATTTTTTGCCTTATTTATTGCTTTATCAAAAACCTCATTGATATTTTGTGGAAGATATAAATTCTCAGAACTTATTTTATCTCTAATTTTTTTATCTAAAATATCATCAGACATTTTCACTTAAATCTACCTCCTCAACAACTTTCCTTAATTGTTGCCTAGCTCTTGAAAGTCTTGATCTAACAGTACCCTCTGGTATATCTAAAATTATTGCTATATCTTTACTTGACATGTCCTCAAAATAAAATAGCACTGTCACTGTTCTTAACTCCTCACATAGCATACTTATAGCTCTCGTTAAATCTATATCTTCATATACATCGTTATATGTTGCTTGATTTATACCTTCATCTAATGATATTACTCTTTTATTTTTTCTTATTATTTCATTGCATTCGTTTATTAAAATTCTAATTATCCAAGTTTTAAATAAATCATTATTTTTTAGAGTATTTATTTTTTCATAAGCTCTTATAATAGTATTTTGTATTGCATCCTCTATATCGTATTTATTGTTAAGAATGCCTTTTGCAACTTTATAAATACTCAATTTATTTTCATTTATTAGTGCTAAAAACTCATCCTTATTTCCTTTTTTAGCCCTTTCTACACTAGCTTTCTTTTTAAAATTTAATATTGAAATAAGTTCCATCTTCCTCCTCCTAATTTTTACTTAGCTAAGTATTTCACTTATTAGATGGATATCAATACTATAATGTTCATATATTTCGTCATTTTATAAATCTAAATATGTATACACATCAATAAAGCTAATTTAAATATTATAAATATCCGAGAACTCCTTATCGCATTTATTAATAAGATCCCCTAATTCTTCATTAATTTCTTCACCATTTTCAATTTCATTTGAATACAGTCTTATTGTCACTTCAGTGCCCAATCCAACTTCACTCTCTATGCTAATAGCTCCACCATGCATTTCTACTAATGATTTAACTATAAATAAGCCTAATCCACTACCCTCATGTTTTCTTGACAAGCCTTTATCAGCTTGTCCAAATTTGTTAAAAATATTTTCTATGTATTCTTGTGGAATTCCTTGCCCATTGTCCTTTACAGTTATATCTACACAATCTTCATATACATTAATATTAACTAATATATTTCCCTTTCCATTAATATTCTTTATTGAGTTAGATAATAAATTCAATACTATCCTTTCAATACTATCCTTATTGCACTTTACAAATTTTTCTTCCTCACTCGTATCAAATATTATTGATATGTCTTCAGAGCTAATATAATCTACTACTGCTAAGACTACATTTTCTATTACTGATATAATATTATAATTGTGCATAGATATTTTATAATCTCCAGAATCAATTTTCGTTATATCTATTAAATTATTTACTAATCGTTCTAATCTAAAAGAATTTTTTTCTATTGAAGTAACATATTTTTTAAGAATTATATCATTTAAGTTTTCTTTAAATTCATTTTCCAAGTATGTTTTAATTAATTTATTTGCAGTAATTATTACATTCAATGGAGTTTTAAACTCATGTGATATATTCGTAAAAAACTCATTTTTTAAAGTTTCCATTTGAATTTCATGTTCTAAAAGCTTTTTCTTTTCACTTAAAGTAACTTCATCAGTTATGTTGTCTGCAAGTCCTATAATGATCTTTACTTTTTCACATTCATCTAAAATTGCAAACTTTATTATATTAAACCACACATCTTCATTTCTTATACTAACCTTTTGCTTATCAACAAAATACCCCTTGTTTTCAATTATCCTTAAATCTTCATTTCTACAGATATTAGATTGATACATATTCCAAAAATGAGTATCATCTTTTCCTATTATCTGAGATTTATCTAGCTTCAAGAGGTCTGCATACCTTCTGTTAGTATATACATACTTACCATCTATATCTTTGGCCCATGCAGATACAGGTATGTTGTCTAATATCAACTCTAAATCAAATATATTATATGATTTGTTTTTTAACTCCTTTAAAGTTATCAATCTTAATTCTGTTCCATCTATAGTAATGTCTTTAATAATAGGTTCAACTGTAATTTTATTATTATATTTATCATTTATAGTTATGTATCTATTTGATTTAGCCTGCTCCTTAATCAATTCTAACATCTCTAAATTATGTCCTAACAAATCTTTTAGCGCCTTATTATGGAATTTTATTTTACTATCTTCTATAACCAAGATGTAATCTTGCAATATATTTAGAAATTCCTCCATAAATAGTACCCCTTTCATACATATTTCAACCAATAAAATATTATCATTTTAAATTTTTCAATTCAACCTATTAATGCTGTTTAATAATAATCTAATTATTTGCACAAAAAAAGTGGCACCTAAGTTAGATACCACTACATATTTAATATATTAAATTTTTCTTGCTACTTCAGATGCCTCTTCTATACAATTAAGTGCTCTACGAGCTCTTACTGCATCACCAATTACATGATATGGTATATTATTTTCCTTACAGTAGTCAGATATTTCTTCAAAGTTACGAGATCTTGCTCCTATTGCAACTATAACTGAATCACATGGGACATCTTTAATCTCTCCATTTTTATCTATAACTATTGATTTTTCCTTTATTTCAATACATTTTGCTTCTGTTATAGTTTTAATTCCTTCATGATATAGATTTTCTATAACACAAATCTTTCTTAATTGCCCTAAATCTTTTGCTACTTCATTAAGCATTTCTACTACGGTTATGTTATCAACATTTCCTGATAAGTATTCAGCAACCTCTAAGCCAACAAGCCCTCCCCCAATAACAACTGCATCTCCATTTACTTTTGATTTACCTGCAAGTATATCATGTGAATTAGTTACATGAGGTAAATCTGCTCCTGGTACATTTAATTTTATTGGTTCTGCACCAGCTGCTATTATAACTTCGTCTGGATTTATTTCCTTAATTACCTCAGTAGTTACAGGTGTGGATAATCTTATTTCAACACCCTTTCTCTTAGCCATTTCTCCCATTGCAATAGCAGCTTCCTTCATTTCTTCTTTCCTTGGTGCTGCGCCAGCAAGAACAAATTGTCCACCTAATGAATTAGATGCTTCACATAAAATTGGATTATGTCCTCTATCTTTTAACTCTATAGCTGCTTCTAGTCCAGCTACTCCTCCACCAACTATTAATACGTTTTTAGGGTTTTCTGCTTTTTTAATAACGAATTCAGCTTCTCTGCCTAAAGCTGGGTTTCTCATACAAGTTATAAATGGTACATTTGGATCTGTAAATCCATCATAACAACCTTGGTTACACCCTACACAACGTATTATATCATCAATATTTCCATTTTTAGCTTTATTACAGAATTCTGGATCAGCTAATTGAGCTCGTCCCATAACAACCATATCTGCTTTTCCACTTCTAATTATTTCATCTGCTTGCTCAGGATCATTAATTCTTCCAACAGCAACAGTAATCATTCCAGTTTCTTTCTTAATTCTTGCTGCATTTTCAACATTAAATCCTCTTGGTAGGTCAACTGGTGGCACTTCGTATTTTACAGCTGCGCTTGAAAAGTTTCCACGAGATACATCAAGTACATCTACTCCAGCCTCTTTAGCCCATTTACAAAATTGAATAACTTCTTCTATAGTAAGTCCATCTTCTACGCAATCATCATGAGCATCTATTCTCATAAATAAAGGCATATCTTCTGGTATGTTTTCTCTAATGGATTTTATGCATTCTAATAAAAATCTAGCACGATTTTCTAAGCTTCCACCATATTCATCAGTTCTTTTATTAAAAGCCTTACTTAAGAATGAGTGTGGTGTATAATTATGCCCAGCATGAAATTCCACTGTATCATACCCTGCTTCAACAGCACGTCTAGCACCTTCTCCAAATGCCTTGACAGCTTCATTTATTATTTCTTTACTTGCAGCCTTAATAACATAATCTGTTCCATCTACTTTAAAATCACTTGGTACAACTACCATTGCAGTTTGATCCCCAAATAATACAGCTGAACCGCCAAGCCATAATTGAACCCCAGCCATTGCTCCACCTTCATGTATTGCATCAGCAAGCTTTTTCAAACCTGGAATATATTTATCATCTGATATTGATAAAAAGTTCTTTGGTGCAGCTTTATCATATACAGAACATACTTCTGTGAAGTTTAATCCATTTCCTCCTATAGCTCTTGCAACATGATAATTTATAAGCTGATCAGTAACTTCCTTCTCATCCTTTACCATCTTTGTTCCCATTGCAGGAAATTCAATTCTATTTTTTATTTCCATTCCTCTGATTTTTATTGGACTAAAAAGATTATTAAATGCCATTTCACTACCTCCAAAATTTAAATTTCAATATTTCTCCCACCTTCATTATATGACTTTGTTAAATTTAAATCAATATGTTTCAAACATTTTGTTTTAAATTTAACAAAAAAAATTATCTCATTTCATCAATGAGATAATTTCCCCTATGTCTATAGTTTACTTATGTTCTTTTAACATTCTAATTATGTACTTTATATATTTAAACCTTGATTCTATATTATCTGATATTTCTTTATCAAAAAGTTCATGGCTTTCACTCATAAATGGATATATAATAGACGAAATAAATATAGCCCTTTTATATTTAACTTCCTCACCCTTGCAATTTAAAACTTCTATCAATATACTATCTAATTTTTTATTTGCTTCTCTTGTATTTTCAATTATTTTTATATCCATCTCATCTTTTTCTTTTGAATCAGTTGCCTCTTTATTCATAACAAGCACACCTGGGTATCTTAATGAATATTCTATAATTTCATTAGCACATCTAATAATTCTCTCTTCATTACTTAACTCTTCATCATCTAAGGGTGAATATGCCTGAGTAATATTATCTATATAAAATTGTTTAACATATTTCAGCATATTATCCTTACTACCAAAATAATAATTTATTGCACTTACATTTACTTCAGCTTCCTTCACTATTGTTCTAATTGAAACATTTGTTGATCCATTTTTTCCAAAAAGATATAATGCCTTATCAAGAATTTTTTCTTCTATCCCCTTTAGTTCCTTCATATCTTCACTCCCACTCCATTTTAATTTTATACTTTTATTTAAAATATAAAATTCTTATATTATATAAATCAAATTAAAAATATTATATCAATTAACTATTTATATATCAAAATTTTTAAGTGCTTTCTCGATGAATAATTTTTATAAATTATTCATCTCTTACTTGAAAGCAAGCCAAATAGATTAAGTTATTTCATTTGTATCGCAACTGAAAACTATGCTTCAATTTAAAATTACTACGGTACTTTTACAATTCTAAATTAAATAATATAGCACAAGAAAAACTTGATATTCTTATTACTAAGCTTTTCTTGTTTATATATTTAAGCTTATAACCTAAATACAATTAAACTTACTTTATAAAGTATTATAATGATTTTATAAACATACTCTTTGATAATTCTCTAAGCCTTTTTTCATCTAAAATGTATATTTTTTTATTATCGCATCTTATAATCGATTTTAATTCTAACTCTTTAAAAGTCCTATTTAAATGTCTATAAGTTGTACCCAAGAACTGTGAAATTTCTAGAAAAGATGAATTTAAAATTATATAATCTTTATCTTTAATATGCTCAACTAAATATGTTGCCAGTCTATTTATAAGTGGATATACAAAATTATATGAACTATTATTGATAGTTGCATAAAGTTTGTCACTTAAAGAATCTGCTATATGCCTTACAAATTTAATATTTCCCATAAACTTCTTTCTAAGTATATCTGCTGGTACTGCTATTAAATATGCATGATCTATAGCATTAATATTACAAAGTATCTTAGTATTTTTTAACAATTCTATGTCTCCTATTGAATTAAAGCTACTATAAAATTTTAAAAACATTGATTTACCATTTTCAAAAAGATAAGATACCTTTATCTTACCATCTACAAGTAAATAATAATATTCAAGATCATCTTCTGCTCGCAATATATATTCTTCATTCTCAAAAAGATGAAGCTGAACGTATTCTATAATTTCTTCATCTAATATATCTTTTATACTATGTTTGTTTATATAATATTTCAAAAGATTTTTATCTGATATTTTTCTCATAATTTCTCCTATAATGACATATGTCATGTCGTAACCAATATAAATATTGTAGTTTAATTATAAAAGATTGTAAATTTTAAAATTATATTATATATACTTTAATTAATAACCAAAATAATTAGTATTAGTGGTATATTATTAAATATTATCTTTATTTAAATTTAATGGCGTAATTATAAAATTATATGCTATATTTTAATTATGTAAATGAATACTTGGAGGATTTTTATGAAATATGAAGTTATATTATTCGATGCAGATGAAACATTATTTGATTTTAAAAAGTCTGAAAAATATGCTTTTGAACAAGCAATTTTAGAATTTAATATAGATTATAGAGAAGATTATCACCTAAAAATTTATTCTGATATCAACACTGCTATTTGGAAGGAATTTGAGTGTGGTCTTATTACCCAAGAAAAGTTAAAGGTTGAGAGATTTAGAAGATTATCTAACAAACTAAAAATAAAATTTGATGAAATTTCATTTTCTAAATCGTATTTAAAACATTTATCTCATTCATCATTCCTATATGGTGAAAGTGCCAACATTATAGAAACATTAAGCAAAAATTATAAACTAGCCATTATCACTAATGGTCTTTCTGATGTTCAAAGTAATAGAATAAGAAAATCTAGTATAGCTAAATACTTTGATGACATTGTAATATCAGAAGAAGTAGGTATATCAAAACCAACTCCTAAAATATTTGAAATTACTTTGAATAATTTAAATTATAATGATAAAAGTAAAGTCTTAATGGTAGGTGATAGTCTAACATCAGATATTCAAGGTGGAGTGAACTTTGGAATAGATACATGTTGGTACAACCCCAATAAAATTTTAAACAAAACTACACTTAAACCTACTTATGAAATCTCTGAGTTATTAGACCTTTATGAAGTTTTAGGAAAATAAAAACATATAAAAGTCTTATATTTTTATGTATATATCAAATCTCATTTAAGTTAGTGTACTATGATGACTAATGTTACTCTTAGTATATATTTATTTTTTTATGAAATAATAACTAGGAATAAATCTTAGGAGGATATTTATGAAAATTTTACTTTTATCACTATTAATATCAACATCACTTACAAACGCTAGCTTAGTTTCACCAATTCAATATGTTTCTAGTGCTATTAATAGTTCCAACACTATTGAAGTAAAACAAGGATATAATGAAGAATATCAAACTATATTTAAAAATATGATGAATGCTATGAATGCTGCTCCTAATACTGGGAATGTTAATTTAGACTTTGTCTTAGAAATGATACCTCATCATGAGGGTGGCATAAATATGGCAAAAGCAATCGTTAAATTTAGTTCTAACCCAGAAGTTAAGAAAATTGCTGAAAATATCATTACTTCTCAAGAAGCTCAAATTCCAATTATGCAAGAGCTAAAAGCTAAATTTGAAAAAGAGAAACCTTCAAGCAAAGCGGACTCTGAGAAATATCTAGAAGAATATAATAAAGTGAAGGATAAGATGTTTAAGGAAATGCAAGATGTTGAAATAACCAACGATATTAATGCTAACTTTCTTCAAGAAATGATATATCACCATGAAGGGGCTATTGGCATGGCAAAAGATGTTTTAAAATATACAAAAGATCCTGAACTTAGAAAACTAGCTGAAAATATTGTAACTACACAAAGTAAAGGTGTTGAAGAAATGACAGCACTATTAAAAAAGTTTTAGAAATATTTGTTTTAAGAAATAGTAGATAAAATTGTTTAAACACAATTTTATCTACTATTTTGTTATTCTAAAGTTGCATAAGTAGCCATTCTAAGCTTTCTAACAACTGGGGTAACTCCTGAATCACATCTTTGAATAAAATACATAAACACTATATTTTCCTTTTGGTCCATAATAACATAGTTACCTGTCCATCCATCCCATCCAAATTCACCAAGACTTGCATTAGTAGCCGCTTCCTCTTTATCTATTAAAATACGCATTAAGGAACCATAACCATATCCCCTTACCCCATCACCTTGATAATTAACCTTTTGCTCTGAAGTCAATTTATCTTGTGCCATAAACTCTATTGTTTTACGTCCTAATATACGTTTTCCGTTATATACACCTTTATTAACCATCATCATAGCAAAATGGCTGTAATCATCAATAGTTGATACAAGTCCTGCTCCACCAGATTCAAATTCTACATCTTCTCCATAATACTCACCTAAATGACTAATATTAAATACGGAAAGTTCTTCTACTTCTTCATCCCATTTATAATTTTTTGCAAAACGATTTAGCTTATCTTTTGGTACAAAGAAACCTGTTTCCATCATATCTAATGGATTAAATAATTCTTCCTTCAAAAACTGTCCGTATTTCTTACCTGATACTACTTCTATTATTCCTCCTAATATATCCGCAGATAATCCATACATCCACTTTTCTCCTGGATGAAATAATAAAGGAACCTTTGCAATAGCTTTTATATATTCCATAGTATCAGGAGAATCTCCTCTTTTTCTTCTTTCTATGAAACCAGTAAATAATTTTTTTATTTGCCTTCCTGGTTCATGATTTTCATCTGGATATGGAATTCCAGAAGTCATATTAAGTAAGTCTTGAATGTTAACCTCTCTTTTTACAGGAACTAATTTCCCATCTGAAGTATATACCACTTGATTTAAAAACTCAGGTATGTACTTGCTTACAGGGTCCCACAAATCAATTTCTCCTCGTTCTACTAAAATCATTGTAGCTACTGCAGTAATTGGCTTAGTCATAGAATACATTCTAAAAATTGTATCTCTCTTCATTTGAATTTTATTTTCCTTATCAGCATATCCAAATGTGTTATGATACATCTCATTGCCATTATGTATAACCAATACATTTGCTCCAACAACATTTCCACTATCTACTTCATCTTTGATTAACTTATCCATGGTATCTTTATATGAAAACATAAAATCTCTCCCTTTATAGCATTTATTAATCTATCTTTTATTAAGTTAAAAATAAATATCCTATAGACCATTTTATAATCTATAGGATAAGTTATTAACCTAAAATATTTAACTACTTTATCATAAATTTTTATACTCTTTATCAATATTATTTCTAATTTTTTCTCTTCCTCTAGCTATTCTTTTATAAATTAAATCTTTACTTAACCCCAAATCTCCTGATATTTTTTCCACTGTCTCATCAAGTAAATATCTTTTTATAAAGATATTTTTATCTTCTTCTTTTAAGCTCTTTAATAAATGAAAAAATCCATCATTATCTAGTTCTAAGCTATCTTCAAAAGAACCCTCTACTAACTCTTCTTTAATTTCTAATGATATATTGCTTTTCTTAATTATTCTTTTATAATCAATAGCCTTATATTTAGCTACTGATATTAAAAAATTTCTTAAACTTCCCTTTTCACTATCATAGCAATCTAAATTTCTCCAAAGACTTATTAAAATATCATTAAAGCATTCATCTATTTCATTCATTTCTACATAACTATTTAATATCTTATTTATTACTCCATAAATTAATTTTCCATAAGTGTTTATTAGCTCAGTTAAGGCTTTTTCATCTTTGTTTATTATACCTAAAACAATATCTGTATCATTCAAACTAATGTCCTCCTACCAAAAATTAATTTATACTCGAAAGATATTCGTGTATTTCTTTATAATCCGTATTTCTAATTAATAAATCATAAAATTTTCCATCACTTAATTCGATTAATAATTCTGTGTTAAGACTTCGCCTTGTAGTAAAGAAATATAAAAAAGCTATAATAGAAATCATGAATATAGTTATCCTTATAAAGTTAGATTTATCTGAAAGTATATAAGCAAATTTGGAAAATACATTTGATATTAAATATACACAAAATACTTGGAATAGAAATTTTAGAACAACTTTAAATCGCTTTGATTTATATCTCTTTAAGTCTAAAAGTATTTTAAATCTATATTTTTTCTTTATCTCTTTTCCCATATCTATCTGTTTAATATCTTCTCTATTATATATCTTAACTCCTTGCATACTATTATGATAATTTGCATTCACTATTATAATTCTTTTGTTTGTACAAAAAATTAATCTATTAAAAGAGTAGCCATCACCAGTCATAAATGGAATTGGCATAACAACATTAACCGCTGTTGCTGCCATAAGCATATCAATATCCGTTCCCTTTATCACTTTTTCTACAACTTCATCTTTCTCTAAAATATTTTCCTCAACATAAATCCCAACTTCTCTAAGCTTGTTCTTAGCAAGTTTTGTTCTAATATCACTCGTTATTTTACTTAATTTTCCATTCGCTATATCTGCAAAATTCATATACTCATTAATTTCTTCTTCTTTATAGTTAATTCCATTAAACTCCCTAAATATCTCCTTTTCCCTCATAAGAAACACTCCTATTTTTTTATTTATACTATATACGCAATTTAAGTGTTCATTTTGGACAAAATTTACAAAAACTCCTCTATTAAATTTTCTAAAGGGTATCACGAAACGTGATACCCTATCAAACCATTGATTTTACTTACTTAAATAAATTTCCAAAATTAAATGGAAATTTTTATCTATTATATATATGCCAAAAGTGAAGTTTTAATTAAAACTTCACTTTTCATCGGCTAATATCAAAATCTATTTTGATACAGCTTATTCCTATATTAGTATATAAATAGCATTTATATACTAATGATTCCTCTTATAATATAAGCTTTCTATATCTATTATACGTAGCCATAACTTCTTGTTTTCTTGGCATTGATAAGCTACCAGATCCCCCATATATCTTATCTATAGAAATTAATCCTTTTTTATTTATCTCTTCATATATATAATCAATCATTTCTTCAAAAGGTAATGATTTCTTCATCATATTATCTTCTGCCCACTTCATAATAGCACCAATTGAATTTAGTTGCTCATTATCTACTATTTGCTCAACAGATCTTAAATCTATATTTTCCTTATTTATAATAATTGAGCTTAGTCCCATAGTTTTGATTTTTACACCTTTATAAGTACTTTCTATAGTTCCTCTTTGTACTTTCCTATCAAAACTTATATTTATTTTTATATCTTTTTCTTCTATTCTTTTATTTATTTCGCCTCTCATTAATGACTTTGCTTCTTTAGTTACATCTTTTGCTTCATAATTATCCATTTGAATAACACAATCTGCTACATCAAAATAATCTCCAGAACTTCCTATTACTAAAACCGTAGAAATATCTTTTTGTTTATATAATGGCTTAACTATTTCTATAAATGGAGTTATAGGCTCCTTTTCTTTTGAAACTAATCTTTGCATTAAGTCATCTCTAATCATAAAATTAGTTGCAGATGTATCTTCATCAATTAATAATGTATTTGAACCACTTTCAATTGCTTCTATTATATTTGCTGCCTGTGATGTGCTTCCACTAGCATTTTCAGTTGTAAACTTTATTGTGTCTTTTCCATTTGGCAGATTATCTATAAACAATGATATATCTGTATTTTTAATACTTCTTCCATCTTCTGCTCTAACTTTAACAGATGTATTATCAGTTATAACAAATTCTCTTCCGTCACCCTCGATATGATTATATACTCCAAGTTCTAATGAATTTAAAATGGTAGATTTCCCATGATATCCTCCACCCACTATTAGTGTTATTCCTTCTTTTATTCCCATCCCCTTTATTGAGCCTCTATTTGGTAAATTAAATTCTACCTCTAGGCTTTTAGGGGATTCAAATTTTTTAGCATTTTTTAATGGCTTTGAAGAAACTCCACTTTCTCTTGGAAGTATAGAGCCATTTGCTACAAAAGCAATTAATTTATTTTTCTTAAGGTTAGCTCTAATGTATTCTTGATCTTCTATTAATTTAACTCTATCCATAAGCTTATTTTTATTAATATTTGTGTATATTAATGTGCTTTCTACTATACTAGGAACAATATTGTATAATATCTTTTCTAATTCCTTAGCCAATACACTTCTTCCTCTAGCTGGGAATCCAACATAAAATCTTGCTTCTATATTATCTTTATTTATTATTATTGAAGTTCTTTCTAATATCTCTTGAGGACACTTGCTTATTGTAATTAACCCACTTTTTCCTGATCCAAATATCTTTTCACTATACTTGTTTATGTTTGAATAAAATAATCTAGTTATAAAATCCGAAACTGCAATTCTCTTATATTTTTTATCTAATAAATTTTCTGGGAAATTAGCTGTTTTTTTATCAATGATAACCCTAACTCTTGATGGAGATGCAAATGGATCTCCTTGAACATGGTCAATACATAAAATATAATTTTTAAAATCATATTCTCCTTGTAAATCCTTATATGCTTTATATCCTTTGCCATCTATTTTTCTTAATTCTTCTTTTAAAATACTATAATCTCTCATAAACTACCTCTTATAACTTATTAAAATAATCATCTATTAACTTTTCACCCATTCTTCTATACATATTGCTCATATTAATAAATGAACTAAGCAGTAAAAAGTTTTTTTCAAATTCATCAGAATTTAACTTTCCTTCTTTTTCTATCATATTTTCAATGCTATTATATTTTATTTCAATGGAATTTTCTACGTCCTTTAAATCCTCACCATATTGCTTTAAATATACCTTATATAAATCTCTTATTGGATAATCTTCTTCATTTTCTAATGATGTAACTATCTTATTTAATGAACTCTTTATATCACTTATTGATAATGCTCCTTTTAAATTATAAATAAGACTCATTAAAACTAAATGTTCTTTACTATATTTTTTATTTTTTACAGACATCAAAAGTTTACCCTTAGCATAATTGTTAACCATAGTTTTAGTTAACGCCTTATCATCTTCATTTCTTTTAGTTTCATTAAACTTACTATCAAAAAGCTGCGTTACTTGATCCATATATAAATCTATCTCAGGCATCTCATCTAATGTTAATTGATTTTGCAAATTTAGTTCAGTAAACTTTTCTTTTAATTCATTAATATCCATATGTACCTCCATGTAGTTTTATAAACTACCTATTAATATATCTATATTTAAATATACTAGTATCAGCTAGATATTTCAAGGAATTTAATAAAATATATAAATTTTTCTAAAAATTTAAGGTATTATAGACTTTGACTTTTTTAATCTATATTATTAATATAATAATAACAATACGTAGTTTTTAAAACTACGTATAAAGGGGTGTTTGTTTTGGAAAGGCATTTAAGAGAACCTATAAATAGCTTAACTCATTGGGTTGGCGCAATTTTATCACTATTTGCATTAATTGCAATGTTAACAAAAGGATTAATTAATAATGCATCTAATGTAGCAATTGTTTCTGTAGTTATATTTGGTATAAGCTTAATTTTACTATATAGTGTTTCAGCAACTTATCATGGCGTAATAACAAGTGAAAAAGTAATATTTAGACTTAGAAAATTAGATCATTCTATGATATTTATTTTAATAGCTGGCTCTTATGCACCATTTTGCTTAATTGCTCTTGGTGGTTCAAAAGGAACTGTATTTTTTACAACTATAGCGTCTATAGCTTTAGCTGGCATATTATTTAGAATGTTATGGTTTAATTGTCCAAGATGGTTACAAACAGCTCTTTATATTGGCCTAGGATGGGCCGCTATATTTATGATTAAACCATTATCACAAGTACTTAGTCCAATAAGCTTATTTTTATTAGTACTTGGAGGCGTTCTTTACACTGTTGGTGGTGTTATATATGGAATAAAGCCTAAAAAACTTCAATTAGGTAAGTTTGGTTTTCATGAAATATTCCATATATTTATTATCTTAGGAAGCTTAAGTCACTTCATATGTGTTTTCACATATCTCATATAAATAAAAAAATGAAATCCTATTAATTAGGATTTCATTTTTTTATTTATACTATTTTTCTTTTATTCTCATTTTTCTTATTAATAAATATGCCACTGTAGCTAATACTACAGATATAATGCTAAAAGTTGAGATAGTCATATATACATTTCTAGGTAAAATCCCTAAAATATAAAATACCCATTCTCCAATTTTACCTGTTAAATATGGAAAGTTTAAGGCTATTATATAAAATCCCATATTAACCGTTATGATTAATAATATTGGAATAATAGATATTACAGTCTTCATTAATTTATTGCATTTATAATAAAGCATAGTTATTACAAACCCTAAAATAAATGCCATTAAATATAAGGATGCTTGAAATAAAAACGTATTAAAAAGCGTTTCTATACTATTACTTTGAATCCAACCATTATTAGCATAATTAGAAATATTAATATAATCAGTGTATATCATGTCATAATTAGTTGGACAATTAACAAAAATGTTATATATTCTATTTAGAATTACATCTATAAATGACATCCCTATAGATATTGGAACCATTGATAATACTGTTCCATAAAAGTAACTCTTTCTAGATAAGTTATTTCCCTTTATAAAATAAAAATTTTCCTTAAACATATTTAATCCCACAACAAATATAAATATTGCAGAAGAAAGCTCTATTCCTGATGATGATACCGCTCCATCACTATTATAAGAAAGTATTGTAAGGAGAACGCATATCGAAATGAATACAAAATAAAACATTAATATTGAATTTTTTAAAGAGCTTAAATTATATTTAACTACTGATTTCACCTTCATTATTTAACTTCCTCCTCTCCTGTTAAATGAATAAACAATTTTTGAAGTTCAACTTTTGAAATTTCTAATCCCAATTCTACTATTTCCTTTTTACTTTCTTTAGTTAATCCTCCAAGGATTGTAGCTTCCTTAAATCCAGCTATAGTTTCTATATTAATACAATTCTTGCCTGCTAAATATTTATCAACTTTATCAGCGGCACCCGATACTAAGTAAGCTTCTCCTAGTAAGCCTTCTACTTCTCTATCACCTAAAACTTTCCCATCTTTAATTATTATTACTTTTTCCAAAATCTCTGAAACTTCTTCTATAATATGAGTCGAAAGCACTATAGTCTTTGGCTTATCTATATAATTTGCAACTAGTTCTTTATAAAACATATCTCTATGATTTGCATCCAATCCTAAGACTGGCTCATCAAAAAGTAATATTTCAGCTCCTGATGATAAAGTTATTATTATTTTGCATATTGAAGAATATCCAGTAGATAAATCTTTAAATTTTTTATCAACATTAAGTCCAAACTTTTTGCTTAAATTTAATGCATAGTCCATATCAAAATTATTATAAAACTCTTTTGTCCATTTAAATAAATACTTAATTTTTAAACTTGGCGGGTATAAATCTTGCTCTGTCATAAAATAAATCTTATCATTCAACTTATCATTTTCTATAACATCCTCACCATCTATTGTAATTTTACCTTCAGTCGGAAATATTCTATTAGTTATAAGATTTAGTAAAGTTGTTTTTCCTGCACCATTTCTTCCTAATAATCCATATATCTTATTTTCCTCTATTGTTAATGAAACATTATCTAGAACTTTATTCTTTCCATATAACTTGTTTAAATTAGATATTTTTATTAGTGCCATTAACTACTCCCCCCTCTTTATCATTTCTATAATATCTGTAGTAGAAATATTAAGCTTCTTTGCTTCTTCAATTAATGAAACTATATAATTAGAATAAAACTTATCTTTTCTCTTTTGTATTAACTTTTCTTTGCTTCCACTTGAAACAAACATTCCAACACCTCTTCTTTTATAAATAATTCCTTCATCTACTAATAAATTAAAGCCTTTCGCTACAGTTGCTGGATTAATTTTGAATTTTACAGATATTTCTGTTGTTGATGGTATTACTTCATCTTCATTAAAAACTCCATTTAAAATTCCATCTTCTATTGATTGCGCTATTTGAATATATATAGGTATTTCACTAGAAAAATCTAAATTCATAGCTACCTCCTTTTAACTTTCTAATATAATATATGTGAATTATGTTATTTGGTTCATTACTCATGTAATTAACTACATATCTTTCGAGACCTGTTGTCAATACTTGGAAACTAAAAAAAGACCCTATATATAGACTCTCTTTTATCAGTGTCTATTTATATAGGGTCCATTTTAATAAACATCATCTTCTTTATTGGATTTAAAATTTAATAATCTACTATATACCACCATACATTATTCCAAGTATTATAACTAATGCTGTTATAGTCGTAAAACCATACTTAGCAAATAATAAAAATTTATTTCTAACCTTCTTACTTGCCCCCATGTTTATTTCTTCTAAAACTTCTCCTTTATCTCTCATAAAATAGAAGACTATAAGTACTATCAAAGCTCCAAGTGGAGATATAACTATTGTTATAAAATCTGCAAAATTATTAAATAAATTCATATTTAAATTTAATGGTATTGATAGTATAAATAATATAATTGATATTAAAATTGTAGCCTTTTTTCTACTTAATTTTGTTTGGGACATTAAAGCTTCTACTGGTCCTTCCAACATATTTATGGATGAGCTTACAGCTGCAAATATTACACTTAAGAAAAATAACATTGATAGTATTTGACCTGCTGGCATTGATTTAAATATAGTTGGTAGTGTTATAAATAACAATGGTGGTCCTGACATAGGATCTAAGCCAAATGCAAATACTGCTGGCATTATAACAAATGAAGCTAATAATGCAGATATAGTATCTAATATTGCTGTACTAATTGCTGATTTTGGTATATCCATATCCTTTTCTACATAACTACCATATACAACCATACCACATCCATTTAGTGATACTGTAAAAAATGCTTGCCCAAGAGCCATTACCCACGTATTAACTTTAAATAAGTATTCCCACTTAGGTGTTAATAAGTATTTAACTCCTTTCATAGCTCCTGGTAAAGTTAATGATCTAAAAGCTAATAATATAAAAATTATAAAAAGTAATGGCATTATTATCTTATTTGCCTTTTCTATTCCTTTTGTGATCCCTATAATTACTATAATAAGAGCTATAAATATAGCAATTGCATTCCATAATATAGTTTCCTTACTTCCTGCAAAATTATTAAAGAAGCTATCTATCTGTATCTTATTTATTTCTCCTGTTGTACTTAAAGTAAAATATTTAATAATCCAGCCTACAACTACGTTATAAAACATAAAAACTCCTGCCAATCCTACTGCTGGTATTGCTCCTATTAATATTCCACCTTTTTTGCCCTTTTTTTCAAATGCATATTTTATTCCTGTTAATGATCCTCCATGAGCTGATCTTCCAAAAGTAAATTCTGTAATAAGACCTATAGAACCAAGTAATAATACAAATATAAAGTATGGTATTAAAAATACTGCTCCTCCATTTTGTCCTAGCCTATATGGAAACATCCAAATGTTACCTAGCCCTACAGCTGCTCCAATGCAAGATATTATAAATCCTGCCCTACTTGTAAAATGTTCTCTTTTCTCCATAACCTACATTCCTCCTTATTTATATATAAAAAAACCACATAGTCTCTACTATGTGGTAAATAAACAGGAATAAAAAATACCACATAGCATTTATCTATGTGGTTAAATTATCTCTATAAATCTGAGCATAATTAATATTTATAACCATCATAGACACAAACCTTAAATCTTGCTTACGGCTTGCATCTATAATTACTTTATAAATACAAGTCCTATCTATAATAGCTATAATAATAATTCATATTAACTTTTATTTCTTTAAAGTTAATTCTTTTGCTCATTCTTATTCTCCCAAACTACATTTTAGTAAATATTAGCACCCTATTATATAAGTATCAACCCCTATAAAGTACAATATTTAAATAATTTACTATGTTTCCATTAAATTTTCTAAATATTATTTGAGCATTAAATGAAAATATGTTGAGTTTATGATATAATAACGAAATGAATAATATTAGAAATGAGGTCGGTTTTTAGTGATAACTGTATCAAACGTAAGCTTAAGATTTGGTGGACGTAAGCTTTTTGAAGATGTAAATATAAAATTTACTCCTGGTAACTGTTATGGTGTTATCGGTGCCAATGGTGCTGGTAAAAGTACATTCTTAAAAATACTTTCTGGAGAAATTGAACCAAACACTGGTGATGTTTCTATCGCTCCAAATACAAGAATGTCTGTTTTAAAACAAGATCATTATGCATATGATGAGTTCGAAGTTTTACAAACAGTAATAATGGGAAATAAAAGATTATATGAAATAATGGAAGAAAAAGATGCTTTATATGCAAAACCTGATTTTTCTGATGAAGATGGTATAAGAGCTTCTGAATTAGAAGGTGAATTTGCTGATATGAACGGTTGGGAAGCTGAATCAGATGCTTCTTCATTACTTCAAGGCTTAGGAATCGGAACTGACATGCACTACAAAAAGATGTCAGAGCTAGTAGGTGGAGAAAAAGTTAAAGTTCTTTTAGCTCAAGCCTTATTCGGTAATCCTGGAATTCTAATTCTGGATGAGCCTACAAACCACTTAGATATACAATCAATTAACTGGTTAGAAGACTTCCTTTTAAGATTCGAAGGAACTGTTATCGTTGTATCCCACGATAGACACTTCTTAAATACAGTATGTACTGTAATGGCAGATGTTGATTTTGGCAAAATTAAATTATATGTTGGTAACTATGACTTCTGGTATGAATCAAGCCAATTAGCATTACAAATGGCTAAGGATCAAAACAAGAAGAAGGAAGAAAAAATTAAAGAATTACAAGACTTTATTGCAAGATTTAGTGCTAATGCTTCTAAGTCTAAGCAAGCAACTTCACGTAAGAAGTTATTAGATAAAATAACTTTAGATGATATTCAACCTTCAAGCAGAAGATATCCTTTCGTTGGATTTAAGCCTGAAAGAGAAGTTGGTAATGAAATTTTAACAGTTGAAGGCTTAACTAAGACTATTGACGGAGTTAAAGTTTTAGACAATGTTAGCTTTAGAGTTAATAAAGATGATAAAATAGCATTCATTGGAGACAATGATATTGCTATAACAACTTTATTTAAAATAATAAATGGCGAAATGGAACCAGATAGTGGAGAATTTAAATGGGGAATTACTATAACAAAATCTTACTTCCCTAAAGATAACAACGAATTCTTCGATAACTGTGACTTAAGCCTTGTAGATTGGTTAAGACAATACTCAGGTAACACTGTTGAAGAACAATCAGAATCTTACTTAAGAGGATTCTTAGGTAGAATGTTATTCTCTGGCGAAGAAGCATTAAAGAAGGCTAGCGTATTATCAGGGGGAGAAAAGGTTAGATGTATGTTATCTAGAATGATGCTTACAAATGCTAATGTATTAATGCTAGATCAACCTACAAACCACTTAGACCTTGAATCAATAACTGCTGTTAATAACGGACTTAAAGATTATAAGAGTGTTATAATGTTTGCTTCTCATGACCATCAATTTATTCAAACTATTGCTAATAGAATAATAGATATTAAAGAAGATGGATCAATAGTAGATAGAGCTATGACATATGATGAATACTTAGAGTTCTCAGGTAAGACTAAATAAAGATTTATATAAAAATAAGGGGCTGTTGAAAACAGCTCCTTATTTTTTATAGATTATTTATCATTCTAATTTCTCTGTATTTTACTCCTGAAGATTCATATTCAAATACTTCTTTCTTCTCAAATCCATTTTTTTCATATAAATCTATTGCGATAACATTATCAACCTCAGCACTTGTGTAAAGATTCTGATGTCCATATTTATCTACAAAGAACTCTAAAAATTTCTGTACTGCTACTTTTCCTATTCCATTATTTTGATACTTAATATCTATCATAAATCTGCTCATTGACCATCCATTAAGTTCATCATCAAAATCATATAAAATAAAGCCTACAATATTATTATCTTTATAAATACCTAATGGATATAAATTAGGCTCATATGCTGCTTGCACTAAAGAATACATATTGGAAGCAACAAATCTTTTCTGTTCTTCACTAATTTTTAATTCTATACATTCATTATAATTACTTCTATCAATTTCTCTAAATTCTATATTCATCTCTAATCTCTCCCTTAATACTATATTTATTTTTCTTCCTTAAACCCTCGTGCGTATTTTAAATATAACACAATACCAATTAATAAAGTACTAACTTCTGCTAAGGGAATAGTAATCCAAACTCCTATTATTCCAAATAATCTCGGTAATAATAATATCAATGGAGTAACTATAATTAAGCCTCTCATAATAGAAATTATAAAGGATTCTTTTGCTTCATTAATTGATGCAAAAAATGATGTAGTTACAATATTTAATCCCATTATAAAGAAAGCAGTAAAATAAATTTTAATACCTTCATTTGCTATAGATAACAACTCTTGATTTCTCTCTTTGTTAAAAATATTAATTATCTCCTCAGAAAATACTATCCCTGATAGATAACAAAGAAGTCCAATACCTGTAGCTGTAATTAAAGCATACTTATATATAATTTTAATGTTCTTAGTTTTACCTTCTCCATAATTCTTGCTTATTATAGGTTGCATTCCTTGTGCTATTCCAGTAAATATTGCAACTACTATCAAAGCAAGATTCGCTATTATTCCATAAGCGGCTACCCCTATATTATTAGCAATATTTAAAATTGTAAAATTAAATACTAGCATTATTACTCCTGACGAAAACTCTGTTATAAATGATGGAATTCCTAATGAAACTATATTTTTTATATAACCCATATTAATTTTGCATTTTACAAACTTAAAATTATTTGCCCTTTTAATAAAATGCATTGATAACACTATTAAACTGATTAATGGAGCAAGTCCTGTTGCAAATGCAGCTCCAAACATCCCAAGTTTAAAAGGAAATATAAATATATAATCTAAAATTATATTACTAAAACTTCCTAGAAGCATTGCTATCATAGATAGATTTGGATTATCGTCGTTTCTTACAAAGCATATTACTATATTATTTATTATAAACGCGCATGAAAACATTAAGATTGTTTTTAAATACATTCCAGCTAAAGGATTAACAAGCTCATCTGCTCCAAGTATACTAGCAATATCATATGAAAAGAGTATCCCAACAACTGTTAAAATTAATCCGACCAACACGCCTAAAATAATTGCATGAGTAAAAATTTTATTTGCTTTTTTCTCATTATTCCTACCTCTATAAATAGAATATTTTGTTGCTGCCCCCATTCCAATCATTAATCCAATTCCACTAACTAAACTATATACAGGTAAAACTAAGTTTAATGCAGTTAATCCAATGCTTCCTACTCCATTTGCTACAAAAAATGTATCTGCTAATATATAACATGAAAGTCCTATCATACTAATAACATTGAAAGATACATATTTTATAAAATCCTTTAAAATATCATTACTTAATTCTTTTCTCATAACTCTTCCCCCTATAAATAAAAAAGCATTAGGTGGTTCATACCCAAAGGCCTAATGGCATGAATCCCTAATGCTTGCTATGCGAATATTATGTCCAGCGACATAACTACTCAAGACTATTTAATTGAAACAATATTATTACAATTTACTGTTATTGTCAATATTTAAAAATTCTAAAATAGTTTAATTATAATATTATACCTTGTATTATCTAATATTCTATTTCTCAATCATCATTTCTATACATTCACTAACGCTCGAAACATGATTATTTGCATAACCTTTTAATTCTTCTTCTACGTGATGAAAAGTGAAGCTATTCTTAGTTAATTTAAACATAGATAAATCATTATATGAATCTCCAATTGCATAAAGCTTTTCTATATCTAATTTATTAAGTTCTAATAATTTTTTTAGTCCATTTCCTTTTGAACAATCCTTAGGAGCTATATCAACAAAGTATTGATTTCTAAAAGCTTCTAAATCATGTCCGTATTTCTTTATTAATAATTCTTTTGCTTCTTCAGCTTTATTTATATTCATATTTTTTGCAAATAAGCTTATAATTGAGTAATTTCTTTTTTCCGAAAATACATCTTCCTTTGATATTACACCTTTGAAGTAATCCATTAAATGTTCTATTCCACTAAAGTCTTCTGGTTCTATAAGATAATTACTTCCTTCATGTTCAAAATGAACATAAATATCTTCCTCACCTATAAAATCCCTAAATACCTCTTCTGCAACTTCATTACCGATATAATTATCATAAATTACATTATCATTACTATCTATTATTATAGATCCATTGCATGCAACTATATAATCATATTTTATTTCAGGATATTCATTAAATATTTTATGTATTCCTTCTAGGCTTCTTCCAGTTGATATTATGAACTTATGTCCCTCTTCTTTAAGTTTTAATATAGCATTTATATCTTCTTCCTTAATAGTATTATCATGTTGTACTAAAGTTCCATCTAAATCACAAGCTAAGTATTTCATCTATATACACTCCCCTAATATTTTCTACTTTCAAATTATAACATATAGTACTAATTTTAATTTTTAAGATATGAAATTTTGCACTTAATTATATTTTTCTTATTATGCTTAACATTAATTATTTTCACTACACCATTCTTTGTGAAATATAAATAATTATTTTCAAATTATATATAAGAAAATCTAAAATAAAAAGCAAAATAACACTGATATCATGTTATTTTGCTTTTTTATTTTAACTTATTTTATTTGTTATATTTTATATGAAGTAATTCGTGAGCCTTTCCATGTCCTGGTTCCCCCATAAATGTTTCATACATTTTATTTAAAGCACCATTTTCATGTGATTTTCTCTTCTTTAATACATTTTTATCTTGGTTATATAATACTGATGCTCTTACGCTTCTGATATCCATAGTTAATCTATCTGAAGCATTTACATGAGGTTGTCCACCACCATTTACACATCCACCTGGGCATGCCATTACTTCTATAAAGTGATAGTTTTTCTCATTAATTTTTCCACTCTTCATAAAATCAAATAGACTTGAAGCTCCATTTATAACTGCAACATTATAATTTTCTCCACCAATTTCAACTGTAGATTCTTTTATTCCAGCTAAGCCTCTTACTTGCTCATATTCTATATTTTCTAAATCTTTACCTTCAACAAAGTCTTTCGCTGTTCTTAGTGCAGCTTCCATAACACCACCTGTTGCTCCAAATATAGCACCTGCTCCAGTGTATTCACCCATTGCTGGATCTGCTTCACTATCCTCAAGTTTAGCAAAATCTATTTTTGCATCTTTAATCATCTTTGCTAATTCTCTTGTTGTTATTACAGCATCTATATTTCTTATACCGTCATTTTCCATTTCAGGTCTATCAGCTTCATATTTCTTAGCAGTACAAGGCATTATTGTTACTGTAAATATTCTCTTTGGATCTATATCAACAACTTGTGGGTAATAAGTTTTACTAGCTGTTCCAAATATTTGTTGTGGTGACTTAGCACTAGATAAATGATCTATAAAGTTTGGATAATAATTTTCAACTTGTCTAACCCATGCAGGACAACAAGATGTAAACATAGGGAATGGCCCACCAGTTTTAATTCTTTGAATTAACTCTGTAGCTTCTTCCATTATTGTCATATCTGCTCCAAAGTTTATATCAAATATCTTATCAAATCCAAGCTGTCTTAAAGCTGTATATACCTTACCTGTAACATCTATCCCATAACCCATCTTAAATAGTTCTCCCATAGCAGTTCTAACTGATGGTGCCATTGCTACTATAACATGCTTTTCCTCATCTGCTAATGCATCTTTTACTCTATCCATATGAGATTTTTCTGATAAAGCATCTACAGGACATGCTGCTACACATTGTCCACATAATAAACAATTAGTATCATCAAAGCACTTTAAATTTTCTGGTCCAACTATTTTTTGTCCATCTACTTCTATGAACTTTATTGATTCAGTTCCTGTCTTTGTTCTACATGCAGCTACACATCTTCCACATGTAACACACTTTGTTCTATCTAAAACTATTGATTTACTTCTATCATCTACATATTCAGATTTATCCGCAACAACAAAAGGCTTAGAAGCCCTTGCTTTAGTTTTTATTACTAATTTTAAAAATTCACAGTTTTCTCTTCTTTTGCATGGTCCACATTTGAATTCATGCTTATCTAATAATGATGAAACTGTACTTTTAACTTCTTCTTGAACTCTTTCTGTATTAGTGTTAATAACCATTCCATCTTCTGGAACAAGGCAACACGCTTTAACTAAATCTTCTTGTCCTTCAACTTCAACTAAACATACTCCACATTGTCCAACATTGCTACAATCCTCTAAAAAACATAAAGCTGGAATATCTATTCCGTTCTCTTTAGCTATTTTCATTAAGTTTTTATCATCACTCACTAGAATTTTATTTCCATTAATAGTTATGTTTTTCATTATAATTCCCCCTATAATTGAATGGTAAGTAAATTTCTTTTGTTACAATATTAACAATTTCATTTTACACCATATTTACAATAATTACTATCCTTTAATTATTATTGTTTTCTTCAACTTTCCCACTTATGATTTTACGCTAAAAATTGCACATGGACAATGTAAAATTATAACCAAAGGTGTATTCTTTTAGTTCTTTTTATTAAAATACAAATTAAATACTTAAATTTATATTATTTGATATTAATGTTTAGTATCTACTTTTAACTATGCGTATCTGCTTTCATTTCCCAATGTATAACAAAAGCTAGTATAGCTCTTAAAATTATTATTGCCGCTAATATATACATCTCATCTAAAGACCTTACAATTACTGTTTTTAATATTTCTGCCCCTAATTTAAATTCAAGTGCAAGTGTTAATGACTGCGCAAATTCTACTTTTATAGGATAATTATTTCTAGTGATTATATTTAGTATAAATTTATAAAAAGCCTTAACCGCACCAACTATTATTATCAATATTCCCATTGATTCTAAAAGATGTATGGCAAATGGAGTTACCAACTCAACAAAATGCTCTATCAAACCTATCCCCTCCAAACTTGTCTTTATTACCAATTATCTTTTATAATAAAAAATAAGTAAAGTGAATTTAAACAAATTTAGAATTTTTATTGCATTTTTATGTTAATATAATACTATAAAATATATTTATTTGAGGTACCATATGATACAAGTGTATAATAGAAAAACAAACAATTATGAAGTAGAAAAGGTCGCAGGAGGAAATTATATAAAATGGTCTTATGATTCCCCTGTTGGAAAAAGCATAACAGAGCTTTTAGTTAAGAAAAAGTTATTTTCAAAGCTTTACGGAGCTTATTGCGATACTTCATTAAGCAAGAAGAAAATATCTAATTTTATAAAAGATTTTGATATAGATATGAATATAAGTTCAAGTACGATTGATGATTTTAATAATTTCAATGATTTCTTTGTGAGATCATTAAAAAAAGATGCAAGACCTATTGCATCTGATAATAACCTTCTTATTTCTCCTGGAGATGGAAGATTATTTGCATATGAAAATATTTCTATTGATAAATTAGTTCAAGTTAAAGGAATTCACTATAGTTTATCTGAGTTAATTGGAGATAATGATATTGCTAAAGAATATGAAGGCGGAGTATGTCTAGTTTTAAGACTTTGTCCAACAGACTATCATAGATTCCATTTTATTGATAATGGAATCCCTATGCAAAGCAATTTCATAAATGGTAACTATTATTCTGTTAATCCAGTTGCTCTCGAAAGAATTCCTAAACTTTATTGTCAAAACAAAAGGGAGTGGAGCATATTTAAATCTGATAACTTCAACGATATTATTCATATTGAAGTTGGCGCTACTTGTGTTGGAACAATAATCCAAACATATACTCCTGGTAATAGGGTTTTAAAAGGTGAAGAAAAAGGCTATTTTAAATTTGGTGGCTCAACTACAATTCTTCTATTTAAAAAGGATACAGTTAAAATTGATGAAGATATACTAAATCAAACAGAGCTTGGATTTGAATGTAAAGTATTAATGGGAGAAGTAATAGGAAAAAGAAACTAATATATTCGTATTTTTAATAGTTTCTTATGAACTATCGAAGTAAATATTAGGGTATAAATTATAATAGGTAACTAAAGTAAAATTTCTTATAAAATAAAATATATTATAGGAGTAAGTATTTATGGGGGATTTAATATATAGATTATTATTATTTTTAAATAGCAGTAAAGAAAATGATATTAATTATAATATTGCAATAACGATGCTTAGAAATATACGTTCTATTCCTGATATGTCCATAAATAAGCTAGCTGATCTTTGTTTTACATCTCCAGCTGCTATTACAAGGTTTTGTCACAAATTAGGGTATTCTAATTTGATAGAATTTAAAGAAAATATAAAAATAAATATAGGTCATTATAATGAAGGTCTTATGAAGCCTAAAGCATTGTATTATGATCTTTCAAGAGAAGATATATTAAATAATATGTCTTTAGAAATCATAAATGAAATAGAAACCTTTAAATCATTTATAGATTTAAAGGTTGTTGATAGAGTAGTTGAACTTATTTTTAATAGTAATAATGTTTGTATATTCGGAACACAATTTTCACAATTAATGGCTCAGGACCTACAGCGTAAATTAGCTAATTTGTCTAAACTTATATATCATGCTAATGATGTTCAAGAGCAGGAAAGATTAGCTGATGATTTGGATGAAAGTTCCTTAGCAATTCTAATTTCTCCTACTGGTAGATTTACTCTATATCATGAAAGACTTTGGGAAAAGATAGAGAAAAGTCCCACTACAGTAGTTGTTATTACCGAGCAACATAAACCTGAATATATAAAAAGAAGTGATTATATAATTTATCTGCCACCTAGAAATGATTCAAATGAATATGTTCAAAGTCACAGATATGACTTAAGCTATCTAATTGAATATATTTATGTTAGATACGGAAGCATGTATAAAAACATTTAATAGTAAAAAAGTAAAGGTAAAAAGCTTAAGGAAATCTATTTCAGGCTAGCTTCAGTAACTAAAAAGGAACTCAATTTTTAAATTGAGTTCCTTTTTCATTACATAACTCATCAAGATGAGTTATTTCCTTAATTATTCATTATGCATTGTCCATTATAAATTGCATTAAAACTCTGCTCTTTCTACCTTTTCAATTTTTTCTATAACATCTTTAAATTGTGGTAAATAATCTTTATGAGCTAATAACATTTCATTTAATAACTTTCTTCCTCTAACATCATCAGCTACTAAAGGATTAGTTACCATTGCTAATAATGCGGTATTGTAATCTCCTGTATAAGCTGCTTCTGCTGCTAATCTTTCAAATGATTTTATTTGTGCAACTAAGCCTTGTGCAAATATTGGTAAGTCAGTAACTGTTTCTACTGGGACTGGACCATTCTTTCCTACATAACAACTTACTTCTACAGCTGACTCATCTTCGAATTGCTTTAAAGTTCCATTATTTCTAGTATTAACAGCAATTATAGTATTTTTATCATTATATATTCCATTTATAACGTTACATGCAACATCTGAATAATGGGCTCCACCACGTTTAGCTAATTCTTCTGGCTTTTCTTGTAGATTAACATCTTTATACATTTCAAATAATTTCTTTTCTACTTCCATTACTACTTCTGCTCTAGTCTTTCCCTTTTTAAATTCTTCTAATTCACTATTTATCATATCTCTTGTTTTGTAATAATATCTGTGATAAGGACAAGGAATTACTCCAAATGCCTTCATTGTTGCAACATCCCAATCGAATCCCTTTATATTTGCCATTGTTTGTGTCTTTGAATCAGGTGCTGTTAATTCTTTTATAACTTCTGCTGTAACATCATTACCATCTAAATAAACTTTTTCTGCATAAACCATATGGTTTAATCCAGCAAAATCTACTGTTACTCTATCACTATTTACACCTAATATATCAGCAAATGAATATTGTAACCCAATAGGAACATTACAAACTCCTACTACCTTTTTATGAACTCCATATCTTAATAAAGCTTCAGTAACTATTCCAGCTGGATTTGTAAAGTTTATTAACCATGCATCTGGACATAATTCACTTATATCCTTAGCTATATCTAATATTACTGGTACCGTTCTTAATGCTTTAAATAATCCACCAGCCCCATTAGTTTCTTGTCCTAAAAATCCATGACTTAGTGGAATTCTTTCATCTTTAACTCTTGCAGGTAGTAACCCTACTCTTAGTTGTGTTGTTACAAAATCTGCATCTTTTAAAGCTTCTCTTCTATCTAAAGTTAAATGAATATTCATTGGCACTCCTGCTTTTTCTACCATTCTCTTTGCTAGTGCACCAACTATTTCTAACTTTTCTTTACCTTCTTCAATATCTACTAGCCAATAATCACTTACAGGCATTTCGTCATATCTCTTAATTAATCCCTCTACTAATTCAGGTGTATAACTTGATCCTCCACCTATTGTAACTATCTTTAAGCCTTTTCTATCCATGTGCCCAACCCCCATAACATTTAATATTCTTTTTTCTATATCTTAATTATATCTGCACATTTCAGAAAACAATTTCAAAATTTGAAAATCTAATTTAATTTTAATTTTTTATAACTATATTTTTTATTTCAGTTTTAAACTTTTCTTCGTTACCATTGAAAATAATAAGATTTATCCCCATTTCTTTAGCTCTTTCTTTAACTGCAGCTTTCACAGGTTCTTTTGTTGCAACTAAAATCTTATATACCTTTTCTCCACCAATTTGCTTACTATAAACATCTAGCTCATTTAGAGCATCTTCATTATATTTATCACTATCCTTACATGATATACAAATAGGAACTGAATCCTTTACTGCAACTACATCTACTTCATTTCTAACAATTTTACTCTTATCATTCCATAAGAACATAACTCCACTTTTCACTTCATCTATTTCTTTAATTTCACTAATCATAATATTAGTTGCCATCTCAAGCCAAGTTCCACTTTTAAATATAAATGATTTTAAATATTCATTTTTAAAATTAACATGAATCTCATTATTAGAATCCTTAATATAATCTATTCCATTAATTTCCTCTAACTTGTTTAATATTTTATTTAATATGCTTTTTTCCTCTTGTTCTAAAAATTCAGCTTTTATAGTAACCTTTTTAGCATCCTGATAATCATGTATGAAAATATTTGAATCATATAACTTTTGCTTATATTTATGCCATAGCCCTAAATTTTCATATATCTTTTTAGTTAAATAAATTAAATCCTCTTTATCACAAAGACTACTTGCATCATTTAAAAGTTCTCCTCCAGATGCCTTGATAAGATTATCTAATTGCATATCTTCATATTCTTCCTTAATAACTTCAATACTCTTACCAAATGTATATAAAAATTTATTTTTTATATCTACATATATTGAATTCAATAAATTATCTTTACTTATATTCAATAATGCCAAAGAGTTTACTCTGCTACCGCCGGTTAAATTAACTAATATATTTCTATTTTTATTTTCATTTATTATTTTAATTAATTTATCAATTTCGCCTTCATTGATAATTGCCTTATTAAATTTCACATTTGGAATATAGTTTTCATAATACCTTTTTACAGAATCCATTAGAATTTCGTTATTTTTATCATATATAAACAATACTTCCTTTGGATTAAATTTTTTAGTTGCTAATATATTTGCTTGATTATGCTCATCTAATTGGTTTATTAATATATCTACATTCATATCTCTAATCCTTCTTTTTTAATTTATATATTTCTAATTTATCCAAAGAGGATAATTTTATCCTAAATAAACATATATATATTATATTCCTACAATACAAAAAGAGAGAGCTCATCAAGAAACCTCTCCTTTTGTGTTAGCTAAATAAATGTCTAGCTAAATGCACTCCTGAACATGATGCCATCATTAATCCTCTCGTTAATCCAGCTCCATCTCCAATAGCATATAAATTTTTAATATTTGTTTCTAAATTCTCATTAAGTTTAACAGAATTTGAGTAAAACTTTATTTCAGGTCCATATAGTAAATTATCAGGATTCGCAAATCCCTTTACTACTTTATCCATCTCTAATATAAAATTAACTATATTAGTCATTGTTCTATATGGAATTCCCAATGTTATGTCTCCAGGCATTGCAGTTTTTAATGTTGCCTCTACTGAATTATTTTCAAGTTCTTCCTTCCAAGTTCTCTTACCATTTAATATATCTCCAAATCTTTGAACAACAACTTCTCCATTGGATAGTAGATTTGTAAGCTCAGCAACTTTATTTGCATATTCTATTGGTTTTTTAAATGGTTCAGTAAATTTATGTGAAGAAAGTATTGCAAAGTTTGTATTTATACTTTTCTTTTCCTTATAAGCGTGCCCATTTGCTAATGAAACACCATTATCATAAACTTCTGCTGCTACAAATCCATCAGGATTTTGACAGAAAGTTCTAACCTTATCTCTAAATGGAGCTACATTTCCAATAAATTTACCTTCATACATGAGTTCATTTACCTTTTGTATATCTCCTTCTGATTTCATTTCAAATCTTACACCAATGTCTACTACTCCAACTTCCTTATCTATCTTATGCTTATCGCATAAGGCAGATAAGAAATCAGCACCATTTCTTCCAACTGATATAACTACTTTATCAGCATAGTAATCTCCATTTTCAGTTACCACGCCTTTAGCCTCACCATTTTCGATTATAATATCCTTAACTATAGTTCCAAATATTATTTGCACACCGTTTTCCAATAAATAATCTTCTAATTTTCCATAAAGCTCTCTCGATTTTTCCGTTCCTAAATGTCTAATAGGAATATCCACCAAATTTATATTTTCTTTTTTTGCTTTATCCTTTATCTTCTTTATTTCATCTTTATGCTCTATTCCCGCTATATTCTTTTCTCCCCCAAATTCTAAATATATCTCATCACAATAATCAATTAAATCCTTTGTACTTTGATGTCCAATTATTTCTGGTAGATTTCCTCCAACTAAAACTTCTTCTGAATCTTTATCATATAAAGATAGCTTTGCATCAGAAAATGCTCCTGCTCCTGCAAATCCAGTAGTTATATTACAATATGGCTTACACTTAACACATTTATTTAATTTTGGTATTGGACAATATCTTTTATAAACAGATTTTCCCTTTTCAATAATTAAAATTTTCTTTTCTGGATTAATTTTTGAAAGCTCATAGGCAGTAAATATACCACTAGGTCCTGCACCCACAATTACAACATCATATTTATTTTTAATAAAATTCATTTGATAGCCCCTTATATTACGAACGTTATTGTAAATCCATAAACAATTATACGTCATTTTATAGGAATATCAATGTTTTTTTATAATTTTAATATTTAATTTTCATATTTTTAGTAGAATTTTCTTAAAAAAATAAAAAATTGTAGTTACTACACTTATTTTTCTGATAACTACAATCTTGACTATACAAAATGTAGTTACTTTTTAAATTTTATAATAACTACATTAATCTTATTTAACTAATTCATTCTACTCTTTACTCTATATAATCATATAACATTTATCTAAATGCTAAAGAAAAATGATTTATATAATAAAGCGGATATTAAATAACTCACTTCTTTTTTGCTTATAAAAAGCTCTAAATGACAAAAACATTTGGCAAAATTCATATTTTAATTTATTTTAAGCAAAATAAAAACCCTGTAAATATGCTATTTACAAGGCTTTTCTGGTACGGCGGAGAGGATTCGAACCCCCGACCAACTGGTTCGTAGCTATTTCATTGATTGCTTTTTTAAAATTCTTAATAATCAAACAAGCTTCTGCATATTTATTTTACTATATTCATAAATTAAATAAGTTTGCTTAAATTTAATTAAGTTTTTTATTTTTGCCAACAAATCTGCCAACATATAAAACTCTTATTTTTAAATAAAATCAAAATAACTCTATTTTATTTAAATCGTTAATTTTACTTTCACCTTTTCTCATTATTAATAATATTTTATTTTACCTATTTTATAAGAAATATAGCCTCCAAAAATCTTCACGATTATTTCCTCCATATCCATTTCTATACTAGGCAAAAACTTTATTTTAGTTTTCTTTATATCTTTACTATGAATAAGTGTTATATTTTTCACTTCTTTTCCCAAAAATCTTTCTATCATATTCTTTGAATTAAATTCATCTTCATCATAAATTATAGTTATTTTTTTTATCCTAGATATTTTTTTTATATTTTCTAATATATTAGGAGTTAAAAAACTTCCTACTCTATTAGTTTCTATCAATATTTCATCAAACTCAAAATCCTTATAATATTGAAAATACTTTATATACTCATCATTTGTAATAAGATATCTATTAACACAAAATTTATCTATATCGCTATTAATTATATTGGGAACTCCCTTCAAAAAATTTTTTAGTTTTTCTGTATTTTCTAACAATACTTTATCATCTGCATATTCCTTCTCCGAATTTAATCTTATAAACTCTCTATCTAATTCAAAAAATTTATCTAAAGTCGGATGAACCTCAAGTTTAATTTGCTTTAAAAAGCTATTAATTAACTTATCATTTTTATCGTCTTTTAATTTTATCTCTAAATCATTATAAGTATCTTTGCTATAAATGTTTAAATCCTTTATCTCATATAATATTTTTCTATTTTTTATATCTATAATTTTATCAATTTCTTTTATTTCTTCAAGTGTATTTTTATCCTTATTATCTCTTTGATCCTTTTCGTAAATATCATTAATCTCTAACAGTCTCATTTCTAAAAATTCTTTATCTACCCTTATTTCCTCGGCTAAATATATATCATATTTAGATATATTTTCTTCCACTATATTTTCTCTATTTACTATTTCACCTGTTATTAAATTTATATATATATTTAAAATCTTAATTTCATATTCAATTACTTCTTTCTTCCTTAATGCATTTATCCCTTTATCTGTTAATTCTAACTTCTCTCCTGCAACTATAACTATAAATTCATTTCTATACATATCTATAATAATTTCATTCATTAAATCTATACTTATACCTAATATTTCTTTAATTTCTCCTATTACACATACATCATTCTCTATTAATTCCAATACTACTTCAAAAAACAAATTTAACTCACTACTGTTTTTAACTCTACATTCAATATATATTTCCTCATAAGGTATAAAAAGTTTAATTTTTTTCCTTAAATTAAGTCTATCAGTATTTAATGAAATATTTTTTTTTATATCTTTAATTATCTTTATCATACTATTCTACACCTACTATTTGTTTCTATATATTTTACAATCTCTGGAAATTTATTTTTAGGAATTTTTTCATCATTCAAAAATTCTTTATCTCCAACTATCATTAATAATGATTTTGCCCTTGAAAAAGCAACATTAATTCTAGCTTCTTCATCTAAAAATCCTATACTCTTTTTTCTTTTTTTATTTGATTTTACAGTAGAGTAAATAATAATCTCTTTTTGACTTCCTTGAAAAGCATCTACCGTATCTATTTCAACATCTATGTTTTTATATTTTTGTTGCTTAATAATATTTTGCAATTCATATTTTTGCCCTCTATAAGATGTAATTACACCAATTTCTATCTTTCTATTACTTTTACTATCAAACCATCTCAATTTATCCTTTATCAAATCAGCTTCAAGTTTATTAAAATATGTCTTAGTATTATAAATAATTTCTTTTTCTTTTCTTTCATCTATCGAATACTTAGAAGTATCTATCCATTCTATTGATATATCTTTATATTCTTCAATATCAATAACTCTTTCGAAATCATTACAGCCATTAATTATATCATTGTTATAAAACAATTTACTTATTAAATTTCCTATAGTTGAATGCATTCTATATTGACATGTTAAAATCTCTTTATTCCCTTTTTCTACCATTTCATGTAATTCCTCAAACAAACTAATTTTAAAATTTTCATAATTAAACTGACTTTTTTCAATAAAATCTTTATCTAATACAGCTGGCAATTGTTTATGATCTCCAACCATTATTATTTTTTCTCCTTTTGTCAGAGAAACAGCAAGTTCTGGAAAAGTAGACTTTGCTACTTCATCAATAATTAAATAATCAAAATCCATTTCTTTTATATCTTTTGATAAAAAGCCTACACAAGTCCCCGATATTATAGATGCATTTTTAATTAAATACATCTCTAACAATCTACTATTTTTTAAATTATCTATCCACTTTTTCTGTATTCTTAATATATTCATTGCTTTTTTTTGATTATCATTTAAATTTAAATTTCCTATCTTATAAATTAAATTATTATTTATTTCATTTTTCTTTACTCCATAAATTTTATTTTTTTCTAACTCATTAAAATATTCATTAATCTCATTAGCAGATATATTAAGCATTAAACTCAATTCTATAAATTTTTCATTACATGTTTTTATAATATCTTTATATAAATTTTCTCTAAGCTCTTTTAACCCAAACTTATCTTTTATCAACGGATCAAAATCATCTGTATTTTTCCCTAATCTTATTATTTCATATTTCAATCCTAATCTTTCAACAAATTTTCTTATTGACTCATCTAAAACAAAATCTTTCAAGACTTTATCAACAGCTTTATGAGATTGAGATACTAATAATATTTTCTTTTTAGGTAAATTAGAATTCAATTTATTTTTCTTTAATATTTGTAAAATAATTTCAACTATTACATTACTTTTGCCAGTCCCTGGTGGACCTTGTATCATCATTATATCTGATGTATTTAAAGCTTTATTAACTGCTGTTCTTTGAGAGAAATCTAAAAACTTATTTACATACTTTATATTTTTACTAAACTCTCTAGATTTTGTTTTCTCAACCCCTGAAATTACACCTTTCAAATTAAAATGACATGAATATCTTTCTCTTTCTATATTGGCTATAGCATCTAGCTGCCTCTCAACATTAGCTAACTCTTTTCTATAATCTAAACATATTTTTCCTTTCTTAGGAATAATCCAACTTTCCGTTGCTCTTATTTTTAAAACAACTCTATTATTTTCCATATAATCTGTTTCATAATACCCTAGATTTCTTTGTCTTATCTTATTAACGTTACTCTTTCTATTATCAATTTTTTCATATATAAAATATTGTTCTTCATTAAACTTTTCTAAAGGAATAACACCCGCTTTTAAAATAAAAGTATATATTCCATTTTCTAAAATCACATCTTCATATTCATACCTTATATACTTATTTTTTATATTCTTTCGAGTTAATTCCAATAAATCTTTCCAAATTCCATATTTCTTTTTATATTCTTTATCAATATTTTTATTAGATATATAATAAAAATAAAAATCATCAATCTGATTTCTTATCTCCAAACTATTATTTCTACTTTCATGATGAGCAATTCTTCCATCTACAATTTTAATATTAGCATTTAATAGCTTATATATCTTTTTCTTTTTCTCTCTTTCTATAGGCATTATTTTTTTTATAGTTTTAACTTTAAAAATATTCAATAATTCATCAAATATACATATAAAGATATAATTATTTCCTAAAAACTCGTATTCCTCCCCATTTCTAAACCCATATATATCCACAAAATTTTGTTCTATTTTAAATTTAATTTCTCTATTATTTATATTTTTATTTAATAAATTATTTCTTTTCAAATATTTAATATTTTCATTTGATATTTCTATATTGATTTGTCTATATCTCTTCAAAAATTTATTAAGTAAATTTCTAATATCATCTTCAACTTCATAAATAGTCTTATATCTACTATCTATATTTTCAAAAGTCAATTTTTTTATTATAGGCTTCAATGTGTTATCTATACCTGAAGTTTTATCTATTATATCTGAAAAAATACTAGCCTTAACTGGTTTTTCTCCAGTAAACAAATAATAAATTATACATCCTAATGAATATAAATCACTTTGTTCTGTAGCATTTTCTAAATGTAATTTTACCTCAGGAGCAGAATAAATACTTCTATTTTCGATTTTAAATTCTTCTTTACTTAAAAGCTCTTTAATCTTACATAATCCGAAATCTAATAATTTCACTTTATTTTCATCATATATCATAATATGATTTGGATTAATATCTCTATGAATAATTCCTCTTGAATGAGAAAATGATATTGCTTCTATTATTTCACTTATGATAGAAAACTTATCTCTAATTGATAACTCTTCAAGATTTATTTCAGATAAATTCTTCCCCTCTATATACTCTAAAAATATAGCTCCTGCTCTTTCTCCATTTTCATTATTTTTATATGTTTTATGCTCTAAAATTTTAACAATTTTATCACACTTATTTAATCCATATAATGCATTTAACTCTCTCATATATATGTCATTATAAATTTTTTTATCAATTCTAGAAATCGATTTAACTACAATCATTTCAGTATTTCCCCTATACTTAATCAAGTTAACACTTGAGCTTTTGATATCATTTTTTTTACTATCTAATCTTCTAATTACTTCAAACTCTCTTTCTTTAATCATTTAATCACCTCAATTACCATAACTTAAATAAATTTCTAAATAATACGAAATTTATATATCTACATTATAGAAAAACTAAAAATTATTTGCAATATTAATACAGACTCTTATATAAAAAGAAAGGTATCCTATATATATTAAAGAATACCTTTTATTCCTGTCTTTTTAACATTAAATATTATTTTATTACTATATACTTAAAATTATTATCTATCATTATATTCCCTTACTAACAAACCCTATTTCTCTCTTTTCTTCAATCAATAATCCTTTCACGCCCAAAATTTATTTAATAAAATTCAATAAACTACTTACTAATTAAAAAAACCCTTTTCGTTCATAGTTCCTTGAATCTCCATGTTAGCAACTAAATATTTATCTCCTTCACATACTAAATCTAAGGTCAATAATATTTGTGTTGTTGTTTTCGTATTATTAATTTCAAAGCTATGCCAAACCCTAGCTAATACTTTTCCTTCTACTACATCAGTTACATATATCTCTGCTTTATCATAAGTAGATTTATACTTTACTTTTGCTTCTGTAGAACTTAAATTGTATTTATTATAAAATTCATTAGTTGCATATGCTCTTATACTTTCCCTTCTATCTGTTTTATCATCATATTCAAACATACCTTTTAAAAAGTTTTCAGCTGCTAATTTAATATTTTCACTCTCTTTATTACTTGAAACTTTTAAAATCAACTCTCTATTTTCTTCTGTAAGCTCTTTTACTAATTCAATATTTTTATTATTTTCAATAACTAATTTATTATATTTAGTATCCATTGACTTTAATTT